>CAZDGH010000112.1:12471-14744 GCA_964504805.1 uncultured Myxococcales bacterium | reverse complement strand
GGCGTTCGCCGCGGCGCCGGCCCCGCTCTTCACCGCCTGGACCGCGGCGACGAAGCGCTCGGAGCGCTTCGCGGCGGACGGCGCGGGCGCGGCGCCGGCGGCGAGGGGGGCGAGGAGGAGCAGGAGGACGGGGAGCACGCGCATGGGAGCCTCGGAGGAAGAGCTCAGCGATCGGCGCCGCCGGGCGCGTCGGCCCGCGCGCCGCGGAGGAGCCACAGGTACGAAGCCGGGAAGGCGACGAGCATCACCAGCAGGTTCACGGCGAAGCCCACGGTCGCGAGGCGGCCGATCGAGCCCAGCCCCGGGTGATCGGCGAGGAGCATCGCGCCGAAGCCGAAGGCGCTGGTGACGAGGCCGCCGACGATCGCCCGCCCGGTCTCGGCGTAGCTCGCGGCGAAGCCTTCGCTCCCCGCCTCCGCGAGCCGGGACTGCAGGTGCACGGCCGCGTCGACGGTGACGCCGATGAGCACCGGGACCACCAGGATGTCGAGGTAGTTGAAGTCGAGGTCGACGGCCGGCATCACCCCGGCGAGCGCCAGCACCGAGATCACCGTCGGCGAGAGGCACGACGCCGCCGTCCGGAGCGAGCCGAGGGTGAGCCAGAGCGCGAGCAGCACCGAGCCGACCGCCGCGCCGAGGACGATCGGCGCCTCGCGGGTCACCAGCTCGAGGATGTCGGCGAGGATCATCGCCTCGCCCGACGCGGAGATCGTCCGGCCGTCGGCGAGCTCGACGCTGCGGACCTCCCTCGCGAGCTCGCGGACCTTCTCCCCGTCGGAGAGCCGCACCCGCGGGAAGACGAGGACGAAGCCGCCGTGCCCGGCGGAGCTGCCCTCGAGCTGGCGGCGCACCGAGGCCGGGAGATCCCCGCGGCCGAACGGCGCCGCCGCCGCGGCGCTCCGGAGCGCGTCGAGGCGCCCGCGATCGCCCTCGCCGAGCGAGGCGCGGTCGACCTTCGCGAGCGTCCTCGCCAGGCGCTCCAGCACCGCCCGCTTCTCCGGCTGCTCCGCCGGGACGAGGTCGTCGAGCGAGGCCACGAAGTCGACGGTGGAGGCCGCGCCGAGCGCCACCTGCCGCCGCCGGAGCGCGGCGGCGATCTCCGCCTCGTCGCCCTCCCGCTCGGCGAGCATCACCACCGGCGTCTGCGAGTAGCCGAGGATCCGGTTCACTTGGCGGTCGAGGACGAACGAGGGGAGCGACCCGTCCTCGAGGGCGGCGAAGTCGAGGTCGAAGCGGGTGTGCGGGAGCCCGAGCAGCGACGCCGCGAGCAGCAGCGCCGAGCCGGCCGCGATCGCGCGCGGCCGGCGCGCGAGGAGGCTCGCGAGCTCGGATCGGTCGGCGCGGATCGCCGCCGCCGCGCGCGGCCGCCAGCCGAGGCGGCTCGCGACCCCGAGCGCCGCGGGCAGCACCGCGAGGTAGGCGACGACGACCACCACCATCCCGAGCGCCGCGATCACGCCGAACTCGCGGAAGGCGCGGAGCTCGGAGACGGCGAGGCTCAGGAACGTGAGCGCCGCCACCAGGGCGGAGACCGCGGCCGACGCGCCGGTCGTCGCGAACGCGGTGCGCACGGCCTCCTCGGAGGAGGCGCCCTCGGCCCGGAGCGCCCGGTAGCGGCCGACGAGGTGGATGCCGTGCTCGAGGCCGAGGCCGCCGAGGATCGCGCCGAGGAAGCCGGTGAGCAGGTTCAGCGATCCCCAGCCGGCGCCGACGAGGCCGTACGTCCAGGCGACGCCGGCCCCGGTGGGGAGCAGCACCAGGAGCACGCCGAGCGGCCCGCGGAAGTGGAAGAGCAGGTAGCCGAGCATCAGCGCGAGCGCGAGCGCCGACGCCGTCGCCACGTCGCGGCCGAGCTGCGCCTGCTGGTCGAGCTTCTTCTGGAAGGTGCCGGTGAGCGCGACCTCGAAGCCGGGGCCGTAGGCGCCGAGGTCCTGCGCCGCGAGCAGGCTGCCGACGGAGTCGACGAGCCGGCGCGCGTAGGCGAGGTCGCTCGAGTGGCCCCGCGGCTTGGCGAGGAGGACGACGAGGCCCGCCGCGTCGTCGGCGTAGTGGTCGTCGCCCTCGCCGGCGAGGCGCCGGCTGGCGCCGCCCGCGTACTTCGCCTCGAGGTCCCGGAGGTCGAGCGGCGGCGGCGCGTCGTCCTCGAGCGAGACGTAGAGCGGGTTCCGCTTCCGGCGCTCCCACTTCTCGCGGGCGGCGATCCGGCGCTCGACCTCCTCGAGGTCCTCGAGCTCGAGGAAGTAGAGCGCGCGCTCCTCGAAGAAGCTCCTCGC
>CAZDGH010000112.1:0-12461 GCA_964504805.1 uncultured Myxococcales bacterium | reverse complement strand
GCGCGGCGGTGCTCGACCCAGCGGATCTCCGGCAGCTCCTCGAGCTTCGGCGCGAGCTCGTCGGCGAACCTGCGCCGCGACGCCGGGTCGCCGCCCTTGCCGACCACCACCACGTAGCCGATCCCGCCGAAGCGCTCCTTCAGGAGCTCGAGCCCGCGCACGCTCTCGAACGACGGCGGCAGGAGCGCGGCGAGATCGGCGTCGAGCCGGATCCCGCGGGCGGCGAGCCCGCCGCCGGCCGAGAGCGAGACGGCGAGCGAGAGCGCGACCAGCGGGTGCCGGTGGCCGAGCACCGCCAGGCGCCCGAGGAGCGCCTCGAAGCGCGCGAGGAGGCCCGGCGCGCTCATTCCTGGAGCGAGACCTCGAGGATGCCGGGGACGTCGGGCTTCCCCTCCTCCGCCAGCACGGCGCGGAGCGTGTAGGTCACCGGCGAGCCGGTGAACGGACGCACGACGTTCCCGAACAGCCCGAGCTCCTCGATCGGCGCGTGGCGGTGGAGGAGCCGCCGCGAGCGCAGCGTGAAGGTGCCGGCGTCGCCGCGGAAGGCGGCCTCGAAGGCGAGGCCGGCGCCCTCGCCCGACTGCCGGAGCGTGAACGCGCCGCCGCTCCGGTAGGCGCCCTCGGCCCTCCGCCACACCGGCCGGAAGCCGTCGGCGCCCTCGCGGCCGAGGACGAGCGTCCGGGTCTTGCCGCCGACGGCGCGGAAGCGCACCCAGCGTACGGCGAGGTCCTTCGGCGGGACGTCGGAGCGCGAGTGGTCGGCGTAGCCGGCGCCGGGCTGCTCGCGGGCCGGGCGGCCCGGGACGGTGAGCTGCGCGACGACCGGCGCGGACGCGAGGAGCACCTCGGTGCGGTGCTTCGCCCCTGCCACCCGGAGCACGGCGTCCGGCGGGGTCTCGGGCCGGAGCGGCGCCGCGTAGGTGAGCCGCACCAGGCCGTCGTCGAGCCGCGCCTCGACCACGGTCTCGGCGGCGGTGGCGCGGACCGAGCACGCGCCGAGGTGGAGCCGCTCCGCGCCGTCGGCGCCCGCCTCGTGGCCCCAGTCGTCGGACCCGAGCCGCTCGTCGTCCGCCCACGCCTTGCCGGACGGCGGCACCACCAGGGCGCGGCAGATCCCGTTCTCCGACCCCGGCCCGAGGTTCGTGAGCGAGAGCTGCACCTGCACGTAGGTGCCGTCGGCGAGGTCGGCCATGAACGAGTACGACTCGCCGTAGGTGTCGGCGGGCAGCAGCGCCGGACGGAGCAGCGGCGCGGCCCGCGCGATCCCCGGCGCCCCCACCAGCGCGATCGCGAGCAGCGTCGCGGCGCCCGGGGCGCGGGGCGCCTCGAGCGAAGGCGCGCCGGCCGCCCCCGCCTCCGGCCTCGGCGCGAAGACGTAGCCCCGCTGCAGCGGGTAGCTCCAGAGCAGCCACACCGCGCCGCGCACGAGCCACCAGCCGGCGCCGAAGCCGAGCGCGGGCAGCGAGGCGAGCAGCGCCACGCCGCCCGCGTTCAGGAGCGCGCTCGTCGCCGAGACGAGCCCGTAGCGCCCGGCCTCGCCGCCGATCGCGCCCCGGCTCCGGAAGGTGATCGCCCGGTTGAGCGCGAAGTTCACCCCGGCGCCGAGCACGCAGCCGACGGCGGTCGCCAGCGCGCCGTCGAGGCGCGCGACGCGGACGAGCGCGAGCACCAGCGCGAAGTCGGCGCCGGTCGCCGCGAGCGCCGCGAGGCCGTTCCAGGTGAGCTCCGCGAGGACGCGCCGCCGGCCCGGCGCCGCCGCCGGGAGGAGCGCCCGGAGCAGCTCGACGAGCCGGGTCACGGAGGTGACGTTCGAGAGCACCGCCACGACGGCGAGGCCGCCGACGGCCAGCCAGTGCGCCGGGTGCGGGTTCGTCGGGTCGACGATGGCCTCGAGCACCGGGCTCAGCGCCACCGTCCCGCCCAGGAAGAGCACCCGCTCCACCCGCTGCATGACGCCGCCGCGGAGCGGCACTCCGAGCGACTCCGCCTTGGCCCGCACGTACGGCACGATCGAGGTGCCGACGAGGGCCACCAGCACCGCGAGGAGCACGCCGCTCTCGCGGTAGTACCAGCCGAGACCGACCAGGTAGACGCCGTCCGAGTAGCGGTCGAGCACCGAGTCGAGCGCGCTGCCGGCGGGGCTCGCCTCGCCGCGGGCGCGGGCGAGGCGCCCGTCGAAGGTGTCGAGCATCCCCGAGACGAGGAACAGCCACCCGCCGAGGCCGAAGCGACCGGCCGCCACCGCCACCGCCGCGGCGACGGCGAGCAGCGCCGAGAGCGCGGTGATCGCGTTCGCGGGCAGCCCGGTCCGGAGGAGCAGCCGCCAGAACGGCTCGACGAGCCAGAAGAAGTAGTGCCGCAGGAAGAACCCGACCAGCAAGCTCTTGCCCCGCGTGCGCGTCTCCGCGTCCTGCGGCAGGCCGCGGAGCGCGCAGCGGATCGAGAACACCGCGAGCCCGCCGACGAAGTACGCCGTGGCCGCGAGGGCCGGCGCGAGCGCGGTGAGGATGCGGCCGCGCGGAGACAGCTCTCCGCGCAGCCCCGAGAGGACGAGCTCGACGACTTCGGCCGGCGTCATCGCGGGCTACCGGTTCGGGAGGGGGAGGTCGGCGCCGTAGTAGTCGAGGCCGAGGTGCGTGAGCGGCTCCTCACCGGCGATCACCCGCAGGGTGTTCTTCAGCTTCGTTTGCTGGACGAAGAGGTCGTGCTCGGGCCGGAGCCCCTCCGCCGCCATCGGGCTCTTGAAGAAGAAGGACAGCCACTCCTGCGGCCCGCGCCAGTCGAGCCGCCGGGCGAGATCGAGGAGGAGCGCGAGATCGAGGACGAGCGGCGCGGCGAGGATCGAGTCGCGGCAGAGGAAGTTGACCTTGATCTGCATCGGCAGCCCGAGCCAGCCGAAGATGTCGATGTTGTCCCAGCCCTCCTTGGCGTCGCCGCGCGGCGGGTAGTAGTGGATCGACACCTTGTGCGAGATGTCGCCGTAGAGCTGCGGGTAGAGCTCCGGCTTCAGGATGGCGTCGAGCACGCCGGTCTTGGTGACCTCCTTGGCGCGGAAGGCCTGCGGGTCGTCGAGCACCTCGCCGTCGCGGTTGCCGAGGATGTTGGTGGAGAACCAGCCCTGGACGCCGAGCATCCGCGCCTCGAGGGCGGGCGCGATCACCGTCTTGAGCATCGTCTGGCCGGTCTTCAGGTCGCGGCCCGCCACCGGCACGCCGACCTTCCGCGACAGCTCGACGAGCGCCGGGGTGTCGACGGCCTGGTTCGGCGTCGCGTTCGCGAACGGCACGCCCTCCTGCAGCGCGGCGTAGGCGTAGAGCAGGGCCGGGTTGATGCCGGGGTGGTCCTGGTCGAGCGCCTTCTCGAGCTCCGCCAGGGACGAGACCTGCTCGTGGGCGGGCCGGTAGGTCTCGGTCGACGTGCAGTGGATCATCACCGCGCGGTCCGCCCCGAGCTCCTTCATGAAGCCGCGGATGTCGGCGCGCAGCGCCTCGATCTTCTCGCGGTGCCCCCTCGCCTGCATCGCGTGGTTCGCGTCGATGCGCCGGACGGCCTCGGGGTCGTGGGCGCCCGGCCGCGGCTTCAGCCGCTCGAGCGCGTCGGCCACCGGCGCCAGCACCTCGGCGCCGAGGACGCCGGAGCGCCTCGCGACCTGGAGCGCGTCCTCGGAGACGATGTCCCAGGCGCCGAAGACGAGATCGCCGAGCTGCGCCAGGGGGACGACCCGCGAGATCCGCTCGACGCGGCCGTCGGTGCGCTTGCCGAGCCTCAGCGTGCCCAGCTGGGTGACCGATCCGATGGGCTCGCCGAGGCCGCGCCTGGCGAGCTCGACGCCTGCGACGAAGGTGGTGGAGACGGCGCCGAGGCCGGGGAGGAGGACGGCGAGGCGGCCGTTCGCGGGGCGGGGACGGGGAGCGGTCATGGAGGTTCTCCGATGCGGGTTCGAGTTCCTTCGACCCGCTCAGCCTCCCGCCGCGCCGTGCTCCGCGTTCGACGGCTCCGTGACGGAATGTTCGCGGAGCGCCGCGACCTTCGCGTCCTCCGGATCCACCTCGTCCGGCTTCCACTCCACGACCTTGAAGGTCTCGACGAAGACCACGTAGAGCAGCGGCACCACGCCCTTGGTCACCACCGTGGCGAGGAGCAGGCCGCCGATCTGCACGTAGACGAGCTGCCGCCACATCGGGCCGCCCTCGATCGCCAGCGGGACGAGGCCGCCCACCGTGGCGAGCACGGTGACGAGCACCGGCCGGAGCCGCACCAGCCCGGCGTCGATCACCGCCCGGTGCAGCCCGACGCCGTGCTCGCGCGCCTCCTCGATGAAGTCGAAGAGGACGATGATGTGGCTGACGATGACGCCGATGAGGCTGGCGACGCCGAGGAAGGCCATGAAGCCGAAGTTCGTCCCGGTGGCGGTGAGCCCGAGCACCACGCCGACGAGGCCGAACGGGATCGCCGCGAAGACGATGAACGGCTTGAAGAAGTGGGCGAACTGCCAGACCAGCACCAGGAAGATGAGCGCCACCGAGACCTTCAGGGCGATGCTCACCGCGCCGAAGGCCTTGGCCTGCTGCTCCTCCTCGCCGCCGATCTCGAACCGGTAGCCGGGGGGCAGCCGGACCTTCGCCAGCGGCTCCTTCGCCGCGGCGAGGACCACCGAGGCGAGCTCGCCGTCCTTCGGGATCGCGCCGACGGTGATGGTGCGCTCCTGGTTGTAGCGGACGAGCTTCTGCGGCCCGAAGGCGCGTCCCTGGCTGGCGAGCTGCTCGACGGGGACCGCCTTCCCGCTGCGCCCGCTCCAGACGTAGAGGTCGCGCAGCCGCGACGCGGTGCCGCGCTCGGCCGGCCGGAGGCGGAGCACCACGTCGACGAGCCGATCGCGCTCCCGGAGCCGGGTGACGGTGCTCCCGGAGAGCGCCAGCAGCGACGAGGTCGCGACGTCGGCGTGGGTGACGCCGGCGGCGGCGGCGCGGGCGTCGTCGACGTCGAGGGTGAGCTTCAGCGTCTCGGCGCCCCAGTCGTCCGTCACGTCGGCGGTCTGCGGCAGCGCGCGGAGCACCCCCTTCACCTCCTCGGAGAGGCGGCGGAGCGTGGCCTCGTCGGGGCCGGAGACGCGGATCTCCACCGGCGTCACCGCCGGCCGGCCCGACGAGATCCGGTAGACCTCGAACCGCGCGCCGGGCACCTCGGCGCGGAGCGTGCGCTGCAGCCGCGCGATCATCGGCATCGACTGCTCGGGCTCGAGGGTCTGCACGATCATCAGCGCGTAGGCCGGGTTCTTCGGCTCGGGGCTGACGTTGCTCCACCAGCGCGGGCCGCCGTTGCCGACGAAGCTGGTGATCCGCTCGAGCCGCTCGCCCTCGGTGCGGAGCAGCGCCTGCCGCGCCTCCTCGGCGATGCGCTCCGTCGCCCGCACGTCCGAGCCCTCGGGCAGGCGGACGTGGACGTAGAAGCGGCTCATCGCCTCCTCGGGGAAGAACTGGGTGCGGATGAGCGCCGCCGGGGCGAGGCCGATCACCAGGAAGGCGAGGAAGCCCAGGAAGCTCTTCGCCTTGTGATCGAGCATCCACTCGGTCACCGCGTTGTACTTCCGCGCCAGCGCCGCGCCGCGCCCCTCGCCCTCGAGCGCCGCCTCGTAGCCCTTCTGCCCGCGGAGCAGGTAGTAGCCGAGCATCGGCATGAAGGTCATCGAGACGATGCGGCTCGCCACCAGCGACAGCGAGACCACCATCGGCAGCGAGTAGATGAACTCGCCCATCGTCCCCTTCACCAGCAGGAGCGGCGCGAAGGCGACGACGTTGGTGATGGTGGCGAAGAGGATCGCCTTGGCGAGCTTCGTCGGGCCCTGCCACGCGGCGCGGCGCCGCGGGACGCCCGAGGCGATCTCCCGGTTGATGGCGTCGCTGGCGATCACCGGGTCGTCGACCAGGAGCCCGAGCGCGATGATCAGCGAGGCGATCGAGACCTGCTGCAGGTCGAGGCCGAGCAGGTCCATGAAGCCGAAGGTCAGCGCCAGGGTGAGCGGGATGCTCGCCGCCACCAGCAGCGCGCTGCGCCGCTCCATGAAGAGGAGGGCGATGGCGATGACGATGGCGATCGCCTCGGCGAGGCTCCGCGTGAACTCGGAGATCTTGTGGCTGACGAGCTCCGGCTGGTCGCTGGTCTTGGCGATCACCAGGTCGGGCGGCAGCTCGCCGGACACCCGCGCCATCAGCGCGTCGAGCTGCTCGCCGACCTTCACCGCCTGCACGCCGCTGCGCGCCTGGACCGCGAGCGCGATGGAGCGGGTCCGGTGGAAGCGCCCCTCCTCGTCGCGCCAGGTGAGCCAGCTCGCGTCGGAGATCGGCGTCTCGTAGGTGCGGTGCACCTCGACCACGTCGCGCACGTAGAGCGGCGCCCCGCTCTTCGTGGTCGCCACCACCGTGTCGAGGAGCTCCTCGGTCTGGGCGTAGGCGCCCGACGGCGCCACCAGGATCCGCTGCTGCTTCGTGCTCACCGCGCCGGCGGGCACCTCGACGTTGTGGGCCCGCAGCGCCTCGCCGATCTGCCGCGGGTGGAGGCCGAGGGAGGCGAGCTTCTCCTGCGAGTAGAGCAGGTAGATCTTCTCGGGCACGACGCCGTGGCGGTCGACCCGGCCGACCTCGGGGAGCCGGGCGATCTCGTCGCGCAGCCGCGTGGTGATCTCGTCGAGCTCCCGGTACGAGTAGCGGTCGCCCGCGGCGGCGGCGAGGCGCTCGCGGACCTCGGCGGGATCGCGGAGCTCGATCGGCCCCCAGACGTCGGGGTGCGGCAGCTCGCCGCCGAGCTCCTCGTCCCAGAAGGCCTCGGCGAGCCGCTTCGCGGCGCCCTCGTCGAGGAGCTCGTAGTCGAGGGCGACGAAGCTGCCGCCCCACAGGATCGCGCCGTGCGCGAGCGCGCCGAGCTCCTGTCCACGGGCGAGCCAGCGGTCGGCGGCGCGGGCCACGGTCTCGCGGGAGACGCCGTCGGCGGGGACGAACACCGTGGTCGCCCGCCGCGCGCCCGGGGGCAGCCCGGCGCGGTGGGCCTCGATCGCCCGGCGGATCGAGGCCGCGCGGACGTCGAGCTCCACCTCGCTCACCGGCGGGCTGGCGACGCTGTAGGTGACCGTGGCGGTGTCGCCGAACCGGGTGTTGAGCATCGGCGGAGTCGCGCCGGGCGGGAGCGCGAGCAGGTCGAGCCGCGCGCGCAGGTCCGCCCAGGCGGGCTCGAGGTCCGAGCGCTTCACCGTGTCCTCGAGGGTGACGAAGACGGTGGAGCTCCCGGTGCGGGTGGTGGAGGTGACCTTGTCGACGCGGGCGATCTGCCCGGCGACGAGCTCGATCGGCCTCGTCACCAGGTTCTCGACGTCGACCGCCTCGGCGCCGGGCCACGCCACGGAGACCACCGCGGTCTTGATCACCACCTCGGGGTCCTTGCGCTGCGGCATGCGCAGGTAGGCGAAGACGCCCCACGCCAGGGTGGCCACCAGCGCCACCCAGGCGATCTGCCGCTTCTCGACGAAGAGGCGCGCGAGGTTCACGGCAGCACCGCGACCGGCTCGCCTTCGCGGAGGAGCTGCGCGCCCTGGGTGACGACGCGGTCGCCGGTGGCGAGGCCGCTCACCACGACCACGTCGTTGCCGTGCAGGTCGCCGACCTCCAGGGTGCGGAGGGTGACGGCGTCGCCGGCCCCGACGACCCAGGCGGCGAAGCCGTCGCCGCCGGGCGGACGCACGATCGCCTCGAGCGGCACCAGGCTCACCGGCGCTCCCGCCTCGGCGCCGACGGCGACGCTCGCCACCATGCCCGAGCGGAGGAGGCCGCCGTCGTTCGGGATCACCACCTCGACCGAGAACGAGCGCAGCTGCGGATCGGCGACCGGCAGCACCTTGGCGATGGTGCCGACGACCGCCTCGCCGCCGAGCCCGTCGACGCGCACCGGCACCTTGCGGCCGAGCTTCATCGACGCGACCTGCGTCCCCGGCACGCCGAAGACGACGCGCATCCGGGCGTCGTCGATGACCGTGAACGCCGGCGTTCCGGGCCCGACCGACTCGCCGGCGTCCACCAGCCGGCGCGCGAGCACGCCGTCGATGGTGCTGACGAGGCGCGTGTCGGCCACGGTGCTGCGCGCCAGGGCGAGCTGCTCGGCCCGGCCGAGGCGCTGCCCCCTGGCGCCGTCGAGGCCCGACCCGGCCGCGGCGAACGCGGCCTCGGCGCGGTCGAGCTCCGCCTTGGGGATGGTGCCACCGGCGTGGAGGGAGCGGGCGCGCTCGACCTCGACCTTCGCCTGCGCGTACGCGGTGGCGGCGGCCTTCTCCTGCGCCTCCGCGCTCTGCACCGCGGCGGCGGCGGCGCGCGCCTGCACGCGGAGGTCGTCGTCGTCGAGGGTGGCGAGGACCTGGCCCTTCCGCACCGTGTCGCCCTCCTGGATCGGGCGCGTCCGGCCGTCCTCCTCCACCTCGGCGACGGCGCGCACCTTCCCCGGCACCCCGAAGGCGAGGTCGATCCGCTCCCACGGCTCGAGCGAGCCGGCGTAGCGGCTGGCGCTCCCGAGCTCCCGCGGCGCGACGGTGGCGACGCGCACGGCGCGCGGCGCGGTCGGCGACGGCGGCGGACGGCTGCATCCCGCCAGCGCGGCGAGGGTGGGCACGAGGGCGAGGACGACGGTGCGGGACGGGACGAGGCTCATGGCTCACCTCCGGTGGCGCGGCGAAGCAGGGTCTGGGCGAGGCGGGCCTCCGCGCGCGCCTGGACGCGGTCGGCGCGGGCGCGGGTGAGCTCGGACTCGGCGTCGAGGACGACGGTGCAGGAGGCGGCGCCCGCGGCGCAGAGCTCCTGGGCGCGCTTCAGCGCGACCTCCGCGGCGACGACCGCCTCCTCGGCGGCGGCGAGCCGCGCCGGGATCGCCACCACCTCGGCCCGGCGCCGCTCGACGTCGAGCCGGACCGCGTCGCGGAGCTCCTCCACTGCGCGCGCGGCCACCGCCGCCTCGAGGCCGGCGGCCTGCCGCGCGTGCCAGCTCGTGCCCCAGTCCCAGAGCGTCCAGCCGAGGATCGCCGAGACGTCCCAGCTCGGGTCGAAGCGATCCTGGGGCGGGAAGTAGCGGGCGTTGGGCCGGTCGTACGAGTACCCGGCGCGGAGGACGAGCTGCGGCCAGAGGCCGGCGCCGGCGACGTCGCGCTGGGCCTCCTTCGCGGAGGCGACCGCGGCGGCGATCGCCAGCTCGGGCCGCTTCGCCAGCGCGCGCGCCTCGAGCGCGGCGGCGTCCTCGACCGGCGCCTCCTCGGGCGCGAGCTCCGCGACCACGACCTCCGTCCCCTCCGGGAGGCCGAGGAGCGAGACGAGCGAGGCCTGCGCGAGCTCGATGGCGCTGCCGGTCTGCACGTGGTTGAGCCGCGCCGTCGCGAGCCGCGCCTTCGTCCGCGCGAGCTCGGCCTGGGTCGAGACCCCGGACTCGAGACGCCGGGCGCCGTCGGCGAGGTGCCGCTCGAGGAGGCGGGCCGACTCGGAGGCGACCTCGTGGAGCTGCCGCGCCCGGAGGAGCGCGAGGTACGCCTCCTCGACCCGGACCCGCAGCTCCTCCTCGGAGAGCCGGAGCCGCTCGCGGGCGGCGGCCTCGCCCTGGCCGGCGGCCTCGATCGCGCCCGAGAGCGCGAACCCGGTGAAGAGCGGCTGGTCGACCTGGAGCCGGAGCGCGTACTGGTCCTCGACCGGCTCGCCGAGCGTGATCGGCTCGGGCGGCGGCTGGCCGGGCAGCGCGAACGGCAGCTCGATCGTCGCCGGCTCCACGTAGCTCAGGCGGCTGTAGCGGGCCGAGAGCGAGAGCTTCGGGCCGACGCGGCCCCAGGCCTCCTTGCGCCGGTGGGCCGAGGCATCGAGCTCGTCCGTCCGGTCCTTCAGCGTGCGGCTGTGGGCGCGGGCGCGGTCGAGCGCGGCGGGGAGATCCAGCTCGATCGCCCCGGCCCGCGCGGCGGCGGGTGCGGCGAGGAGGGAGGCCAGCAGCAGGAGGTCGAGTCGTCGCATCGGGGCTCTCCGATCGACCCCGAGTCTATGCAAGCAAGTGTTTACTTGCAACTGCGGCAGGACGCCGCGGCGGTCCGGCGGCGTCCGCGCCGGCGCTACTTCGCCTTGGTCGAGAGCAGGAGCGTCTCCAGGGTCCGCCAGGCCGTCTCGGGATCCGGCAGCGGCTCCTTGCCGTTCCCCTTCTCGGCGAACGCCGCCATCTGCATCGTCCCCATCACCACCCAGGTGAGCACCGCCGGCGAGAGCGCCGGGTCGATGGTGCCCTGCCGCTGCGCCTCCTCGAGGCAGTCGCGGACGAACGTCTGCGAGCGGGCCACCATCGCGCGCACCCGCGCCGCGCCCGCCGCGCCCGCGGCCTCCTCGAGCCGGTCGCTGAACGCGAGCCGGAAGACGCCCGGGTGGCGGCGCACCAGCTCGAGCCGGCTCACGAACAGCTTCCGCAGCCGCGCCAGCGGGTCGGGGTCCTCCGGCGGGAACTGCGCGAAGAGCAGGCTCTTCAGGTGGTCGATCGCGCCGAGCACGATCGCCGCCTTGTCGGCGAAGTGCCGGAAGACCGTGCCGTCGGCGATGCCGACCTCGCGGCCGATCTCCATCGCGGTGAGCTTGTGCACGCCCTTGGTGGAGATGATCCGGAGCGCCGCCTCGACGATCTGCTCGCGGCGCTCCTCGGTGCTCTGTCGTGGCGCGGCCATGGGCCGGAACCTACCAGGGCCGGTCAGAACATGAACGCCACCATCGCCGCGTAGCTCCGATCGCCAGGGTTTCCGTCGCGATCGAAGGGGAGCCTCGCCTCGGCGCGGACGCTCCAGACCGGCTCCGGCGCGAAGAGCAGGCTGGGCACGAGCTGGTTCTCGATCGTCGCCGGGCCGAGGGCGGGCTTCTGCAGGGTGTTGTCCCAGCGCAGCGCGGCCTTGACCTTGCCGAGCTGGTAGCCGAGCTGCACGTAGGAGCCCCGCTCGAACGGCTCGAGCGGCGCGTCGTCGGTGCCGAGGTACGACTGCGCGACCTCGCCGCGGAGGATCAGATCGCCGAGCTTCAGGGCCAGATCGGCGTCGAGGATGGTGAGGCGCAAGGCGCCGTCGGCGTCGATCGCGCCCGTGTAGCCCGAGAACGCCGCCTCCACCTCCGCGGGCCCGCCCTGGAAGAGCCGCAGGCCGACGCGCGAGCCGAGGCCCTTGTCCGCGTTCGTGTCGACGAAGGTGTCGCGGAGCTTGCGCACCGGCTCCTCCTGGGCCGTGAGCTCGAGCCCCTCCCGCATGCCGAGCCCGTTCACGACGTAGGCGGCGTAGGCGAACGACGCGCTGGCGCCGAGCCGGACCCGGCCGAACGCCTCGACGCCGACGTCGGACCAGACCGCCGGGACCACCTCGCGGAACATCGAGGGCCGGCTGATCTGGCTCCAGCGGAAGGACGGGTGGAGGACGTCGTTGAAGTGGCCGATCGGGATCAGGAACTTCCCGGCGCGGAGGGAGAGCGGCTCCGCGAGCTCGAGCTCGAAGAACGCATACTCGGCCTTGAACTCCTCCCCGCCGTGCTCGATCTCCAGCTCGAGCTCGGCGCGGGCCGACTTCCCCAGCCGGGCGCCGATGATCGGGTTGAAGTGCGTCTGGTCGAACGTGCCCTCGCCCTCCTCGTCGATCGAGCCGACGAGGTCGCCATAGCCGGACCAGGTCGGCTCCACGCCGAGCGCGTCGAGGGTGGCGCCGAAGCTCTGCTCGCTCTCCTCCGCGGCGCCGGCCAGCGTGGCGCGCCCACGCTCCTCCTCCGCGGGGCTCTCCTCGGGCGCGGCGAGGAGGTTCTCCTCCGGCGCCTCGGCGGGAGCGGCCGCGTCCTGAGCCCTGGCCGCGACGGGCACGCCGGCGAGCAGCGCCACCGCGCCTGCCATGGCTGCGAATCGATGTTCGATCACGGTCCACCTCTCCGGTTTGCAGCGGGTCCCAGGGCACACGCCGGCCCCCGACCGCCCCCTGGAAGCGATCGCCGCGCGTCGGCTGGCTCGCCGGCTACTTCGGCCCGTACCGGAGCAGGGTCCGGTCCTTGTGCGCGCGCGTGAGCGTCGCCGCGATCTCGCTCCGGCCGCGGCCGGCGGCGGCCTCCTGGACGATCAGGTAGTAGGTGGCCGCGGGGTAGATCTCGATGGTGTGGCCTGGCGAGAAGCCCGCGGCGAGCTCCTCGGCGAGCGGCGCGGTGACGTCGGTGGCCACGGCCTGCGGGACCCTCCCGCGCTGCACGACCTCCGACTCCACGATGCGGAGGGCGCGCACGAGCTCCTTCAGGCTCGGGGCCTTGTGCGTCGCCGGCAGGCGGGGCTTCGACACGGCCGGCGCAGCCGGGGCCGGTGGGGACGCGGCCACGGCCGGGGCCGTCGCGGCCGGAGCCGGCGGCGACGGGGCCGGCGCAGCTGCGGCGGGCGGCGCCGCCGCAGGCGTCGCGTCCGCG
>CAZDGH010000111.1:0-14772 GCA_964504805.1 uncultured Myxococcales bacterium | reverse complement strand
CGCGCTCTGGCTCACCGACGCCGCCCACGAGCAGGTCGCCCCGCCGCCGGCCCCGGCGCCGGCCGTGGAGCCGCCGCCCGAGGCCCCGCCGTCGTCGCCCGACGCCAGCTGACGTTGCGGAGCGGCAGCCCTGGACTTAGTCTAATTCGCATGGACGTGGTCGAGCAGCTCAGGAAGCACGACGTGAAGCCCTCCGCGCAGCGGGTGGCGGTGGCGTCGTTCGTCCTCGACACCGACGCGCACCCCTCGGCGGACCAGGTCTTCGCCAAGGTCCGCGCGCGCTTCCCGATGATCTCGCGGGCGACCGTCTACAACACGCTCCACCTCTTCGTGGAGAAGGGGCTGCTCAAGGCGCTCGTCCTCGCCGAGGGCAAGGTGGTCTTCGACCCGAAGACCGAGCCGCACCACCACTTCGTCGACGACGTCACCGGGCGCATCCACGACGTGCCCTGGAGCGCGGTTCAGGTCGCGAAGATCGAGGAGCTCCCGGGCTTCGAGCTCCGGGAGTGGCAGGTGGTGATGCGGGGCCGCCGCACCAGGGCCGCCAAGGGCTAGACGGCCGGAGGCCCTGCGCTTTTTTTTGCCGCGCAACTTAGACGAAGTCCAAACATCTACCCGTTCGAAAGTTCGACGATCCACCCACCCGCAGCACCCAACCCAAGGAGCACCGCAATGCTGACCATCGGCGATCGTTTCCCCTCCTTCGACCTCAAGGCCGTCGTCTCCCTCGAGAAGGGCAAGGAGTTCGAGCAGGTGACGGACAAGAGCCACCCGGGCAAGTGGCTCGTCGTCTTCGCCTGGCCGAAGGACTTCACCTTCGTCTGCCCGACCGAGATCGCGGAGTTCGGGAAGCGCACGCCCGACTTCAAGGACCGCGACGCGCAGGTCCTCGGCTTCTCGATCGACACCGAGTTCGTGCACCTCGCCTGGCGGAAGGACCACCCGGACCTCCGCGGCCTCCCGTACCCGATGCTCGCCGACGTGAAGCGCGAGCTGTCGCAGGCGCTCGGGATCCTCCACAAGGACGAGGGCGTCGCCAACCGCGCCACCTTCATCGTCGACCCGCTGGGGATCATCCGCTTCGTCTCGGTCACCGACCTCAGCGTCGGCCGCAACGTCGACGAGGTGCTCCGGGTGCTCGACGCCCTCCAGACCGACGAGCTCTGCCCGTGCAACTGGAAGCAGGGCGAGAAGACGCTCGAGGCCGCGTGATGGAGGCCCTCGAGACGCTCCGCGGGTCCCTCCCGGACGCCGCGCGCGACGTGAAGCTGAACCTGCAGGCGGTGCTCCAGCCCGGCGTGCTCACGCCGGCGCAGCGCTGGGGCGTGGCGCTCGCCACGGCCTACGCGGCCCGGAACGAGAAGCTCCGGGACGCGGTGCTCGCCGCGGCGCGGACCGAGGTGACCGAAGCGGTGATCGAGGACGCGAAGGCGGCCGCGGCGCTGATGGCGATGAACAACGTCTTCTACCGGTTCCGCCACATGATCGGGAAGGCGTCGTACGAGAGCCGCGCCGCGCGGCTGCGGATGAACCGGCTGGTGCAGCCGACGACCAGCAAGGTGGACCTCGAGCTGTTCTCGCTCGCGGTCTCGGCGGTGAACGGCTGCGAGGCGTGCGTGCGCTCCCACGAGAAGGTGGTGATCGACGGCGGCCTCACCGAGGACCACGTGATGGACGCGGTCCGGATCGCCTCGACCATCCACGCGGCGGCGGTCTCGCTCGAGCTGGAGGCGCCGCCGGCGGCGTCGCAGGCGGCGTAGGCGGCGATGTGGTCGCGTGTGGGCGGCGCGGGCCGAAGGGCCGCGCCGCCCTCGCGCGTTCCTGTCCCTGCATCCTCTGCAGGGAGCGGCGGCTTGGCCCGAGTGCTGGTGGTGGACGACGACGTCGCGCTGCGGAAGCTCGTGCGCCTCCTGCTGCGCGGCGACGGCCACGACGTCGACGAGGCCGGCAGCGCCGAGGAGGCGCGGGAGCTCGTGCGGGCGCACCCGCCGGATCTCCTCGTCCTCGACGTCGGCCTACCCGGCGCCGACGGTCGCGATCTCTGCGGCGAGCTGAAGCGCCGCCCCGAGACGCGCGCGATCCCGATCATCATGCTCACCGCGGCGTTCACCACGCCCGACGACATGGCCCGCGGCCTCGCGGCCGGCGCCGACGAGTACATGGTGAAGCCGTTCCTCCGCGACGTGCTCCGCGCCAACGTGAAGCGCGTGCTCGAGAAGGCGCAGGCGGCGGAGAGGGCGGGCTAAGGAGCCGCGAGCTTCAGCTCGAGCGGGGCGCCGCCCTCGGCGGTGGTCGCGGTCGCGGCGAGGTCGCCCGGGCCGCGCGAGGTCGCGTCGCCGTCGGCGTCGAGGCGCGCGGTGATCTCGAGCGACGCGGGCAGCGCGGCCCCCGGCATCATCCGGTCGGCGGAGGTGAGCTCGAAGGCGAGCGGCAGCGCCGGCGCGGCGTAGCGCTTCACCAGGATCGGCGGCCCCTTCCCGCCCGAGCCCGCGGCGCGGGCGGCGAGGAAGAGCGTCGCGTTCGCGGCGGGCGCGGCGCCCTCGGCGAGGGCGACGGTCCCCTTCGCGACGACGGTGGCGGGGCCGGCGTCGGAGACGGAGCCCGGCGCCCGCGGCGCCTTCGGGATCGGCGGGTGGCCGGCGGGCAGGCCCGCGGCGTGGGGCGACGCGGGCGCCGGCGGCGGGGCGGGCGGCGGCGACTCCTTGCATCCCGCCGCCAGGAGGCCGAGCAGGCAGACGAGCGCCGGGAGCGCGGGGAGCTCGAGATCGAAGTGCATGGGGCCCCTTCTAGCGCGGCGCCGTCCCGCGCGCAGCCCGCCCGGCTGCTCGTCGCTACGGCGAGGGGCAGGCGTCGGCGCGGCCTCGCCAGGTGCCCGTGCTCGACTCGAAGCGCCACGTCCCGGTCGCGTCGCCGCCGGCGAGCTCGCCCTCGCCGGTGAGCTTCGCGCCCGACGCCACCACGAGGCGCGAGCCCGTGAGCGTGCCGGTGATGACGCCGTTCCGGCCCGCCTGGCTCGCGAAGACGCCGAGCGGCGGCGCGCCGGGGAAGACGAGCGGGTTCCAGACGCCGGTGTCGGCGCCCTCGTAGGTGCCGCACATCGGGAGGAGCCCGGACGCGTCGGCGTGCGCGACGAAGGTGCCGGCGCCGTTCGGACCGTCGTAGGTGCCGGCGAGCCCCTCGGGGACGAGCGCGCCCGCGAGCGCGAAGCCGCCGCCTTCGAGGGTGACCTGGCCGTCGGACCAGGTGCCGGAGAGCACGACGCGGCCGGCCGCCGTGGCGAGCGTGCCGGACGCGCGGGCGTCGGCGGCCGGATCGGCCTCGACGTCGTCCGCGACCGCGAACCGGAGCCGGCCCGAGTCGACGGCGCGGCCGCCGGCGAGGACGCCCTCGAACACCGTGCCGCCCCCGGCCGGCGCCGGCTCGGAGGGCGGCGCCTCCCCGGCGGGACCGCAGGCGGCGAGGAGGGCGGAGGTCGCGAGGGCGGCGAGGCGTCGATGGGTCGTGGGCACGGATGGGTTATACCGTCCGCCGAGATGGCGCACCTCCCGTCCCGCAGCTTCCCCGGCCTCCCGCTCGAGGCGCTCGCCGACCGGCTCGGCAGCGCCGCCCGGGCGCGCGCGGCCGTCGCCTGGCGGCACCGCGGCCCGCCGCCGGCGGGGCTGCCTTCGCACGTGCCCGGGATCGCCGCGGGCGCCTGGGAGCGGCTCCGGGCCTCGTGCGAGATGCCGCGGTTCGCGGTGCGGGCCCGCACCGCCGCGCCGGACGGCACCACCAAGCTCGCCCTCGACCTCGACGGCGCCACCGTGGAGACGGTGCTCATCCCCGCCGAGGGACGGAGCACCGTCTGCGTCTCGAGCCAGGCGGGCTGCACGAGGAGGTGCGCGTTCTGCGCCACGGCGTCGCTCGGCTTCGTGCGCAACCTCGAGGCCGGCGAGATCGTCCTGCAGTTCCTCCTCGCCGCGGCGGCGGCGCCACCGGGCGCGCCCGCCCGCAACGTCGTCTTCATGGGCATGGGCGAGCCGATGGACAACCTCGACGAGGTGCTCGCCGCGACGAGGATCCTGGCGCAGGCGCCGGCGCCGCAGCTGCGCGCGGGTCGGATCACCGTCTCCACCTCGGGCGTGCTGCCGGGGCTGGTGCGCTTCCTCGCCGAGAGCCCCGCGAGCCTCGCGCTCTCGCTGAACGGCACCACCGACGAGCAGCGCGCGGCGATCATGCCGCAGACGAAGGTGTGGCCGATCGGCGCGCTCCTCGGCGCGCTCCGCGAGGCCGAGGCGCGGGCGCCGGGGCGGACGGTGTTCGTCGAGTACGTGCTGCTCGACGGCGTCAACGACGCGCCGGAGGACGCGGCGCGGCTCGCCCCGCTCCTCGCCGGGCTGCGCGCCACGGTGAACCTCATCCCGCACAACCCGTTCGCCGGCAGCCCCTTCCGGCCGACGCCGCGGGCGAAGCTCGACGCCTTCCGCGCCGCGGTGCGCGCCGCCGGCCTCCCCTGCTTCACCCGCTGGCCCCGGGGCGGCGAGGTGGCGGCGGCGTGCGGGCAGCTCGCGCTCGTCAGCTGAGCTCGGCGACCACCGCGTGGTGGTCGGAGGCCTCGCCCACGTCCACGACCCGCGCGGCGCGGAGGCGCGGGGCGAGCGGCGGCGAGACCAGCACGTAGTCGGTGCGGAAGTCGATCGCGACGCCGTCGTTCTGCCGCCGCGCGGTGATCCAGGGCGCGCCGGCGGGGCGTCCCGCCAGGGTGTCGATCCAGCCGGCGGCGAAGAGGTCGTCCATCACCTCGAACCGCGGCGGGTGGCCGTACTTGTCGATGTGCGCCTCGGCCAGCCGGGCCGCGAGGTCGGGCGGGTACGGGTCGGCGCGGGAGAGCGAGTTCAGGTCGCCGGCGAGGAGGCACGCCTCGCGGGCGAGGCGCTCCGGCGGCGCCCGCGTGCGCAGCCAGCGCACCTCGACGAAGCGCAGGCTCTCGTGGTGCGCGTCGAGGTGCGTGCCGAACACCGTCAGCGGCGCGCCGCCGAGCACGGTCGTGGCCTCGACGAGGCAGTGGCCCTGGAAGGCGGGATCGGCGTGCTCCCGCACCTCGACGAGCGGCGTCCGCGAGAGCACCGCCACGTGGTAGCGGTTGCCGCTCCCGCGCGGCCTGGCGCGGCCGAGGTGCACGTGGGCCGGCACGTGGGGGACGTCGAGCGCCGCCGCCGCGCGGGCGAGGCGATCGCCCTCGTCCCAGCCGAGGCACTCCTCGAGCACGCAGAGGTCGGGCCGCTCGCGGCGGAGCACCGCCTCGATCGCCTCCATGCGATCGCCACCGCCGAAGCAGACGTTGAAGGTCATCACCTTCATGGGACGCTCTCCTCGCGGCGGCCGGAGAGGCGATGCTACACGCCGGTCAGCGGCCCCGGGGAAGCGCGACGACGAAGCGGGTCCCCTCGCCGGGCACGGACTGCACCTCGACGGTCCCGCCGTGCTCCTCGACGATCTTCCGCGAGATCGCCAGGCCGAGCCCGGTGCCGCCCTCCTCCTTGGTGGTGAAGAACGGGTCGAAGATCCGCTCCGCGACCGCGGCGGGGATCCCGGGCCCGTTGTCCTCCACGACCAGGCGAACGCCGGCGTCGTCGGCGGCGAGGCGCACCGCGACCAGGTTGGCGCCGCGCCGCTCGGGGTCGAGGGCCTCGAGCGCGTTGACGACGAGGTTCAGCACCACCTGGCCGAGCTGGGTGCGCGAGCCGCGGACGAGCGCCGACGCCGGGAGCTCGAGCTGGAGCCGGCCGCGGTGGTGCAGCTCGCCGCGCACCGCGCGGGAGGTGAGCTTGACCACCTCGACGAGGTCGACGGCGCCGCTCTGGCTCGAGCGGGTCGAGAGCTCCACGCCGCGGATGATCTCGACGATCGAGTCGACGGCGCGCTCCGCGTCGGCGAGCGCCTCGACGACGTCGCCGAGCGCCTCCTGCGCCTGCTCGATCCCGTAGCGCGGCTGCCCGAGCCGGCCGCGGACCTCCTGCACGTTCATCCGCGCCGACTCGACGTTCACGCGAACGGAGCCGAGCGGGTTGCGCAGCTCGTGGGCGAGGCCGGCGGCGACGACGCCGAGGGCGTAGACGCGCTCGGTGGCGACCAGGCGGCGCTCGAGCTCGCGGAGCCGCCGCGCGACCAGGTAGCGCTCGCGGGCGTCCTTGAGCGCGATCCGGAGCTCGCGCAGGTCCCACGGCTTGCGCACGTAGAGGTGGACGCGGCCGCGGTTGATGGCCTCGATCGCCGCCTGCAGGTCGGAGTAGGCGGTGACGATGATCCGCACCGTGTCCGGGCTCTCGAGGCGCGCCGCCTCGGTGAGCTCGACGCCGGTCATCCCGGGCATCCGCTGGTCGGTGAGGAGGACCGCGATGTCGCGGCTGCGGATCAGCCCGAGCGCCTCCTCGCCGCTCCCGGCGGTGATCACGGGCAGCTCGGACCCGAGGCCCGCCTCGAGCACGACGAGGTTCGCCGGATCGTCGTCGACGTAGAGGATCGGGGCGGTCACCGCGCCTCCCGGGGCAGCTCGACGGTGAACCTCGCGCCGCCACCCTCCCGCGGCGCGTGCCGCAGCTCGCCGCCGTGGGCGGCGACGATCCGCCGCGAGAGGTAGAGGCCGAGGCCGGTGCCCTCGCCCGGCTGCCGGGTGGTGAAGAACGGGTCGAAGATCCGCTCGGCGACCTCGGCGGGCACGCCGCGCCCGTCGTCGCCGATGCTCACCGCGAGCGTCGGCCCCTCCTCCACCTCGATCCAGAGGTTCTTGGCGTCGGCGCGGAGCGCGTTGTCGAGCAGGTTGAGGAACACCTGGTTGAGCTCCACGGGCGAGCCGATCACCTTCGCGCTCGGAGGATGGGTGCGGTGCACCGCCACGGTCCCGAGCCGATGCTCCAGGAGCCGCAGCGTCGAGTCGAGGCCCTCGACGACGTCGACGGGGCGGGAGCCGCCGGCGTCGCCGGGGCTCGCGTGGGAGAGGAGCGCGGCGCTGATGCGCTCGATCCGGCGGCCGGCGTCGGCGATCACCACCAGGAGGCGCTGCGCCTGGGCGTCGAGCCCTTCGCGGGCGAGCAGCGCCTCCGCGCCGTTCACCACCGCGTTCACGGGGTTGCGCACCTCGTGGCCGACGCCGGCGGCGAGCGTGCCCACCGCCGCCAGCCGCGCCTGCTCCGCGAGCTGCAGCGAGAGGGCGCGCAGCCGGAGCTGGGCGCGCACCCGGGCGACGAGCACCCGCGGGTGGAACGGCTTGGTGACGAAGTCGTCGGCGCCGCTCGCGTAGCCCTCGAGCACCGCCTCCGACCCGCTCTTGGCGGTGAGGAGCACGACCGGCGTCGCCCGGAGGCGCGGATCCGCCTTCACCGCGGCGCAGAGCTCGACGCCGCTCGTCCGCGGCATCATCACGTCGGAGATCACCAGGTCGGGGCGCTCGGCGAGGATCCGCTCGAGGCCCTCGGCGCCGTCGGCCGCCACCGACATCTCGAACGCGCCCTCGAGCAGGCCGCGGATCAGCTCCCGCAGCTCGGGCTGGTCCTCGACCAGGAGCACCCGCGGCTTGCGGCCTCGGTCGAGGAGGATCGGCTCGTCGTCGTCGTCCGCGGGGAGCGCGCGCTGCTCGGGCGCGGGCGCCAGCTCCGCGGCCCGGTCGCCGGCGCGACGGCCGCCCTGGACGTCGAGCTGCACCCGGCGGCGCTCGAGCACCTCGGGGCGGAAGTGATCGCGGCCCCGCGGCAGCCCGAGCACGAAGGTCGTGCCTCGCCCGAGCTCGCTCTCCACCTCGAGGGTGCCGCCGTGGAGCTCGGCGAGCTCGCGGGCGAGGGCGAGGCCTATCCCGACGCCGCCCGACGAGCGACGGGCGGAGCCGCTCGCCTGGTAGAAGCGCTGGAAGATCCGCGGGAGATCCTCCGGCGCGATCCCGCCGCCGGTGTCGGAGACGGAGAGCCGCACCCGGCCCGCGTCGCCCCCGAGCCGGAGGGTGACGGTGCCGCCCTCCGGCGTGAACTTGAGCGCGTTGCCGAGCAGGTTCGAGAGCACCATCTCGAGCCGGTGCGGGTCGCCGTGGACGTCCTCGACGGGATCGGCCTCCACCACCAGCCGGACGCCGCGCGCCGAGGCCGCGGGCCGGAAGGCGAGCTCCGCCTGCTCCGCCATCGCCGCGAGGTCGACCGGGCCGACGACGAGGCGGAGCCGGCCGGCGTCGATCCGCGACAGGTCGAGGAGATCGTCGATGAGCCGGAGGAGCCGCTGCGCGTTGCGGCGCACGACCTCGTGGGCCTCGCGGTCGGGCCCCTCGGCGCCACGCGAGAGGCGGTCCTCCACCGGCGCGAGGATGAGCGTGAGCGGCGTGCGCAGCTCGTGGGAGATGTTGGCGAAGAACTCGCTCTTCAGCCGGTCGAGCTCGGTGAGCCGCGAGAGCGCCGCCTCGAGCTCGCGCGACGTGCGCGCCACCTCCGCCCGCGCCTCGAACTCGCGGCGGCTCAGGCGGTAGCGGCTGGTGTTGCCGGCCACCGCGATCACCGCGGTGAGGAGCAGGAAGTAGAGGTTGTTGAAGAACGGGCCGAGCTCGAGCGAGTCGTAGGCGGCGAGCGTCGGCACCAGCCAGACCGAGATCACCAGCGTGCAGACGGCGACGATCTCGCGGAGGCTCCAGGTGAAGACGATCCCGACGCCGAGCACCGCCAGGTTCAGGCCCGCGTAGTACGGCGACGAGTAGCCCTCGAGGCTCTCGATCATGATCTCGATCGGCACCGTGCAGGCGAGCACCGGGATCACGCCGAGGGCGAACGGCGAGCGCCGCGCCCACGGGACGTACGAGAGCGCGAAGGCGCCGAGCGAGGCCGCGGAGCCCGCCAGCCGCAGCGGCAGGAACGGTCCCACCATCTCCGGGTGGGTGATCCAGTCGAGGACCACGCCCGCCGGCATCAGCGCCGCGACCAGCAGCGCCGCCACCCGCGCCGCCGCCAGGTTCCGCTCGCCCACGTGCGCGCGGAAGGCGTCGCGGTGTTCCGCCGGGGCCACTACTTCCGGAGGGTCAGGAACAGGTTCACGCCGGTGGGCTCCGACTCCACCTTCGCCTCGGCGGGGAGCGGGTCGAGGCGGGACGCCTGCGCGGACAGTTCCTCCGGCGAGCGGTGGTGGAGGAACCACTCGGAGTAGTACTCCATCGTCCACCGCGAGGGGTTGTGGGCGGCGACGTTGCCGATCGCCATCCGGCCGCCGTCGACCACCGCGCTCCAGAGCACCTGCAGCAGCGCGCCGAAGCCGCGCTCGCCGAGGTAGTCGAAGAGGCCGGCGCTGTAGACGAGGTCGCGCTCGCCGAGCGTCCTGGCGAGCATCCGGGTGGTGAGGAGCCGGCGCACCGACTCGGGGATGATCTGCACGCGGGCGCCGGTGCTGCGTGCGAGCGGCGCCAGGGTCTTCTCGCAGTAGGCGATGGAGCGCGGCTCCTGGTCGAGGAGGGCGACCTCGAGGCGCGGCCCGATCTCGGGCGAGCGCTCGAGCAGCGCCGCGATCTCCCGCGCCGGGCCGCAGCCGATGCTCGCGAGCCGCACCCGGGCGCGAGGCGAGGCGGCGACGAGCTCGCGGATCTTCGCCCCGAGGAACTCGATCCGGTTGATGTTGGCGCGGGCCGCCATCTCGCCGGTGCCGTAGAGGTTGAGCGCCTTGCCGAACAGCGTCTCGCCCTCGGCGTGCTCGCGGTACAGCATGTTCATCATCTCGTAGTCGCCGGCGTAGCCGAGCGGCTTCTCCAGCGCGCGGCGCATGAACGGCGACTCGGCGAAGAGCGGCGCCAGGTGCTGCTTCAGGTAGGCGCGGTGGATCGAGTGCTCCTCCTCGGCGAAGCCCGACACCAGCTCGGTCAGGCGCACCCGCGCCGCGTCCAGCTCGGCGAGGAGCCGCGGCGAGATCTCCGCGAGGTACTGCGACGTGGCCTGCTCGCGGGTGAGGAGATCGTCGGCGGCGAGGGCCTTCTCCTCGGCGGCGAGGAACTCGCGGGTGCTGACCAGGAAGCTGCGCAGATCGGCGACGAAGGCCTTGAACGCCGGCTGCACCTGTCCGAAGCGGAGGTTGTCCTCGAGGCGCTGCCAGCGCTGGGCGAAGCCCTGCCGCGCCTCCTGCCGGTGCAGCTCGGCGAGGTCGAGGCCGTCACCCTCGAGCTCGACGCCGATCACCAGCTCGCCGCCGTCCTCGCCGAGGCGACGCACCAGGCCGCTGCCCTCGAAGAGGACGCGGTCGGCGCAGGTGACGCGGAGCTCCTCGAGGCGATCGCCGGAGAGGAGGAGGCCGACGTCCGCGCGCTGCCGCGGGAGCACCAGCGCCAGCCCGTGCAGCGAGAGATCGCGCACCGCGCCCGCCACGCTCCCGAGCTCGCCGTGCCGTGCGGTGGCCCGCACCTCGCCGATGCGCTCGGCGTCGACGGCGATGCGGCGCGCGCGCAGCCGGGGCGGCGCGGCGACGAGTCGGAGGGGGCGGTCGGCGGCGGCGCGGCTCATGTCCTGGACTCCCGGGCTGTGATGAGGCCGTGGTCCGCGAGGGCGTCGAGGACCTGGGCCGGCTGGAAGGGCTTCACGAGCACGGCGATCGCGCCCGCCTTCTTGAAGTTGGACTCGAGCTGCGTCGACGGGCGGCCGGTCATGGCCACCACCGCGATGCCGGCGGTCTCGGGGGCGGCCTTGAGCCGCTTGCACACCTCGATGCCGTCCATCCCGGGCATGTACGCGTCGAGGAGGACGACGTTGGGACGGAAGGTGCCGACCTTGAGCAGGCCGTCCACGGCGCCGCCGGCGACCTCGACCTTCAGCGGCACGCCGAGCTTCGGCAGCGAGCGCTTCAGGCCCTTGAGCAGCGTCACCTCGTCGTCGATCACCAGGACCCGGAGCTCGGTCAGCAGCGAGCGAGGCACCGGCATCTTGTGGGCGCGCAGGAAGCCCACGAGCTCGTCGGCGGCGATGCGCCGGTGGCCGCCGGGGGTCCGGAAGCACGACAGCAGGCCGCGGTCGATCCAGGTCAGCACCGTGCTGGGGCTGACCTGCACGAGCGCCGCGACCTCGGAGGACGTGAAAAATCTCTCATCCATAGTATTTATGACTTTCTCTCTGTGTGTAGGCTCGCCGCCCGGGGCCTGTCAAGCACCCGACGGTTCGGGAGGCCGCCGGGACAGGAGGGACCGCGCACGGCGTCCCACGATTTCCTACGAATCGCAGCTTCGTGGAGCACAAGCGCTCCCCTGTTCATGGGAGTGTTCAGGGGACGACATTCCGTGGCAGCAGGGCGCCGAGCAGGTACGGCACCGCGACCTCGACCCGCAGGATGCGCGGCCCCGCGTGCCGCACCGCGAAGCCGTGGGCCCCGAGCAGCTCGAGCTCGAACGGCACCCAGCCCCCCTCCGGCCCCACCGCCAGGACCAGGCGATCGCCCGGCTGGACGCCCGCGAGCGGCGCGGCGCCCGACGGGTCGGCGACGACCCGGCGCCCCGACGGGAAGAGGCCGGCGAGCTCGTCCTCGACGAAGGGCCGGAACCGCTCGCGCACGAGCACCTCCGGCAGCACCGTGTCGCGGGCCTGCTCGGCGCCGAGGACGAGCAGCTCCTCGACCGAGGCGGGCGCGAGGGCGGGGCTGCCGAAGTAGCTCTTCTCGACCCTGGCGGCGTTGACGAGCACGACCCGGTCGACCCCGAGCGACGCGACCGCCGGGAGCAGCCGCCGCAGCGCCTTCGGCCGCGGCAGCGCCAGGAGGAGATCGATCCCCGGCCGCGGCGGCGGCGGCGCCGCGAGGCGCACCGCCAGCACGAGCTCCTCGGCCGAGATCGCCTGCACCTCGGCGTCGCCGACGAGGCCGCCGATCACGCCGGCGCGGAGCGTGTCGCCCGGCGCGAGCCGGAGCACCTCCCGCACGTGGTCGAGGCGCCGGCCCGCGAGGCGCGCGGTGCCGTCCGGCCGGAGCTCGCCTGCTCGCAGGAGGAGGAGGTTCAACGCCTCCCCATCCTACCGCCTCACCCGCAGGTGAACCCGCCGATGCCCGAGAGGCACTCCATGCCCGCGGGGCAGCCGTTGGCGGTGGCGCAGGTGCAGTTCAGCTCGCAGCCGGCCGGCTCGCCGCAGATGTTGCCGACGCACGAGGAGCCGACGGGGCAGTCGGCGTCCACCTCGCAGCCGCAGCCGACGCCGTTGCACGGCGCCACGCACGCGCACGAGTCGCCCTCGCACCCGCAGAGCAGGTCGCGCTGGCAGTCGCGGTCCACGGTGCAGCCGCAGCCCTCGGCCGCGGGCGGCACGCACGGGTCGACGCAGGCGCAGTCCGACGGGCCCGAGCAGGCGCAGGCGAGGCCGGGCGCGCAGTCGGCGTCGAGCTGGCACGAGCAGCCGTGGGCGCCGTAGCAGCCGAGCGGGAGCGGCCAGGGCTCGCGGGGCAGCTCGGCGTCGGGGCCCGGCGCCGGCAGCGCGGCGCCGTCGAGGGCGTAGCGGACGAGGCCCTGGTCGGTGCCCGCGAGGAGCACCTGGCCCTCGGCGCGCAGCGACCAGACGAACCCGTGGGCGTCGCTGCCCTCGACGCGGCGGAGCACGCCCTCCGCGTCCGGCAGGAAGAGGCCGCCGGTGGTGCCGACGGCGAGGCCGCGGGGCGTGGCGGCGAGCGAGAGGCCCCGCTCCGGCGCGCGCCACGGCGCGGCGGCGGCGAGCGTGGTCGTGCCCGCGTCCACGTCCACCTGGACGACGCCGACCGCGGCGTCGAGCGCGAAGTGCGCGCCGTCCGGGCGGCGGGCGAGGGCGACCACCTCGTCGAGCGAGAGGCCCGCGGGGTCGGCGATCGCCGCCACCGCGGCGCCGTCCACCACCGCCAGGCCGCCGGGGTAGTCGCCGTACGGCTCGGGGAGCACGTGGTCGTAGGAGCCGTCGAGCCGCTCGACGCCGAGCGCCACGAGCGCCTTCTCGCGGTCGTCGAGCGGGAGCACGTCCCACGCCATGTCCGACGGCATCCCGAAGACGTCGCGCTGGTGCAGGTCGGACGGGACGCGGACGTAGCGGCGCTGGGTCACCGGCGTGCCGTCCTCGGCGAGGACGAAGTAGCCGAGGCCGTGCGGGCCGCGGGCGTTGACCGCCTCGACGTCGGTGCCGGGGATCGGCGACCACGCCGCCTTCGAGCCGACCCAGAGCACGCCGGGCGCCGCCCAGGCCGCGCGGGTGAGGTGGAGGTTCAGGCCGGGGTCGAGCTGGGTGGCGAGCACGCGGGTGGTGTCCTGCTCGCGGACGAAGAGCGCCTCGCGGATGCCGGGCACCGCCAGCTCGCGCCGCTCCGGATCGCCGAAGGCGAGGCCGGGCGCGCCGGGGGCGGGGCCGTAGAGGTTCTCGCCGGCGTTCACGCGGGGCGTCCACAGCTCGCAGGCGCCGTCGGCGCGGAGGCGGCAGACGCCCTGCTCGGTGGTGAGGCCGTAGCAGGCGTTCGCCGGGGACTCGTCGCGGAGCGCGAGCCAGGTCGCGCCGTCGGGGCCGGCCACCGCCGCGCGCACGCCGGAGACGATCGGGCGCACCAGCCGCGGTCCGTCCGCCATGTGCTCGACGCGCTTCAGCCCGACGATGCCGCGGCGGTGCTCGCTGCAGAGGTCGAAGCCGGCGATCCACCAGCGGCCGGCGCCGTCCGCCTGGAGCAGCGTCACCTCCCACGGGAGCAGGTCCATGTACGGATCGCGGCGGTCGAACGGCAGCTCCGCGCCGCCCTCGGTGCCCTGCTCGTCGCCGTGGAGGAGGCGCAGGCCGCCCGACTGCCGCGGGCCGCGGAAGCTGATCCGGCCGCCGACGAGGAGGAGGCCGCGGTCGCGATCGACCGCGAGCTTCGCCGGCACGAAGGCGAGGTCGTCGCCCGGCGCGGCGAGCTGGTCGGCGCTGGCGAGCGGCGCCAGCTCGAGCGCGCCGTCCTCGAGCGCGGCGAGGGTGCGGAAGGCGCCGCGGCCGTCGGCCTCGCGGACGCCGACGACGACGCCGGCCCCGGTGCCGAGCGCGGCGGTGGGCGCCTCGCCGGCGCCGAGCGGGAGCGACACGGCCGCGTCGGCGCCCGGCCGGAGCGCGACCAGCTCGGTGGCCTCGGGCTCGCCCGCGGGGGCGACGAGCGCCACGGCGACGGGGCCGTCGCCGATCGTGCCCGCGGCCACCGCGTAGACCCAGGTGCCGCCCGGCATCGCCGGCCACCGCAGCACCTCCAGGGTGGCGGCGTCGAGCACGGCGAGGCCGTGGTCGGTGCCGACGACGAGCTCGGCCCCGAGCGCGGCGACCGAGCCGACCTGCGCGTCGGCGGCGGCGCCGGGCGCGCGCAGCCGGACGTGCTCGAACGCCGGCGGGGCCGCGCCGTCGAGCGTGCCCTTCACCACGAACTCCCACGCCGCCGCCGCGAAGGTCGAGCCGGGCTCGAGCCACGCGAGCTCGTAGAGAGGGGCCGGGCCCTCGCCGTACGCGACGCCGGCGTCGCGGTAGACGAGCGTCGGCAGGCCGTCGGCCGCGCCGAGGGTGCGGACGACGCCGGTGGTGGCGTCGAGGTCGAGGAGCCCGGACTCGACGCGGGTGGCGCCCGGCGTGCCGCCGAAGTCGCCGGCGTCGTAGACCGCGGCGGAGAGGCCGACGAGCGCGCGGCCGCCGTCCGGCGTGACCAGGAGCGAGCTCGCCCGCCCCGGCGCGTAGGCGCCGAGCCGCGTGCCCGGAAGGTCGATCGTCGGCGCCTCGCCGCCGGCGCCGCCCGTCCCGCCTTCGCCGCCGCTGCCGCCGGCGCCGCCGCCACCCGCGCCGCCGC
>CAZDGH010000110.1:0-14782 GCA_964504805.1 uncultured Myxococcales bacterium | reverse complement strand
TCGCCACCGACGAGCGCGTCGTCGCCCTCGCCTTCCCGCTCGCCGCCGCGTCGTCGCCCGGCGAGGCGCTCGAGGCGGCGCCCGTCGCCGTGGCCGAGGGCGCCGTCGTCGACGCGCCGCCGCAGGCCGCCGCGCCGCGCCCCGCGCCGCCCTGGCTCGGCGAGACGAAGGCGGCGGCCCTCTCACGGGTGGTGAAGGACCGCCTCGCCGCCAAGCTCGAGGCCACGCTCTTCCTCGATCCCGAGACGAAGCTGCTCTCCGCGCCCGGCGAGGCGAAGGAGGCGTTCCTCGCCCGCGTGCAGGCGGCGCAGCAGGGCGGCAAGGCCGCCGCCGCTTTCGGCAAGAAGCTCGACAAGAAGCGCCGCGACCTCGCCGCGGCGCAGGTCGAGCTCGAGGGGCGCAAGCAGGAGAAGCTCGCCAGCATCGCCGGCGCGGTGCTCGACAACGTCGGGCTGGTCTTCGGCAAGAAGCGCAGGGTCAGCGGCGTCTCCACCGTGCTCTCCAAGAACCGCCAGGAGAACGCGATGGAGGCGAGGGTCGAGGCGCTCGCCGCCGAGGTGGCGGCGCTCGAGGCCGAGCTGGCGAGGGCGGCGACGGTGGATCCCTCGCGGCTCGTCGAGCAGCGCGTGGCGCCGGGCGGGCGCGACCTCTCGGTGCTGCGGCTCGCGATCGCCTACCTGTAGGGGTCGGCGAGCTCGACGGCGCGGCGCAGCCCCTCCTTGCATGCCTCGACGTCGCCCTGCCCGGCGGCGGCGAGGATCGCCGAGGCGATCACCGCGGCGTGGGCCCACGCGAGCGTGCCGCGCCGCGCCCGCGCCACGTGCTCGAGCAGCCACGCCGACAGCCGGCCGGCCGCCTCCGGAGGCGGCGGAGGCACGCCGACGGCCACGGCGGCGTCGCGGAGGGTCACGAAGGGGCTCTTCATCGGGCCCCTCGGAACGGCCGGACGGGCCGTACATTCCCGGGGCCGACCGATCGGGCGGACACGCTCCCGGCCGGCCTCCCGGCGAAGCAAGCTGCCGCGATGCGCCGCCGCTCCGCCCCGCTGCGACTCCTCGCGCTCGCCGCCACCCTCGCGCTCGCCGGCTGCGCGGCGCGGGCGCCGCCGCCGCCGCCGAGGGAGGTCGTCGTCTTCGAGGGCGCGTGCGACGCGTCGGGCGCGGTGCCGCTCGCGGACGGCACGTTCGCCGTCGCCGACGACGAGGACAACCGCCTGCGGATCTACGACGCCGTCCGCGGCGGGCCGCCGCTCCGGGCCGTCGACGTCTCCGCGGCGCTCGGGCTCCCGCCCGGGAAGCGGCGCCCACCGGAGCTCGACCTCGAGGCGGCGACGGGCCTCGGCGAGGTGGCGCTCTGGCTCGGCTCGCACGGCAGGAAGAGCTCGGGGAAGCTCGACCCGTCGCGCTTCCTGCTCTTCGGGGTGGACCTCTCCGGGCCGGGCGACGGCGCGCGCCTCGTCGGGCGTCCCTACGGGGAGCTGCTCGCGGCGCTGCTCGCGGCGCCGGAGCTCGCGGCCCTCGATCTCGCCCGCGCCGCCGCGCTCCCGCCGAAGGAGCCGGGCGGCCTGAACCTCGAGGGCATGACCGCGACGCCGGACGGCCGCGCCGTCCTCATCGGCTTCCGGAGCCCGGTTCCCGACGGCCTCGCGCTGGTGGTGCCGCTCGAGAACCCGCGGGAGGTCCTCGACGGCGCGACGGCGCGGCTCGGCGCGCCCCACCGGCTCGCGCTCGGCGGCCGCGGCGTCCGCTCGATCAGCTGGTGGCGCGGCACGTACCTCCTCGCCGCCGGGAGCCCCGGCGCCGCGGGCGGCTCGCGGCTCTACACCTGGCGCCCCGGCGAGGCGCCGCGCGAGCTCGCCGTCGAGCTCCACGGCCTGAACCCGGAGGGCTTCGTCTCGCACGAGGACCGCGACGAGGTGCTCGTGCTCAGCGACGACGGCGCCACGCTCGTCGGCGGCGTCGAGTGCAAGCGGCTCACCGACCCCGCGAGGAAGCGCTTCCGCGCGCTCCGGCTCCGGCTCTAGCCGTCGACGCCGAGCAGCGCCGGCAGCACCTGCCCGCTCGGCCCGGCGACGCGGCGGTCGAAGCGGCGCGCGTTCTCCGGCGGCTCGAGGTTCACGAGCCACGTCTCGGCGCCGCGCGCCTTCGCCTCGTCGACGAGGCCGGCGGCGGGCCAGACCACGCCGCTCGTGCCCGCGGCCAGGAACACGAGCCGCCGCGACGCGCCCCGGTCCAGGAAGCCGAAGACGCGGCCGAGGCTCGCCGGGTCGAGCGCCTCGCCGAACCAGACGATGTCGGGGCGGAGGAGGCCGCCGCAGCGCTCGCAGCGCGGGAGCGCGCCCGGGTAGCTCCGCAGGTCCTCGAACGGCGGCCGGTCGCACGAGGCGCAGCGGCTCCGGAACAGCCCGCCGTGGAGCTCCACCACGTTGCGGCTGCCGGCGGCGAGGTGCAGCCCGTCGACGTTCTGGGTGGCGAGGAGGAACCGCTCCCCGAGCCGCGCCTCGACCGCCGCCAGCGCGCGGTGGCCGGGGTTCGGCGCGACCTTCCGCGCCGCCTCCCGGCGCAGCGAGTAGAAGCGCCACACCAGCTCGGGATCGGCGGCGAAGCCCTCGGGCGACGCCACCTCCTCCACCCGGTGCCCCTCCCAGAGGCCGCCTTCGCCGCGGAACGTCGGCAGCCCGCTCTCCGCGGAGACGCCCGCGCCGGTGAGCACGAGCAGGAAGGTGTCGTCGTCGAGGGGCAGGCGCTCCATGGCCGCTTTGTACCGCCGGAGCGCCGCGGCTAGCATCCCCGGCACCGCGGAGGTCCCATGATCGGCGTCCCGCTCGGCCTCTTGTACGCGAACGTCGGCGAGTGGCTGATCCACAAGCACGTGCTCCACGGCCTCGGCCGGAAGAAGGGCTCCTTCTGGGACTTCCACTGGCACGAGCACCACGCGCAGGTGCGCCGCAACGACCACGTCGATCCCGACTACGAGCGCTCGCTGCTCGGCTGGAACGCCCAGACGAAGGAGGCGCTCGGGCTGCTCGCCCTGGGCCTCGCGCACGTACCGCTCCTGCCGGTGGCGCCGTTCTTCACCGGCGCGGTGCTGTGGTCGGTGGCGAACTACTACCGGGTGCACAAGCGCTCGCACCTCGATCCGGCGTGGGCGAAGGAGCACCTGGCCTGGCACTACGACCACCACATGGGCCCGGACCAGGACGCGAACTGGTGCGTCTCGAAGCCGTGGGCCGACCTGCTCTTCGGCACGCGCGAGCCGTACCTCGGCACCGAGCGGCACGAGCTCGACGAGGCGAAGCGCCGTTCGCTCGCGGAGCGCCGCGCCAGGTCGCAGGCCGCGAAGGCGCGGCCGGCGCCGGCCTGATGCCCTCGTTCTCGCTCCGCTTCCGAGGCGTCGACCTCGACGACGCGCGCCGGCAGGCCGAGGCGTTCTTCCGCCACGGCGGCGCCGAGCTCGGCCTCGACCGCGACGGGTTCCTCGCCCGGCTCCTCCCCGGCGAGGACGGCCGCTCGGTGGTGTTCGTCCCCGAGGCGCCCGTGGAGGTGGCGCCGGACGGGGACGGCCCCGGCGAGGAGCCCCCGGACGCCTGACGCGGCGGGGGCCTCCGTTGCCGGGCAGGCGGGCGATCGCCAACCTCCCAGGCGCGACGGGCGTCGGAGGGAGACCATGGCGAGCCGCACGATCCTCCACCTCACCGGGATGAGCAGCACCAAGCTCGGGGGGCTCGAGCGGTACTTCGTGGCGCTCGCGCGGCGCTGCGCGGCGAGCGGCTACCGCACGGTGCTGCAGTACGAGACCTTGCCGCGGAGCGCCGAGTACCTGCGCGCGCTCCGCGACGCGGGCGCGTCGGTGGTGACCGTCGGACTCGCCGCCGACATGCTCGAGACGGTGCGCCGCACCTCGGCGCTCCTCGCCGAGCACCGGCCGGAGATCGTCGCCACCCACTTCGTCTCGCCGTGGGTGCACCTGTCGCTTCCCGTGCTGGCGCGGCAGCACCGGGTGCGCCGCACGGTGGCGCTCGTGCACAGCACGCCGAACCTGAAGCGGTACTCGCCGCGGCGCTTCGGCCTCTCCGGCTTCGACCACGTCCTCGGCGTCTCCGACTCGGTGGCGCGGGAGCTCCGCGCGGCGGGCGTGCCGGAGGGCCGGGTGCGCCGGCACTTCCTCGGGCTCTTCGATCACGAGGCGTCCGCGGAGCTCCGCCGGGCGCTGCGGGCGGAGCTCGAGCTCCCCGAGCCGGCGACGGTGCTCGGCACGCTGCTGTTCGACGCGCCGGTGAAGGGCGTCGACCTGCTCCTCGAGGCGTTCGCGCGCGTCGCCGCGGATCGGCCGGAGCTCACGCTCCTGGTCGTCGGCGTCGACCCGTCGCGCTCGGCGATGCCCGCCCTCGCCGGGCGCCTCGGGATCGCGGACCGCGTGCGCTGGGCGGGCATCCGCGACGAGGGCTACCGGCTCATGAACGCCGCCGATCTCTACGTGCAGCCGTCCCGCTCCGAGGCGCTCGCGTTCGCGGTGCTCGAGGCGATGGCGCTGCGGCTGCCGGTGGTGGCGACGCCGGTCGGCGGCATCGCCGAGGTGGTCGAGGACGGCGTCACCGGCTTCCTCGCCCGGCGCCCGAGCGCCGAGGCGATCGCCGAGGCGATCGAGCGCGCGCTGGCGCGGAGCGCCGAGTGGGCGGTGCTCGGCGACGCCGGGCGCCGCCGCTTCGAGGCGGACTTCCGCGGCGAGGCCTCGGTGGACGCGCTCGCGAACCGCTACCTCGGCCTGCCGCCGGCGCCGCTCGCCGTCGCCACCGCCGAGCGGCAGGCGCGCTAGAGCAGCCGATCGCCGCGCAGGCGGAAGGTGCCCTCGATCCCGCCCTCGGAGGCGACGGCCCGCGCCACGTCCTCGAGCGGCGCGCCCGGCTCGCCGACGAGGGCGATCTCGCGGGCCGGGAGCGCCACCGACAGCTCGCCCGCGCCGGCCGCCGCCCGGAGCCGCGCGCGCTGCGAGGAGGTGAGGAGCCGCGCGCCGTCGTGGCCGTCGCCGGCGAACACCGCCCAGACGCCGGTCGGGGCCGCCGCCGCGGCGAGGCCCTCGGGGCCGCGCTCCACCGCGCGCACCGGCGCCGGGCGCGCCTCGAGGTTCGCCAGCGCGGCGCGATCGAGCAGCTCGAGCGAGACGCCCGCCTCGCGCAGCGCCTCCTCCGGCACGTGGCGCACGAGGTCCGGGTCGTCGATCACGTAGTAGACGAGCAGCCCCGCCGGCCCCTCGCGGTGCGCCGCGCCGGCGGCCGCGGCGGCGAGCGCCGCCGCCAGCAGCACCGGCAGCACGGTGGCGAGGAGCGCCTCGCGGCCCGGCATGCCCACGTGGCGCGCCGCGAGCTCCGCGGCGAGGGCGCCCGCCGCCGAGGCGACGCCGGCCGGATCGCGGCGGAGCGCCTCGCGCAGCCCCGGGAGCGAGAGCCGCGTCACCGCGCCTCGCGGCAGCCGCACCAGGAAGTCCTCGCCGACGCGGCGCTGGCGCTGGCCGGCGGCGTCGAGGGCGGCGGCGAGCACCCGCCCGAGCTCGTCGTCGGTCGCCGCCGGCAGCGCCACGTCGGCGGCGCGCAGCTCCTCGCGCACGAGCCGCGCCTCGTCGTCGAGCGGGTCCCCGGCGAGCACCCGCTCGATCCCCGCCTCGGCCGCGCGCACCTCGCCGCGCCGGAGCGCGAGCAGCGCCAGCGCCTTCTCCACCTCGGGGTCGCTCCCGCGCAGCGCCGCGGCCTTGCGGAGCAGCGCCTCCGCCTCGTGCCAGCGCTCGAGGCCCGCCTCGCCGCGGGCGCGGGCGAGGAGCACGCGGTGGTCGAGCGGGAAGTCGCGGCCGAGCGCCTCGAGCAGCGGCCGCGCGTCGCGATCACGCTGGGCGTTGAGCAGCGCGTGGGCGAGCGCGAGCCGGGCCTCGGGGCCGGGCTCGGCCCGGGCGTGCCGCGCCAGCTCCTCGAGCTCCGCGTCGCCGAGCGCCTCGCCGCCCTCGACGCGGCGGAGGAGCCGCTCGCGGGACGACGCGCTCACGCGCCGGCGACCACCTGCACCAGGTGTGCGAGCCAGAGCGCGTGTCGCGCCACGTTCTGCCGGGTGGTGAGCTCCTTCTCGCTCTCCGGCGCGAAGTAGCCGGTGCCGAGGTTCGCCACCGGGATCCCGCGGGCGAGGAACGGATCGACGCCGGTCCCGCCGCGGATCGGCTGCACCAGCGGCGGCTTCCCGAGCGGCGCCAGCGCCGCCTCGGCCCAGCGCACCAGCTCCGGGTGCTTCGCCAGCGAGGGGCCCATGTTCACGTACTGGTCCTCGTAGCTGCAGGCGAGGCCGCCTTCGGCGGCGACGCGCTCGACGTGGGCGCGGCGCGCCGCGAGGCCCTCGAGGGTGAAGTCGCGGAGCCGGTAGTCGAGGAGCCGCGCCGCGCCGTCGGCGAGGACGCGGTGCGGGCTCGAGTAGCCCTGGGCGCCGTCGGACTCCTCGGCGAGGAGCGGCGACACCGGCGGCGCGTCGAGGAACCGCGCCAGGTGCTTCGCGAGCCGCACCGCCACGTCGGTCGGCTCGGCCGGCGGCGCGCCGCGGCTCGCCACCCGGAGGTCTCCGCCGCGGCGGCGGAGCGGCTGCACCTCGTGCTCGAACGCCGCCACCGCCGCGGCCTCGGCGCCCGCGTTGGGGAGCAGGAGGTCGATCTCCGCGTTGCACTCGAGGAGCGGATCGGTGCGCAGGTCGAGCGGCGCGGCCCCGGGCGGCAGCCGCGGCGCGGCGCGGGCCAGGATCACGGTGGCGTTCCGATAGCCCTCCGCCTTGGCGGTGGCGCCGTGGGTGTTCACGCCGCGGACCTCGAGCGTGAGCCGCACCGCGCCCGGCAGCACCGGCAGCGGCTGGCCGACGAGCCGCACCCGCGCGCGGCCGGCGTAGAAGTTCTCGACGTTGATCTCGAACGGCGCCAGGCCGTCGACGGTGTAGCCGTAGCGCACGCCGCGCCTGGCGAGCTCGGAGGCGAGGCCCTCCACCGCCTCCATCCGGCCGATCTCCTCGTCGGGGCGGAACACCAGGAGCAGCTCGCCGTGCGGCAGCGACGGCTCGGCGTGGAGCAGCCGCGCGAGCGTCATCAGCTCGGCCATGCCGACCTTGTCGTCGAGGCCGATCGGGAAGTCACCGGGGCCGTGGAGCAGGTCGTCGCCGACGAAGGCGGCGAGGTGCGGGTAGGTGTCGACGTCGACGTGGAGCCGGTCGTTCTTCGGGTAGCGCACCCGCGAGCCGTCCCACCGCGGCACCTCGACCAGCGAGGGCACCGCCTGCGTCCCCCTGGCGGTGTCCATGTGGACCATCAGCGCCAGCGCCGGCGCGCCCGCGACGTTGCCGGGGACGCGCACGAGCAGGTTCGCCGCCGCGTCCTGCTCGGCCGCGAAGCCGAGCCCCTCGAAGAACCCGCGGAGGTGCGCGGAGAGTCGCCGCTGCCCCTCGCTCGACGGGATGGCGTCGGAGCTCTCGTCGCTCGCCGAGTCGATGGCGACGACCTGTGCGAGGTGCTCCTTGCCCCAGGTGGCCGCGGTGTCGAGGGTCGTGGTGGGCGCGCGGGTCGGCATCGCGGCAATATGCCAGATCGCCATGGCCGCGCGACCGTGCACCTCCTGCAGGATCGCCGGCGGCGCGCTCGCCGCCGCGATCTAGCGGGCCGAGAGCTCGAGCACCCGCGCCCCGCCCTCGAAGTCGACGCGGGCGTCGGCGGTGGCGCCGCGGGCGAGCGACAGCGCCGCGCTCCACGCCACGCGGCCGCCCGGCGCCGAGGCCTCCTTCCAGTCGAAGCGCACCTCGACGCGTCCGTCCGCCGCCGGCCGCGACGAGAGCGACAGCTCGACGCGCCGCCCCGCGTCGGGCTGCGCCTCGAGGACGAAGACGCGGCCGGGCTCGAGCTCGGCCTTCCCTGCGGCGAGGACCACACCCTTGCCGTCCTTCACCACGTAGGCGAGCGGGAGCGGCGCGGCGTCGCGGACGGGGGCGGCGGCGAGGGCGGCGGCGGCGGCGAGCGTGAGCCAGTGCATGTCTCGGGTCCTTTCGTGGCCGCGTCGTGCGGCGCGCGGTCACCTTCGCAACCGCCGTGCCGCACGTGCTTCCGCGGCTTTGCGCGGCGCGCGGTGACGCTTCGTCGCGGCCGCGCCCCTGGCGGGCCGCCAGCATGGCAAGCGGCATGGGCGTGCCTAGGTTCCCGGTCCATGGCCACCCTCCCTGGTCGGGTGATCGTCACCTCCTTCGATCACCTGCCGCGCCTCGGGCAGTTCTTCGACGAGCTCGGACGCCTCGGGCCGCAGGGCTTCCTCTCGCGCTACGCGGCGCCGGCGCTGCTCTTCTCGCCGGAGGGCGCGCCGATCGCCGCCGACGAGTTCGCCACCATCCGCACCGGCCCCGACGCCGTGCGCGCCTCGCTCGCGAAGACCGCGGTCGCCTGGGTCGCGAAGCGCGTGCCCGACCGGTGCGGCAGCTGCGTCTTCGTCGGGCGGCTCCCGGTCTACGACCTCGTCCTCCCCTTCGCCGGGATCTCGAAGCTCCACGCCGGCATCCTGCGGCGGCCCGACGGCACCTGGGCGATCGGCGACCAGCGGTCGAAGAACGGCACCTTCCTGGGCGGCGTGCAGGTTCGACCCGGAGCGCCCGTGCCTCTCACCAGCGGTGACACCCTCCGGTTCGGGACCCTCGAGGCGCTGTTCCTCACGCCCGCCGGCTTCCGCGACGAGGTGGCGCGGATCCGGAACGCCGTCGCCGCGCTGCGCTCGGCGTGACCGCACCGGCCGGGGGCTTCGCACCGCGCCGGCCGGACCGCATGGTCCCCGCCGTGGACACCACCCCAGGTCCGGCGGTCGACAACCTCGATCACCTCCCGCGGATCGGCCAGTTCCTCCCCGAGATCGACCGCCTCGGCCGCGCCGGCTTCCTCGCGCGTTACGGCGCCCCGGTGCTCCTCTTCGCGGCCGGCGCCGTGCCGCGCGCCCGCGCCGCCTTCGCCACCGACCGCAGCGAAGCCCACCCCGTCGACGGCACCCTGGCGAAGACCGCGGTCGCCTGGGTGGCGAAGCGCGGGAACGGGGAGCTGCCCGGCTGCGTCTGGCTCGGCCGCGATCCGCGCTACGACGTCTGCCTGCCGTTCTCCGGCGTCTCCAAGCTCCACGCCGGGCTCCTGCCCAGGAGCGACGGCACCTGGGCGGTGACCGACGCCGGCTCGCTGAACGGCACGTCGGTGAACGACGTCGCGGTGGCGCCGGGCCGCTCGCGCGACCTCGCCGACGGCGATCGCCTCCGCTTCGCCGGCCTCGAGGCGCTGTTCCTCACCGCGCCCGGCTTCCTCGACGAGGTGGACCGGATCCGCCGCGCGGTGGATGCGCTCCGGACCAGCCTCTAGCCACCCCTGACGGGCCTGCTTCTTCCGGAGCGATGCGAGAAGCCGTACGTTCCCGGGTCATGTCCACCCCGCCTGAACGGGTGAGCGTCCCGTCGCTCGATCACCACCCGCGCCCGTCCGGGGAGGAGGCCGCCGGCGAGAACCTCGATCACCTCCCGCGCATCGGGCAGTTCCTCTCCGAGCTCGACCGCCTCGGGTTCGCGGACTTCCTCGCGCGGCATCCGACGCCGGCGCTCCTCTTCGCGGCGGGCGCCGTGCCCCGCGCCCGCGGCGCCTTCGCCACCGAGCGCAGCGACGACCACCCGGTCGACGGCACCGCCGCCAAGACCGCGGTCGCCTGGGTGGCGAGGCGCTCCGAGGCCCGCGTGCCCAGGTACGTGTGGGTCGGGCGCGATCCGCGCTACGACGTCTGGCTGCCGTTCTCCGGCGTCTCGAAGCGCCACGCCGGCTTCTTCGCGCGGCCCGACGGCACCTGGGCGCTGACCGACGCCGGCTCCCTGAACGGCACGGCGGTGAACGGCGCCGCGATCGTCCCGGGGCGGTCGCGCGTGCTCGCCGACGGCGACCGGGTCCGCTTCGGGGGCCTCGAGGCGCTGTTCCTCACCGCCGAGAGCTTCCTCGACGAGCTGCACCGGATCCGCCGCGCGGTGGACGCGCTCCGGCTGATGCCGTAGCGGGGCCGGCCGCCGCGCCGGCGGACTTCGCGGGCGCCTCCTCCCGGCGTATCGTTCGATCGTGGACGCGCCACGAAGTCCCGCCGCCGACAGCCTCGATCACCTCCCGCGGATCGGGCAGTTCCTGCCCGAGATCGATCGCCTCGGCCGCGCGGGCTTCCTCGCCCGGTACGGCGCGCCGGTGCTCCTGTTCGCGTCCTCGGCGCTGCCCCGCGCCCGCGGCGGCTTCGCCACCGAGCACGCCGACGCGCTGGCGATCGACGGCGCGCTGGCGAAGACGGCGGTGGCGTGGGTGGCGAAGCGGCCCGGGGCCGAGCTGCCCGGCTGCGTCTGGCTCGGCCGCGATCCGCGCTACGACGTCTGCCTCCCGTTCGCCGGGATCTCGAAGCTCCACGCCGGGCTCTTCCGCGGCGAGGGCGGCGCCTGGGCGGTCACCGACGCCGGCTCGCGGAACGGCACCACCGTGAACGGGGTCGCGGTCGCGCCGCGCGCGTCGATCGCGCTCTCGGACGGCGACCGCCTCCGGTTCGCGAGCCTCGAGGCGCTGTTCTTCACCGCCGCCGGCTTCCTCGACGAGGTGCACCGGATCCGCCGCGTGGTGGAGGCGCTCCGGACCACGCTGTAGCGCCGCGACGCCTAGCTCCGGACGCGCCAGCCGGCGCGGAGCAGGAGCGCGCACGCCGCCACCGCGAGCACGTCGAGGACGAGCAGGAACGCCAGGCCGACCCAGGGGTCCACCGCCGAGGCGCCGAGGAGCCCGTGGCGGAAGCCCTCCACCACGTAGAGCACCGGGTTGGCCCGGGAGAGCGTCGCGAACGGCTCGGGCAGCCCGCGCACGTCGTAGAAGACGCCGCCGAGGAACGTCAGCGGCGTGAGCACGAAGGTCGGCACGAAGTTCACCTGCTCGAACTTCTCCGCCCAGAGGCCGGTGAGGAGCCCGAGCGCGCCGAAGCCGATCCCGGTGAGGGCCGGGAACGCGACCGCCAGCAGCGGATCGGCGACCGGCACGCCGCCGAGCGCCACCGCCGCGGCGAGGAGGGTGAGCCCGCCGACGATCGCCGCCCGGAGCACGCTCGCCAGCACCATCGAGAGCGTGATCTCGAGCGGCCCGAGCGGCGTGACCAGGAGGTCCACGAGCGTGCCCTGCACCTTCATGATGATCATCGACGAGCTGGCGTTGAGGAACGCGTTCGAGATCATCCCGAGCATCACCAGGCCCGGCACGATGTAGGCGAGGTAAGGCACGCCGGCGACCTCGCGGATGCGGCCGCCGAGCGCGTAGCCGAACACCGCCAGGTAGAGCGCCGTCGAGACCAGCGGCGCCATCACCGTCTGGCCCGGCACGCGGAGGAACCGCCGCACCTCCTTCACGAACAGGGTGCGGGCGCCGAGGCCGATCACGCCGCGCCTTCCTTGCGGAGGAGGCGCACGTAGACCTCCTCGAGGCCGGTACGCCGCGTCTCCACGTCGCGCACCTCGAGGCCGGCGGCGAGCGCGTCGGCGAGGATCGGCCCGAGCGCGGCCTCGCCGCTCTGGCTCACCGCCACCGCCTTCCCGCCCTCCTCGAGCCGCGCGCCGCGAGACGCGAGCGAGGGCGGCAGCGCGGCGAGCGGCGCGCCGAGCACGAGCCGGAGCGTGCGCTCGCCGAAGCGCGCGAGCACCGCGTCCTTCCGGTCCACCAGCAGGAGGCGGCCGCGGTCGATGAGGCCGATCCGATCGGCGAGCTCCTCGGCCTCCTCGAGGTAGTGGGTGGTGAGCACGATCGTCGTGCCCCGCTCGCGCAGCGTGCGCACGTAGGCCCAGAGCAACCGCCGCAGCTCCACGTCGACGCCCGCGGTCGGCTCGTCGAGGAAGAGCACCTCGGGGTCGTGGACGAGGGCCTTGGCGATGAGGAGCCGCCGCTTCATCCCGCCGGAGAGCTGGCGGGTGCGGGCGGCGCGCTTGTCGGAGAGGCCGAGGGCGGCGAGCAGCTCCGCGAGCCGCGCCTCGGAGAGCTTCACGCCGAAGTAGCCCGCCTGGAACCGGAGCGACTCCTCCACGGTGAAGAACGGGTCGAAGTTGAGCTCCTGCGGGACGAGGCCGACCGCGCGCCGGGTGCGCCGGTACTCGGAGACGACGTCGTGGCCGAGGACGCGGGCGGCGCCCGCGGTGGGCCGCACCAGCCCCGCGACGCAGCCGATGAGGGTGGTCTTGCCGGCGCCGTTCGGGCCGAGCAGCGCGAAGATCTCGCCGCGCTCGATGGCGAGGTCGACGCCCTCGAGCGCCCGCACCGGGCTCGCCTCGGCGCCGCCGTAGGTCTTGCCGAGGCCGAGGAGCTCGACGGCGGGCTTGCGATCGGACACGGGCCGGGCAAGCTACCACGCGGAGGGCGCATGCTGCCGCCGCACGAGCCGAAGCCGCCGGTGTGGAGCTGGTACGTCGCCTACTGCGTCACCCTGGCGGCGATGTACCTGGGGTGCATCGTCCTCGGCGTCGGGCTGCTCGTGGCCGGCGCCGCCGAGACCGGCCCCGACGCCGCGGAGATGACGATCGTCGGCGCGATCATGGCCGTGCTCTGCGTCCCCTTCCTGGCCGCGTCCGCCGCCGCGCCGTTCCTGCCCCGGACGCCGTGGGCGTGGACGTTCCACGTGGTCCTCGTGGCCCTGGGGATGACGTCGGCCTGCTGCCTCCCCGCCTGCATCCCGATGCTGATCCAGTTCCTGAAGCCGGAGACGAAGGCCTGGTTCGGGAAGCGCTGACGAGCGTCATCCGAGGGTGTTGCAGAGGGACTCGTTCTCCCATAGACAGGGCGGTCGAACCGACCATCCTCGTGGAGGCGCATCCGTGGCTGAGAAGACGGACAAGGCAGTTCTGCAGGTCGCGGGCAAGAGCGTCGAGCTGCCCGTCGTCGTCGGCACCGAGAACGAGCTCGGGATCGACATCTCGAACCTCCGCGCGGCCACGGGCGCGGTGACCCTGGACGACGGCTACGCCAACACCGGCGCCTGCCTCTCCTCGATCACCTACCTCGACGGCGAGCAGGGCATCCTCCGCTACCGCGGCTACCCGATCGAGCAGCTCGCCGAGAAGGCGAGCTTCACCGAGGTCGCCTACCTCCTGCTCCACGGCGAGCTGCCCTCGAAGAAGCAGCTCGGCGACTTCAACTACGCGCTCACCCGGCACTCGCTGATCCACGAGGACATGAAGCGGTTCTTCCTGTCCTTCCCGCCGTCGGCGCACCCGATGGCGATCCTCTCGGCGGTCGTGTCGGGGCTCTCGACCTTCTACAACGAGCCCGAGGCGTACGACGCGGCGCACATGGAGCTCACCACCACCCGGCTCATCGCCAAGCTCCCGACGATCGCCGCGTTCTCGCACCGCAAGTCGCTCGGCCAGCCGTTCATGTACCCCGACAACTCGCTCGGGTACTCGGCGAACTTCCTCAAGATGATGTTCGGCTTCCCCACCGAGCAGTACGCGGTGGACGAGGAGATCGCCCGCACCCTCGACGTGCTGCTCATCCTCCACGCCGATCACGAGCAGAACTGCTCGACCTCGACCGTGCGGATGGTGGGCTCGTCGGGCGCGAACCTCTACGCCTCGATCTCCGCCGGCATCTGCGCGCTCTGGGGCCCGCTCCACGGCGGCGCGAACCAGCGCGTGCTCGAGATGCTCGAGCAGATCCACCAGGACGGCGGCAACGTCGACAAGTACGTCGCCCTCGCCAAGAACAAGGACTCGAAGTTCCGGCTGATGGGCTTCGGGCACCGCGTCTACAAGAACTTCGACCCGCGGGCGACGATCCTGAAGAAGCACTGCGACCGCGTGCTCTCGAAGCTCGGCCGCAAGGACCCGCTGCTCGACCTCGCCAAGAAGCTCGAGGAGGCCGCGCTCAAGGACAACTACTTCGTCGAGCGGAAGCTGTACCCGAACGTCGACTTCTACTCGGGCATCATCTACCGCGCGCTCGGCATCCCGACCAACATGTTCACGGTGATGTTCGCGCTCGGCCGCCTCCCCGGCTGGATCGCGCAGTGGCGGGAGATGCACCAGCTCGGCGCGAAGATCGGCCGCCCGCGGCAGATCTACACCGGCAAGACGACCCGCGACTTCGTCGACCTGGAGAAGCGCGGCTAGCGCTTGGGTGGACGCATCCTGGTGGTGCCGGGGCCGTGGCCGGTCCCGGCGGGGCTGCTCGAGGGCCTCGCGGGCCGCGGGCACCTCGCGGTCGTCCGCGACGCCACGCCCGCGGTCGCCGGCTCGATCGCCGCGAGCGGCGGCTTCGAGCTGGCGGTGGTGCGCCACGGCGTCGGCGGCGCCGGCGGCCAGGTCGTCGCCGCGCTGAAGCAGGCGGCGCCGTCGCTCCCGGTGGTGCTGCTCCTCCGCGACGAACCGTCGCGGCTCGGCGACGATCCCGGGCTCGCGCTCGCCGATCGGGTGGTGATCGAGCCGGTCGACGCGCCGGTCCTCGCCATGGTGATCGCGGTCCTCCTCGCCCGCAGCGCCGCCCGGCGATCGAGCGAGGAGATCGCCGCCTCGAAGGCGCGCGCCGCGCCGCCGCTCCCGGCCCGGCCCGCGCCGCCGCGCGAGCCCGCGCCGCCGCCCGCGGGGACGCCGCGGAGGAAGCGCGTCGTCGTCGTCGACGACGACCGGGCGATCCTCGGCTACGTCCGTCTCGTGCTCGACAAGCGCGGCGCCGAGGTGCTCGCCTACGAGTGCGGCCGGGTCCTCCTGGCGGC
>CAZDGH010000109.1:12891-14843 GCA_964504805.1 uncultured Myxococcales bacterium | reverse complement strand
GCGGGCGGCGACTTCGCGGCGACCGCCGGGCCGGCGTCCCAGAACCCGCCGGCCGGGGCCGCGGGCGCCGGCGCCGTCGTGGCCGCCGGGGCGGAGGCCGGCACGGGGCCGGTCGGTGCGTCCCAGAAGTCGTTCGCCATGCTGCCTCCGTCGGGCGTCGCGGTGAGCCGCGAGCCTACCATCGGGTCGCCCGGCGGTACGCGGCCGCGCGCCCTCGCGTTCGGCTACGATGGGCCCATGCGTCGCCTCGTCCTGTTCGCGCTGGTCGCCGCCGGCTGCACGCCGGAGATCGCCGAGGCGCCGCCCGAGCAGGCGCCGCCCGAGAACACCGGCTACGAGGGCGTCCTCGCCGGCGTCGGCAACGAGACCGGCCGCCTGGTGGTGACGATCGAGGGCGACCCCGCGGCCGGCGACGCCCGCGCCTCGGCGCGCGCCAGCATCGGCGGACGCGGCGTGCTCCTCACCGGGAGCTGGAGCTCCTCGACCCAGCGCGTGCAGGTCGACAACGGCACGTACGCCTTCGAGGGCAGCCCCGACGCCACCGGCGGCCTCGCCGGGCGCTACGTCGGGCCGAACGGGCAGGGCGCCTTCGCGGTGCGCCCCGACGACGAGGCGCTGCAGCTGCTCTGCGGCACGTTCGCCGGGATCAGCAACGGCGTCTGGAACGTCACCGTCTCCGCCGACGGCTCCACCTCCGGCGTCTTCGCGGGCACCTTCGACGCGGTCGGGATCTCCTACGGCTCCGTCGACGGCACGACCTACACCGCCGCGATCGACGGCGGCGGCACCGCCGAAGGCACGCTCTCGGGCGGCCGCATCGACGGCACCTGGGACTTCCAGGCCCTGCAGGGCACGTTCACCGGCACGGTCGCCGCCTGTCCTCCCCCGCCGTGATCAATCCAGCGGCGAGGTGAGCGGCGACTCCTCCGCCGCCGCGGCCGGCTGCGACGCGCCGTCCTCGACCACGACGAGCAGGTACTTGTTCGACGCGGAGAAGACGATCCGCGCGACGCGGTCCTCGCCGAGCACGCCGCGGAGGCTCGCCAGGCGATCGCGCTCCACCACCACGAACTCGCGGCCGGGCTGCTCGACGAAGCGCCGGAACCGCTCGAAGCTCTTGAACTGGCGCACGGTGTTCTGGGAGTAGAACGTCTCGCCGCGCCAGTTCAGGTAGTACGCGCCGAGCGGCTCGAGCCCGCGTCGCTCGACGAAGTAGGTGTGGACGAGGTCGCGCTGCGACCAGTGCGGCGCGAGGTGCCGCCACAGCACCCAGCTGCCGTGCACCGCGAAGAGCACCGCGCCCGCCGCGAAGGTGCCGACGAGCCACCGCCGGCTGCCCCACGCCGCGGCGCCGACCGCCGCCGCGCCCATGAAGGTGAAGAGCCCGGCGTGGAGCTGGTGCGGCGCGAGCGAGAGCGAGAGCGCGCCCAGCCGGATCGACGGCACGGCGCGGAGGAGCTCCGCCGCCGGGTACGGCCGCGCGTAGTTGTAGACGAACAGGTCGACGAGGTGCTTCGGCGCCTGCCAGACGTCGCGGCCGACGAGGACGAAGAGCGCCGCGCCCGCGAGCAGCGCCACGGCGTGGGCGGCGACGCCCTCCTCGAGCAGACGATCGAGGAAGAGCGCGACGAGGAGCGCCAGCGCCGGCACGGCCGGGAAGGCGTAGTGGTGGAACTTGGTGCTCGAGAGGCCGAAGAGCGCGAGCACGACGAGCGCCCACGACACGACCAGGATCGTCGCGCGGTCGCGGCCGCTCGCGGCGGGGCGCGCCCGGGCGGCGACCGCGGCGGCGCCCGGGATCGCCGCGACCCAGGGGAAGATCCCGTAGCCGAGCTGCTCGACGAAGTAGACGAAGGTGCCGCCCGGCGTGGTGGTGTGCACGCCGGCGCCGAGCCGCCGCAGGTGGTCGTGGACGAAGAAGCGCTCGACGAAGGTCCGCGACTCCTCGTCGA
>CAZDGH010000109.1:0-12881 GCA_964504805.1 uncultured Myxococcales bacterium | reverse complement strand
AGCGACATCGCGACGTACCAGGGCGCGGCGACGGCGAGGAAGATCGGCAGGCCCTGGTGGAGCCGCGCCCGCCGCACCAGCGCGAGGTCCCGGCCGACGAGCATGGTCACGAGGACGATCGCCCCGGGGAGCGCGAAGCCGAGGAGGCCCTTTGCCAGGGTCGCCAGGCCCGCGAAGGCGTAGGCCGCCCACCACCACTGCGCGCGGTGCCGCTCGGTGCGCTCGTCCTCGGCGAACGCCGCGATCCCGAGGCAGGAGAGGCACGCGGCGAGCAGCGCGCAGAACGGCATGTCGGTCATCGCCTGCCGGGCGACGAGGAACCAGAGCGGCGAGGTGGCGAGGACGAGCGCCGCGAGCAGGCCGGCGCGGCGCCCGAACAGCCGCGCGCCGGCCACGAACACCAGCGCCACCCCGAGCACCGCCACCAGGGCGATCGGCGTGCGCACCGCCCAGTCGGTCCACCAGGGCAGCTCGGAGACGCCGTCGGGCGAGACGCCCCCGAGGGTCAGGCCGAGGGCGACGAGCCAGAGCGTCAGCGCCGGCTTCGAGAAGAACCAGGCGCTCTCGTAGTACGGGTGCACCCAGTCGCCGCGGCGCACCATCTCCCGCGCGACCTCGGCGTAGTGCGGCTCCCACGGGTCCCAGAGTCCCGGCGCGCCGAGCCACGGGAAGAAGAGCAGCGCGGCGCCGGCCACCACGAGCAGCAGGTCTCGGGTCTCGACCGGGACGGCCTCCCAGCGGGCGCGGAGGCGCGCCGGAGCGCTCGCGGGCTCGGCTCCCATGCGCGGCTTCTACCATGTGCGACGTCGCTGCGCCCCGAGGTGCAGGCCCACGCTACACTGCGTGGATGCCGCGCGCGGGCCTCGCCGCCCTCCTCGCCTCGACCCTCCTCGCGCTCCCGGCCGCCGCCCGGACGCGCGTGGAGACGCCGCTCCTCGACCAGGCGCTGCGGATCCTCGCGGAGAACGGCGACCCGAAGACCCTCGAAGGGCGGCGCCTCCTCCGCGGCGCCCTCGAGGGCTGGGCCTCGGTGGAGGAGAAGGTCGCGGTCCGCGTGGAGCCCGACGTCGGGCCTCCGGAGCGGCTCGTCGTCGCCGGCGCCGGCGTCGAGGCGGTGTTCCAGCTCAAGAAGGTGGAGACGCTCGCGCAGGCGGAGGCCGCGCTCCGGGCGGTGGTCGATCGGATCGAGGCGCGCGGCGTGCCGCTCGGCAGCTCGGAGCGGGCGCTCGTCGCCGGGCTCCTCCGCGGCCACGACCCGCACTCGGAGCTCATCCCGCCCGACGAGCTCGCCCGGCTCCGCGGCACGGCGCCGTCCGGCGGCCTCGGGGTGACCCTGGCGATCCACGGCGGCCGCGTCACCGTGCGCGAGGTCCTCGACGGCACGCCCGCGGACGCCGCCGGGCTCCGGCCGGGAGACGTGCTGCTCTCGGTCGACGGCGCGAGCACCGCCGGGCTTCCCGCGGACGCGGTGGGGCGCAAGCTCGCCGGCGCGCCGGACGTCGAGGTCGCGCTCGAGGTGGAGCGCGGCGGGGCCAGGCTCGCGGTGAAGGCGCGGCGCGCGCCGATCCGGCTCCCGAGCGCGCAGTCGAAGCTCGTGGGGGGCGTCGGCTGGGTGCGGCTCGCGGAGTTCGGCTCGAACGCCGCCGCGGACGTGGCGGCGGCGGTCGACTCGCTGGTCGCTTCCGGCGCCAAGGCCGGGCTCGTGCTCGACCTCCGGGGCAACCCCGGCGGCCTCGTCGACCAGGCGGTGCAGGTGGCCGACCTGTTCCTCGACGGCGGGCTGGTGGTGGAGACCGCCTCGGCCCGGGCACGCGAGCCGCGGCGGGCGCGGCCCGGCGTCCGGACGAAGCTGCCGCTGGTCGTGCTCGTGGACGAGGAGACCGCGTCGGCGGCGGAGATCGTCGCCGGCGCGCTGCGGCTGCAGAAGCGCGCCGCCCTCGTGGGCGCCCGCACCTTCGGCAAGGGCACGGTGCAGGTCGTCCACGATCTGCCGGAGGGCTGGGGCGTGAAGCTCACCGTGGCGGAGTACCGGCTCGAGAACGGCTACCGGATCCGCGGCCAGGGCCTCGCGCCGGACGTCGCCCTCGCGCCCGTCCGGGTCCTCGGCGACCGGACGCTCGGTTTCGCCCCGTCGGACCTCGGCGAGGAGCGCCTCGGCGATCGCCTCGCCTCGGCCGCGACCATCCGCGCCATCCCCTACCTCGCCCGGGACGAGGACCCGCTGCCGGCGCTCGCGGCCCGCGCCCTCGCCGCCGGGCCGAAGGACCACGCGGCGCTGCTCGCGGCGCTGCGCCGCGAGGGAGAGAAGCTCGCCGACGCCGAGGCGCCCCGCCTCGCGAAGGCGCTCGCGCCGGTCGGGGTCGACTGGTCCGCGGCCCCCGGCGTCGAGCGCCCGCCGCTCGCGCTCGAGGCGGTGGTCGAGGAGGACGGGCGCCTCCGGATCGTCGTGGCGAACCGCGGCGAGAAGGACGCCCACCGGGTGCGCCTGTGGACCCGCGCGGCGGTGCCGGCGCTCGACCGCCACGAGGTGGTGGTGGGCCGGCTCCCGGCGGGCGGGCGGCACGAGGTGCGGCTCGCGCTGCCGCTGCCGGACCGCCACGCGCCGCGGGTGCGGGTGCACGTCGAGGCCGAGGCCGACGGCACCGCGGCCGCGATCGATCCGGTGCTCGCGCTCGCGAGGTAGCCGCTACAGCCGCTCGAAGAGGTCGCGCACCGCGCCCGAGGTGAGGCGCGTCACCGTGGTGATCGCGTCGGCGACCTTCGCGAGCTCCCGGGCGGCGCGCTCCACCTCGCGGTTCGTCGAGCGGGCGGTGCCGGGCGCGGCGTCGTCGACGAGCACGCCGTACACCGCGATGTCGCGCCTGCGCTTCTCGCGGCGGAGCTCCTCGACGAAGCCGTCGGAGAGCGTCGCCTCGCCGTCGGTGATGAAGACGACGTCGCCACCCTACAGGACCGCGTCCTGGCCCCGCGCCTGCCCCACGTCGTGCGCCCGCACGAAGTCGGGGCCACCGCGGCGGAACGCGCCGGCGAACGCCAGCACCTCCGGCATCGAGACCTTCCGGCGCCCGCCGCCGGCGGACCGGGCGCCGAGCAGGGAGAAGCGCTGCAGCGGCTGCTCGCGGCCCGAGAAGACCAGGGCCTCGGCGCGGCGGTTCTGCCGGCGGGCGATCTCGAGCAGCGCGAGCGCGACCGCCTTCGCCCACAGCTCGCGGGCGCCGGCCATGCTGCCCGAGGCGTCGACGCAGACGACGAGCGGGCCGCGGCCGCCGCGGTCGGCGCCGAGCAGCTCGTACTGCGCGAGGTCGTGCTCGGCGAGGCGGCGGAGCAGGTCGAGCTTGCGGAGCGGATCGGAGAGCGCGCCGAGCTCCTGCGGCAGGATCCGGGAGAGCTCGCCGCCGCGGCCGACGCGGTGCACCTCGCTCGAGGCGCGGCGCACCCGCTTCTTCCGCGCCGCCATCGCGTCGCGGCGGAATGCGCCGGCGAGCGCGGCGAGGCGGCGGAGCTTGTCGTTCGCCCGGAGCTTCTCCGCCAGCGCGACCCGCTCGGCGGCGGAGCGGGGCGCCTCGCCGCCGACGCCCTCGGCGAAGGCGCGTGCGGCGTCCTCGTCGCCCTCGGCCTCCTGCCCGGCGCGGTCCGCGGCGGCGGCGACGGTGGCCTCGAGGCCCGGCGGCAGCTCCTCGAGCGCGTCCTCGACCTGCGCCTCCGCCTCGTCGGCCTCGGCCTCGAGCCGGTCGAGCTCCTGCTCGAGCCGCGCCCGCAGCCGCTCCGCCGCGGCCGACGCCTCGCCGTCGAGCGCCTCCTTCGCGCCCTCCAGCTCGGCGGCCTTCTTCTCGGCGGCCTCGAGGCGCTTCAGCGCCAGGAGCTCGTCGGCGCCGAGCAGCTCGCCCTTCCGGATCTCGGCGAGCGCGGCACGGGCCACCGCGAGGGCGGCCGAGGCGGCGCGCACCTCGTCGAGGGCGGCGCCGCGTCGCAGCTCGTCGGCGCCCGGGGACGAGAGCGCCGCGGCGAGGAGCCGCCGGTTCAGCACCGCGGCCCGGGGCGCGTCGTCGCGCAGGCGGACGACCAGCTTGAAGAACGCGGCGAAGAGGTCCTCGACGAGCGCGTCGAAGTGCGGCAGCACGCGGCGGCCGGCGTCGAGCAGCTTCGCGGCCTCGGCGCCGCCGGCGAGCGCGCGGCGGTACGCGTCGCGATCGTAGGCGTCGGCCTCGACCAGCCGCGCGTCGACGGGCTCCTTCGCGGCGCGGCCCACTAGTGCCTCGACTCGGTCTCCCCCTGCTCCTCGGCGAGCAGGGCGCGGACCATGCCGCGGACCTCGTCGCGCATCGCGGTGGCGCGCTCGAGGGCGCGGCCCCGGGCGGCGGCGTCGGCGACGAGCTGGTCCAGGCGGCGGGAGAGATCGTGCAGCTTCGCGAGCGCCTCGACGGCGGCGCGCTCCGCCTCGTCCTCGTCCTCGTGCGGGCCGCGGGCGCGCTCGGAGACCTCGCGCGCCTGGAAGAGCAGCCGCTCCGCCTCGTCCTCGTGGCCGTGGGCGACCTGGCGCAGCGCCTCCTCGACCGCGCCGCGCTCGCCCGGCTCGGTCCAGAGCACGTGGGCGAGGACCGAGAGGTCGTCGCCGCCGGCGCGCGACCTGCCGGCGAGCGCCGCCTTGGCGCGGAGCAGGCCGACCGCGAGCTTGTAGCGGCGGTCCGAGGCGACGACCTCCTTGTCGGCGAGGAGCTTGCGCACCTCGGCGACGTCGCGGAGCACCTCGCCCGGCACCTCCACCGCGGCGGCGGCGGCGCGCAGCTCGGCGAGGTCGTCGAGCGTCACCCTCGTGCGCGCCGACGGAGGTTTGCCCCCGAGCATCTGGAGGAAGCGGAAGTCCTCCTTCAGGTAGTCGACCTGGTAGCGGAGCAGGAAGCGGTCGTAGAGCGCGGAGAGCTCCTCGTCCTCGGGCAGCTCGTTGGCGGCGCCGACGAGGGCGAGGAGCGGCACCTCGGAGGGGCCGTCGCCGCCGTCGAACCGGCGCTCGTTGAGCACCGGCAGGAGCGTGTTCAGGATCGAGGAGCTCGCCTTGAAGACCTCGTCGAGGAAGGCGACGTGCGCCCGCGGCAGCTTGCCGGCGGTGACGCGGACGTAGCGGTCCTGCTCGAGCGCCTTGAGCGACGCCGGGCCGAAGAGCTCCTCGGGCGTGGTGAAGCGGGTGAGGAGCCACTGGAAGTACTGCGCGCCGTCGACGCGGCGGCAGAGCTCGTGGGCGAGCTCGCTCTTCGCCGTGCCCGGCGGGCCGAGGAGGAGCACGTGCTGCCCGGCGACGAGCGCGAGCAGGAGGCCTTCGACCACCTCCTCCCGCTCGAGGAAGGCGGCCTCGAGCTCGGCCTGCAGGGCCTGGAAGCGGGCGATCGCGGTCACGGACGTCTCCGGGTAGGGGTTGATCGTCGCCGGCGGAGGACCGGCCTCCCGCCGGTCCGAGGAACCTCGCCGGGGCGCCCGCTCTTCCTGCTAACGCCGCCGCGCCGGCTTCGCCGGGGCGGAGACCGGGGCGCTCGTCCCCGAGCCGGACGAGCGGCCGCTCCCTCCGTCCTGCGCGGAGGCGATGAGGACGATGGCGCCGACGATCGCCAGCACCGCGAGCACCGCCAGGGCGATCTTGACCCACGAGAGCGGCGCCTCGCCGTCGGTCTTGCCGGTCTGCCCGTTCACCAGGAACCGGAACACCTTGCCCTTGTACGCGTAGGCGGCGACGTAGGCCGGCAAGAGCGCGTGCTTGAAGGTGACGCCCGAGTAGCTCGTGCTCACCGACAGGTTCCGGTGCGTGTCGCCGGGGACGTCCTTCGCGCACTTCCCGCGCTGCTGGTCGTTCAGCGACTGCTGGCAGACCGCCCAGCCGTGCTCGGCGCCGAACCCCGCTTCCTCAGCGCCCCAGCCGGCGAGGTACTCGGGCGTGTAGGGGAGGAGCTTGCCGGTGTCGTACGGGTAGATGTCCTCGACGAGGCCCTTCGGCAGCCCCTTCGACGCGTAGACCAGCTCGTCGTCGTAGTGGTCGGCGCGGCTGCCCGAGGCGCGCTCCCACCGCGTCTTCCGCACCTGCCTCGTGCGGGTGACGCTGCGGCCGTTCTCGTTCGCCGTGTAGGTCTCGGTCACGTAGTAGTGGTAGCCCGCCTCGGCGGTCCACCACGACCGCGCGTGGGCGTCGTAGGTCCAGAACGGCAGGTAGACGCCGCGGACCTCCTTCACCTCGGCCAGCTTCTTCAGGTCGTTCGGCCGGAACCACAGGCCGCGGATCCAGTGGTTGAACAGCTCGCTCGACTGCGCGGGCGTGATCGTGAACGGCAGGAGGCTCTCGGGCCGGATGCCCTCGCCGCTCGTCTCGGCGACCTTCGGCGAGCCGCAGAAGCAGCACTTCGCCGCGACGACGCCGGGGTCGAACGAGATCTGCGCGCCGCAGGCGTCGCAGGCGAGCTTGCGGACGGCGACGCCGTAGCCGCGGTGCTTCGCGAGCGACGCCTCGTGGAGCGCGTGCTCGACGACCGCGCCGGGGCCGGCCTCGATGGCCTTCTCCGACCCGCAGTACGGGCACTTGAGCGCGCCGGAGGCGGGATCGAACTCGATCGGCGCGTCGCAGGTGCCGCACTTGAACTTCTTCGAGCTGGCCTGGACCTCGCGGACCGCGACCTGCGACATCGACGCCCCCGTCTCGGCTCGGGTTCGCGGGCGAGCAAAGCACGCGGGCGCGCGCGCCGTCGAGGCGCTCGGCGCCGGCGCGGCGCCCGCCCGACCGCTGAACCTCCGTGCCGAGGGGCGCGTACCCGGGGTCGACGGCCGGCGTGTGTTGTGGGTGGACCGGGCGGCGGCTAGGATTCGCCCGACTTTCTCTCGAACTCCGCGCGGAGGGTTTCAGCCGATGGGTCTCTGGGACAGCGTCAAGAAGGTGGCCGGCTCCGAGATCGACCGGGCGTTCATGTCCCGCCCGGACGAGTTCAAGAACTACATGGTGTGGCGCTGGCCCGACACCAACATCCGCAAGCTGACGCAGTGCACGGTCGACGCGGACGAGGTGGTGGTCTTCGTCAAGGAGGGCAAGGTCGTCGGCACGCTGCCGCCGGGCCGTCACACCCTCGACGGCGCCTCGATCCCGTTCCTCTCGTACCTGGTCGACAAGGTCACCGGCGGCGACTTCTGGCAGTCGGAGGTCTACTTCGTCTCCACGCGCCAGGTGCACGGCGTGAAGTTCGGCGGCGAGATCGGCCGGGTGAAGGATCCGGAGACCGAGCTCCGCGTGCGGCTCCGCGCCTTCGGCGAGTGCACGGTGCAGGTCACCGATCCGGGCGCGCTGATCTCGCAGCAGACCGGCCTCGGCAACGTCAAGGACAACCTCGACCAGTTCAAGCGCATCGTCGCCGAGCGGGTGATGCTCGCGCTCTCCGACGACGTCGGCGAGGTGATCGCCCACAAGAAGGTGCCGCTCGACGTCGTGCTCTCGGGCTCGCTCAAGGAGGAGCTGCTCGGCGAGTGCAAGTCCGGCGTGGACAAGAACCTCCACGGCGTCGGCCTCTCGGTCGTCGCCTTCAGCGCCCTCAACATCAACCCGGACGAGGGCGACTGGGAGAAGCTGCAGCAGGACGCCGAGGAGCTCCGCGCCGCGAGCCGCGAGGCCCGCAAGGCGCAGCTGCTCAACCAGGTCGAGATCCAGAAGCGGGCGCAGCTCGCGCAGATCGCCGGCGGCTACCAGAACTTCGCCGTGGGCGAGATGATGATCGGCGCCGGCCAGGGCATGTCCCAGGGCGGCGAGGCCTCGGGCAACGCGCTCGCCGGCGCCGGCATCGGCCTCGGCTTCGGGTTCGCGAACCAGCTCAACGGCGGCGCCCAGGCCGGCTTCGTCCCGCCGAACCCGGCCGCCGCCGCCGCCGCCGGCGCCGTCGCGGGCGGCGTCGCCGCCGCCCCTCCCGCCGGCCCGACCGCCGAGGAACGCCTCGCGAAGCTGAAGAACCTCCTCGAGAAGGGGCTGATCTCGCAGGAGGAGCACGACGCGAAGCGGTCGAAGATCCTCGAGGAGCTGTAGAAGCAGGCTCCTGGCTCCAGGGGCCAGGCTCCAGCCACCAGGCGGCGCAGGCTTCGGGTCGCCGGAGCCTGTAGCCCGGAGCCTGGAGCCTCAGCGAAGCGTCGAAAGCACCAGGTTGTAGAGGACCCGATACCCGTCCTTCGGCGCCGGCTCGAAGCGCTCGGCGTCGAAGACCTCGGCGAGGAGCTTCTTGCCCTCGGGCTCGTCGGAGGCGGCGAGGAGCCGGCGTGCGAGGTCCTTGCCTGCGAGGTCGGAGACGGCGGGGCCGACGACGACGGCGTCGTTCGGCGACTCGCCGGTGAAGGCGAAGACCTTCAGCCGGTCGCGGAGCGCTCTCGGCAGGTCGTCGATGCCGAGGATCGCGCGGGTGGCCGAGGGCGCGGAGGCGAACGTCGCGGTGACGTCGGCCTTGCCCGAGGCGACCTCCTCGGCGGCGGCGCGGAACGAGCCGACGAAGCGCTCGCGGACGAAGACCTTGTACGGGTCGAGGCCGCGGCTCCGGACCCACGCCTGCGGGAGCAGGTAGCCGGCGGTCGAGTCGCGGTCGACCCACGCCGCGGAGAGGCCGAGGAGCCGCGCCGGATCGAGCGGCTTGTCGCGGCGGCAGACGAGGGCGGCGCGGAAGGACGAGGCGCCGCCGCGCACCGCGCGGGCGACGGCCCGGCCGCCGTGGGCCTCGACGCGGGCGCAGACGAGCGGCGGCGCCCAGCCGGCGTCGGCGGTGCCCTTCAGCAGGTGCTGGCCGAGGGCGGGGTAGCTCTCGGCGACGACGACCTCGACCTCGGCCCTCGGCGAGAGCTGCGCCGCGAGGAACGCCTGCAGGCGCTCGCCGATGCGCGAGGCCTTGCCGGCGCCGAGGGACGGAGGGATGGCGAAGCGGAGGAGGCGGCTCTTGGCCACGTCCCGACCTTAGCAGCGCGGCGACCGCGGCTCTACCGCCGCGAGGACGCCGCGTCGGCGCGGGCGGCCTCGGCCTCGCCCATGAGCCGCTCGACCTCCGCCCGGAGCTTCGCCGTGAGCGCGTCGCGATCGCCGCCGAACGGCGCCACCGGGATCGGCGGGCCGAAGGCGAGGCCGATCGGCCCCGGGTGGATCCAGCTGAAGCCCTTCGGCAGCACCTCGCGGGTGCCGGCGACCGCGAGCGGGAGGACGTCGACGCCGCCGTCGATCGCCATCGCCGCCGCGCCCTTCTTGAACGGGAGCAGCACGCCGTCGTCCGAGCGCGTGCCCTCGGCGAAGAAGAGCACCGAGAGCTCCTTGCCGACGACCCGGCGCACGTCGTCGAGCTGCTTCTTCGCGCTGCCCTTCGCCTTCCGGTTCACCGGGATGTTGCCGGCGGCCCAGATCGCCGCGCCGAAGACCGGGATGTAGAAGAGCGAGCGCTTCGCCACGAAGCGGACCTTCTGCGGCACCGTGGCGAGGATCGCCGGCGCGTCGAGGTGGCTCTGGTGGTTCGAGACCATCACGTAGTGCCGCCTCGGGTCGACGTGCTCGAGGCCTCGGACGCCGAGGGTGGCGCCGCACGCCTTCAGGCAGTTGCGCGCCCAGGTCTTGGCGAGGACGTCGGTGCGGTGCCAGCGCCGGAGCGTCAGCAGGCCGAGCGCGGTGACCGCGGGGCCGAGGACGAGCGTCTGGCCGACGACGAGCGCGCCGGCGAGGGCGGTGCGACGCACGGTGTGGCCGCGGCTCATGCCCACTCCTCGGAGGCGGGGAAGAGGAGGACGTCGTCGATGGTCTCGAAGCCGCCGAGCAGCATCAGCAGGCGGTCGACGCCGAGCGCCACGCCGGCCGCGGCCGGCAGCTTCCCGACCGCCTCGAGGAACCGCTCGTCGAGCGGGTAGACCGGCCTGCCCGCGGCCCGGCGCAGCTCCTGCTCGGCGACGAGGCGGCGGCGCTGCTCGGCCTCGTCGTTGAGCTCGAAGAACCCGTTCGCGAGCTCGGTGCCGGCGACGTACAGCTCGAAGCGCTCGGCGACGTCCGGATCGTCCTCGCGGTGCCGCGCGAGCGCCGCCATCGGCCGCGGCCAGTCGACGAGGAAGGTGGGCCGCGGCCAGCCGAGGCCGGGCTCGACCGCGCCGAGGAAGACCGCGAAGAAGACGTCCTCGTAGCTGGTGCACGAGGCCGGCAGGTCGAACCCGCGCTCGGCGACGCGGGCCCGGAGCTTCTCGGCGTCGCCGTCCATCGGCAGGTCGATGCCGGCGCGCGTCGCGAAGGCCTCCTTCACCGTGAGGCGGTCCCAGGGCGGGGTGAGATCGAGCTCGGCGCCCTTCACCCGGATCGTCTCGACGCCGCCGTTGAGCGCCCGGCAGGCCTGGGCGGTGAGCTCCTCGAGGTCGAGGAGGATCGGCCCGTAGCCGCGGCCCGCGGCGATCCCGTCCTTCAGCCCCGCCCGGTAGAACTCGAGCATGGTGAACTCGGGGTTGTGCAGCCTGGCGATCTCCCCGTTCCGGTAGCAGCGCCCGAGCTGGAAGATCCGCTCCCAGCCCCGGGCGAGCAGCCGTTTCATCGCGTACTCGGGCGAGGTGTGGAGGAAGAGCGGCCGCTCCACCGCCTTGCCCATCTCCGGCACGAACCGCGTCTCGAACGCGGTGAGGTGCGGCTCCATCCCGGGCGAGGGCACGAGGGTCGGCGTCTCCACCTCGTCGAACCCGGCCTCGGCGAAGTAGCCGCGGATCGAGGCGTGGAGCCGCTGGCGGAGCCGCACCGCGTCGTGCTTCGGGGGCATCGGCATGCGGCGCGACGCTAGCCGCCCGGCCGCGCGGCGTAAACCGCGCTACGCTCGTGCGGCAGGGGGGACCATGCGCAACTTCGTGGTGGGGACGGTCGCGGCGGTGGCGCTCGCCGGCTGCATCGGCGAGGTCGAGTCGAAGAGCTGCGAGGGCGTGAGCTGCGACGGCGGCCAGGTCTGCGAGGAGGGCGCCTGCGTCGCGCCGCCCTGCGCGCGCGACGAGGAGTGCGGCGCGGGCCGCAGCTGCCAGGCGGGCCGGTGCGGCACCTGCGTCCCGCGGACGTGCGCGGACGCGTTCCCGCGCTGCGGCAGCTCCGTCGACGACGGCTGCGGCGGCGCCATCGACTGCCCCGCGGAGGTCTGCGGCCCCGGGCAGACCTGCGAGGCGGGCTGCTGCCGCCAGTTCACCTGCGAGCAGATCCCGGGCCTGTGCGGCACGTTCGTCGACGCCTGCGGGCAGGAGCTCGTCTGCCCGTGCGCCGAGGGCCTGCGCTGCGCCGCCGAGGCGGGCCAGGCGGGTGCCTGCGTCTGCGACCCGAGGCCGGGCACGTGCGAGGCCGGGAGCGAGTGCGGCGTGCTCGCCGACGGCTGCGGCGGCGAGGCGACGTGCGGCTGCGCCGGGGAGCTGTGGTGCGAGTTCCAGGGCCGCTGCGCCGGCGACCCGAGCCACCCGTGCAGCGCCGACGGCCACTGCGGCGCCGACGGGCCGTGCAGCTACGCCCGGTGCGCGTGCGCCACCTGCTCGGAGCCGTACGCGCGCTGCGGCTCGTTCGACGACGGCTGCGGGACCACCCTCGCGTGCGGCGGCTGCGGCGCCGGCGAGCGCTGCGACGAGGCGACGCACGTCTGCGTGCCCGAAGGCGGGCTGCCCACGTGCTTCGAGGGCGTCTCGCCGTGGGGCGAGCTCGCCGCCGCCGCCAGGCTCGACCCCGCGTCGGGGGTCGCGGACGTCGTGGTCGACGAGGCGCGCGGCGCCTACGGGCCGAGGTGCCCCGGGGAGCTCAGCTGCGCCGCGGACGAGCGGTGCGTCGCCGATCAGTGCGTCCGCGAGCGCCGCTACCTCTACTTCACCTCCTCGAGCTGGGACGACCAGGGCCAGAGCTCGCCGGGGCGCGTGCAGCTCGACGCCGCCGGCGAGGTCGTGCCCGGCAGCGCGGTGCCGATCTCGGCGGTGAACCCGGGCAGCCGCGGCTGGAGCTTCTCGCTCTCGGTGGCGGGACGCGGGCGCGAGCTCTTCTTCGGGTCGAGCAAGCGCGACGCGCACTGGTGGGACCCGGAGATCTACCATGCGGTCGCGCTGCCCTACTCGGGCAGCTACATCCAGTTCCTCGCGCCGCTCCCCGTGAAGGTGGCGGTGCCGTGGGCGGGGGGCGACGGGACGTGGGGCGGCGACCCGGCGAACGACGCGGACGGCGTCACCCCGCGGGTCCTCCTCCGGGACGGTCGCACGCTCCTCTTCGTGGCGACGAACCCCGGCACGGGCCAGGCGACCCTCCTCGCCTCGCGCCGCGCGACCGACGACCCCGGCGACGAGGTGTTCTCGTCGCACGTCGGCGAGGTCTCGCTCGAGGGAGACCTGCCGCCCGAGATCGTCACCACCTCGTGCGACGGCGGCGAGCTGCTCTGGCTCCGCGAGGGCCGGCTGCGCGTGGCGACGATCGAGTCGCTCGAGCCGGTGCGCCTCGGACCCTCGCGCGAGCTTCCCGTCGCCGGGATCGAGGGCGTGTCCGCCCCGCGCTGGTTCGGCTTCTCGCTCGACTGTCGGACGCTCTACATCGGCGACCGGGACGGGGCCCCGTACCGCGCCCGCGCCTGCCCCTGACGCCGCGGCGGGCCGTGCTACGGTCCGGCTCCCTTGCGCGCCCCCGTGCTCCTCGCCGCCGCGCTCCTCGCCGGCTGCGCCACGACGCCCCCGCCGCCTCCGCCGCCGGCGGCGCCTCCGCCGCCTCCGACCGCGGCGGAGCTCGCGAGGGTCGAGGAGCTCCGGGCCGCCGCCGCCGCGCACCTCGCCGCGCAAGGCGAGGCGCTCGCCCGGGCGTACGTCGAAGGCGTGGCGCCGGCGCTGCCCGAGCTGCCCGCGCCGCTCGCGGACGCTCCGGCGCTGGCGGTGCT
>CAZDGH010000108.1:0-14969 GCA_964504805.1 uncultured Myxococcales bacterium | reverse complement strand
CTCGCCGACCTCCTGCTCGAGGCGCTCGACGCTGCGCGGCCCCGGCCTCACGACCGGAGCTCCTTCGCCCAGCGCAGCTCCTCGGACGCGGTCCGACGGGTCGCCTCGAGCGGCCGCTCGGGCAGCTTCCGCTTCGCCCGGAGGCCCGCCGCCGCGGAGACGATCATCGACACCGCCGAGACCAGCAGCGCCGCGAGCCACCCCGGCATCACCGTCGCCAGGGCGAGCGCCGCGGCGACGAGCAGGAGGGCCAGCGCGCAGATGCCGAAGACCGCCGCGGTGCCCACGCCGGCGGCCCCCTGCTTCGAGGCGGCGAGGTCCGCCTCGAGCTCCGCCCTCGCGAGCTCGAGCTCCTTGCGGCCGAGCGCCGTCGCCCGCTCGACGGTGGCCCGCACGAGCTCGGCGGTGCCGAGGCTCGCCGCCGCCTCCGGCGTGAGCGGCCCCCGCGCCACCTCGCCGCGTCCCCGCTCCATGCGTCCTCCCCGGCCGGGCGCACCCGTCGCGCGCCGCTGCCGGGAAGGTAGGGAAGGCCCGCGGGCGCGGCACGGTCCCGTTCAGGGCCTGCGGGCGACGAGCTGGATCTCGCGGCGCAGGTGGAGCGCGCCCGCGGCGCCGGTCCAGGCGGCGAGCGCCGCGAACCGGAGCGGCTCCCAGACCGCGCCGGCGCCGCGGGCGAGGCGGCGCCGGTAGATCGCCTTGCCGGCGCGCAGCGGCTCGAGGCCGGCGCGGCGGCACGCGTCGGCGAGGTGCGCCTCCGCGTAGTAGACGTGGTGCTGCCAGCCGGCGCGATCCGGCCGGAAGTAGCCGCCGCGGCGCGGCATCAGGTAGCGCTTCCAGTAGGCGGCGTCCGGCACGACCAGGAACGCGACGCCGCCGGGCCGGAGCACCCGCCGGATCTCCGCGAGCGCCTCGAGCGGCCGCTCGGTGTGCTCGAGCGTGTGCTTCGCCGTGACCACGTCGAACGACGCGTCGCCCAGGGGCAGCGCCTCCAGCGGGCCGACGTGCGCCTCGAAGCCGCGCTTCGTGCACGCCTCCACCGCGAAGGCCGAGAGGTCGACGCCGGCGCCGCGGAGGCCGAGGCGCTTCGCGGCCTCGAGCACGTAGCCGACGGAGCAGCCGAGGTCGAGGACGTCGCGGGCCGCGGGCACGAACTCGAGGCAGGCGAGGAGCTGGCGCCGGCACTTCGCGACCCGGTGCTCCCAGCGCCGGGTGTACCGCGCCGAGCCCTCCTCGAAGTACGCGCGCTCGTAGCGCTGGCCGAGCCCCTCCGCCTGCGCGCGCTTGTAGACCACGGCGCAGCCGCCGCAGCGCACGAACGAGAGCTCGGCGAACGAGACCAGCGGCGCCGCGGCGGTCTCGCCGCAGAGCGGGCACCGCGGGCAGAGGACGGGCAAGGTCGCGTCGGACACGGCGCGCATCCTACGGCAGCGCCACGTCGAGGATGAGCGGGAGGTGATCGGAGCCGACGTCCGGTCCGACCCGCCGCGCGACGACCACGACGCCCGGTCCGTGGAGCGTGTGATCGATGGGGATGCGGAGCGGCCAGGGCAGCGCCGCGGGCCACGTCGGCTGCAGCCCGAAGCCGCGGCGGCCGTCGGCGAGCCCGGCGTCGAGCAGCTCGCCGAGCACCGGCGACCACGGCGTGGCGTTGAGATCGCCGGCGACGAGCGTCGCCGGGCCGAGGCCCGGCGCAACCGCGGCCAGCGCCCGGAGGTGGAGATCGCGATCCCGCGCGTACGCCTCGGAGACCGGCGGCAGCGGGTGGGTGGCGACGAGCGTGAGCGCACGCTCGCCCGCGCCGACCGCCGCGACGATCGACGGCACGCCGGCGCCGAAGTCCACCACCCGCGCGCCGTCGAGCGGCCGCTTCGACCAGACGCCGACGCCGAAGTTGTCGGGCCGCGGGACGGCGAGCCGGTGCGGGTACGAGCCGAGCGCCGCGTCGACCGCGCCGGCCCAGCGCTCGTCGATCTCGACCAGGGCGACGACGTCGGGGTCGGCCTCGGCGGCGAGCCGGAGCAGGGGGCGCGGGTCCCGGTTGTCGGTCTTCACGTTGGCGACGAGGAGCCGGAGCCGCGGCGCGCCGGGGGGCGCGGCGGCGGCGCCGACGGGCAGCTCCGGCGCCAGGGTGGCGGCCACCGCGACGGCGAGGGCGAGGCCGGCGATCCCGAGGCGCCGCCGCCCGACGGCGAGCGCCAGCGCGCCGGCCACGGCGAGCCCGAGCGCCTGCTGGAGCCGCAGGTGGGCGCCGAGCTCGAGCCAGAACGGACCGCCGAGGCGCGAGGCGACGCCCGTCGCCAGCGACCCGAGCGAGCCCGCCGCGGCGAGGAGCGCGGCCGCCTCCGCGAGCCCGCGCGCCGAGAGCGCGCGCCCGTGCCGTCCGCCGCCGCGCGGCATCGCCCCTCCCGGGCGCGTACGGCCGGGGGGTGGCCCCGGCTCCCACCTGCGCCCCAACGTCTCCGCCATGAGGATCGCAGAAGCCGCCCGTGCGCCACGAAGGTTCTCGCTCGTCTCGATCGCGGCGTCGCCGACGCCCGGCTTCGCGGAGGCGGTGCGCGAGGGCCTCGCGAGGCCGCCGCGGTCGATCCCCTGCCGCTTCCTCTACGACGCCGCCGGCTCCGCGCTCTTCGAGCGGATCTGCGAGCTGCCGGCGTACTACCCCACCCGCTCCGAGCGCGAGATCCTCGCGGCCCGCGCCGACGCCGTCGCCGCCTCCTGCGCGCCGGACACCGAGGTCGTCGAGCTCGGGAGCGGCAGCGGCGCGAAGACGCGGCTCGTCCTCGAGGCGCTGCTCCGCAGCCAGGGCCGCACGCGCTACCTGCCGGTCGACATCTCCCTCGCCGCGCTCGCCGGCTGCGCCGAGGAGCTGCTCGGCGCGTACCCGTCGCTCGACGTCACCGCGATCCACGCCGACTACGAGGGCGGGCTCCGCTACCTCGACGCGAGGCGCGCCGCGCCGCGGCTCTGGCTGTGGCTCGGGTCGAACGTCGGCAACTTCTCGCGCCGCGAGGCCGTCGCGTTCCTCGGGCGCGTCCGCGGGTCGATGGCCGACGGCGACCGGCTCCTCCTCGGCGTGGACCTGCGCAAGGACGTCGCCACCCTCGAGGCCGCCTACGACGATCCGGACGGCGTCACCGCCGCCTTCAACAAGAACCTGCTCGCCCGCATGAACCGGGAGCTCGGCGCGCGGATCGACGTGGCGTCGTTCCGGCACGAGGCGCGCTGGGATCCGGTCGAGGGCCGGGTGCGGATGTTCCTGGTGAGCGCCCGCGCGCAGCGGCTCGAGCTGCCCGCGCTCGGCCTCGCGGTCGAGCTCGCCGAGGGCGAGCGGATCCACACCGAGGACTCGCACAAGTACGGCCGGGCCGAGGTCGCGGCGCTCGCCTCCGCGGCGTCCCTCGCCATCGAGGCGCTCTGGACCGACGTCGGCCGGCGCTTCGGGTCCGCGTTGCTCCGCCCCACCTGAGGCACCCCGTCGAGCCGTTGGCGCCCGGACGGACGCTGCGCATCGTGCGCCGGTCCGGCCTCCTCGGGGTGCCGGCTGCGGGGAGGTAGGTGAGCCGAGAGCTCCAGGATCGCGCCGCGCACGTGGACGTCGACGGCCCCACCTACGTGGCGCCGGCGCACTCGACGCAGCTCCTCCATCCCGGCGCCGCGCCGGCGGAGCCGCCGCCCGGCCTCGTCGGGTCGCTCGCCGGGAGCTACCGGCTGGTGAAGCTGCTCGGCGAGGGCGGGATGGGGCAGGTGTACCTCGGCCAGCACCCGGCGATCGGCAGCCGGGTGGCGGTGAAGGTCCTGCACCCGGCGCTCGCCCGGGATCCGGCGGTGGTGGCGCGCTTCTACGACGAGGCGCGGGCCGCGAACCTCATCGGCCACGAGAACATCGTCAGCATCCACGACCTGGTCGTCGTCGAGGGGCGCTACTGCCTGGTGATGGAGCTGCTCGAGGGGCAGACCCTGGCGTCCTTCGTGGGCGGGGCGCCGGTGCCGCCGCAGGTCGCGCTGCCGATCCTCCTGCAGCTCTGCGACGCGCTGCAGTGCGCCCACGACCGCGGCGTCGTCCACCGCGACCTCAAGCCGGACAACGTCTTCCTGCTGGAGCGCCGCGGCCGCGACCACTTCGTGAAGGTCGTCGACTTCGGCATCGCCAAGCTCCGCGGCGCCGCGCCGGGCGGCCCCCGCGAGACCGGCGTCGGCACGGTGATCGGGACGCCGGAGTACATGGCGCCCGAGCAGTGCGAGGGCCTCGCCGTGGACGGCCGCACCGACCTCTACGCGCTCGGCGCCATCGCCTACGCGATGTCCACCGGCCGGCCGCCGTTCGAGGGCACGTCGGTGCCGCAGCTCCTCGTCGCGCACCTGGAGAAACCGCCGCCCGATCCCCGCGAGCTCGTGCCGGAGCTCCCGGCGGCGTGGGCGAGGGCGATCCTGGTCGCGCTCGCGAAGCGGCCGGAGGCGCGCTTCCCCTCGATGGCCGCCTTCGGCGAGGCGCTCGCGCAGGCGCTCTGGGACCCGGCGCCGGCGCCGCGGGTCGGGTCCTCTCCCCGCGACAGCTCGCCGCGCGCCTGCAGCGTGCGGCTCCCGGCGGTCGCCGATCCGCGGAGCGGCGCGGCGAGCCCGGCGCCGCCGCTGGTCGAGGTCGAGGTCGAGGCGGCCGGGTTCCCGAGGCGGCGCGCCACCTGCGTCGCGGTGAGCCGCGGGGGCGCCTTCGTCGCCCTGGCCGGCGCGCTGCCGCGGGTGGGCACGCGCCTCCAGCTCGCCCTGCCCGCAGGCGGCGCCGTGCCGGTGCGGATCGACGCGGAGATCGTCCGGCACGTCGGCGCCGACGAGGCGAGGGCCTGGGGCCTCTCGCCCGGCGTCGGGGTGCAGCTCCTTCCGAGGGACGCCGAGGTGCGCGCCGCCGCCGAGGCGATCCTCGCCGGTCGCGCCCCGGCCACCCGGGCGCCGGCGCCCGCCGACGTCGCCGCCGCCGAGAAGCACCTCGACCAGCACCGGCTCCGGGCCGGCTCGCCGTACCGCGTGCTCGCCGCGCCGCTCGACGTCGAGCCGGCGGAGGCGGCGGCGCTCGCGAGGAAGCTCGCGGTGCCCCTCGACGCGCTGCTCGAGAAGCTCCTGCCCGAGGACCTCGCCGAGAAGCTCGCGACCCTGCGCCGCCGGATCGAGGACGCCGCGGACGCGCTCGCGACGCCGTCGCGGCGGGTCGGGATCGACGTCGAGCTCGGCAACTTCCGCGGCGTCTCGCGCTGCCTCGCCGCGGGGCTCCCGCTCGCGGAGCTGGAGCGGCTGCACCGGACGTACCTCGCCACGCGGCCCTGGGCGGTGAAGGCCGTGCGCCGCTCGATCCACCGCGCCGCGACCCTCGAGGCGAACCGCGCCTTCGCCGAGGCGCTCGCCGCCTACGAGGAAGCGCTCACCGCCGACCCGCTCGATTTCGCGCTGCACCAGCGGTACCTCGCCCTGCGCCGCGAGCTCGCCTCGCGCGCGCCCAAGCCCTGAGGAGACGACCATGAGCCTCGCCGCCGCGCCGCACGGCGCGCCCGCCCGCGAGGAGGGCCGCGCCCGCGTCCTCCTGGTCGACGATCACCCCGCGAACCTCCTCGCCCTCGAGGCGGTGCTCGAGCCGCTCGGCCTCGAGCTGGTCAAGGCGTCGTCGGGGCAGCAGGCGCTGCAGGCGCTGCTCGAGGAGGAGTTCGCGCTGGTGCTGCTCGACGTGCAGATGCCCGGGCTCGACGGGCTCGAGACCGCCCGGCTGATGAAGCAGCGCGACGCCTCGCGCGCCACGCCGATCATCTTCCTCACCGCGATCCACCGGGACGCGGACCACGTCTTCGCCGGGTACGCCGAGGGCGCGGTGGACTACCTGCTCAAGCCGCTCGACCCGGAGATCCTCCGCTCCAAGGTGCAGGTGTTCGTGGAGCTGTGGCGGCGCGAGGCGGGGCTGCCGCCGCGCGAGGCCGCGGACGCGCTCCGGGCCGCGGTCCCGGACGCGCTGCCCTTCCCCGCGTTCGCCGTGCGGACCGACGGCTCGCTGGCGTGGGCGAACCGCGCCTGGACGGAGCGGACCCGGGTGGCGCCGGGCGGCCGCGGGTTCCTCGACGCCTTCGTCGCCGAGAGCCGGGCGGAGCTGGGCGCGGCGTGGGCCGCGCTGCTCGCGGGCGGCAGCCCGCTGCGGGGCGTCTTCCCGCTCGTCGTCGGCGGCAGGTCGCGCCCCCACCGGGTCGAGGCGGTGCCGGTGGAGATCGGCGGCCGGCGGGCGGGCTTCCTGCTCACGGCGATCGAGCTCGCCTGATCGACCGCACGGGTCGCTCGCGTCGCCAGGTGGGCGCGCACGGGAGCGCAGTATGCTGCGCCCCATGCGCGCTCCCCTCCTCGCCGCGGTCCTCGTCCTGGCGTTCCTCGGGTCGTGCAGCTGCGACGACGGCGCCGCCGGCTCGACCGGCGACGGCGGGGCGGGTGGCGAGGGCGGTGACGGTGGCGCGGGTGGCGGTGGCGGTGGCTCCGGTGGCGGCGGCGAAGGCGGCGGCGGCTCCGGTGGCGGCGGCTCCGGTGGCGGCGGCGCGGGTGGCGGCGGCGGCGCGCCGGTCCGCGACGCCTTCGACGCCTGGCGCGAGCTGCAGGCCGATCTCCGCGCGAGCCCCGATCACCTCCCGGCCCGCGCCGGCGCGCTCGTCGCGGCGCGGGACGTCGCCGGGCTCCACGCCTTCGTCCGGGACGAGATCGCCGTCTACCCCGGCGCCGCCGACTCCTTCGGCAACCCGGTGACCACCGTGCGCTGGGGCACCCGGGCGACGCTCCGCGGCGGCGCCGGCACCCTCCGCGAGAAGGCCGAGCTGCTGAAGGAGCTCTACGAGCGCGCCGGCCTCGAGGCGGCGGTGGTCGAGGGCGTGCCGGACGCGTCGGTGGATCCCCGCGCGATCCTGGTGCAGCCGGTGCGGCGCCACTTCGCGCCGGCCACGACGCCGGCGGAGGCGGAGGAGCTGCGCGAGCTGCTGGGGATCGCCGAGGGGTCGCACCTGCCGCGGCCGATCGACCCCGACGCCGCGGCCTCCGACGCCCTGGCCGACCAGCTCCTCGCCCTCGTCCCGCCGTCGGCGCCGGGGCCGGCCTTCGACTTCTCGATCGCGCGGATGCCGCTCGTCCGCGTGGTCGTGGACGGCGCGGAGACGTTCGCGAACCCGAGCGTCCCCGGCGCCGCGTTCGGCGAGCCGCGCACGGTGGACACGCCGACGACCGCCCGCGGCGCTTCGCCGGCCGACGCCGTCGAGGTCCTGCTCGAGGCCGCCCACTCCGAGGATCCGCACGCGCGGTTCCCGCTGGTGGAGCGGCGCTTCGGCGCGGACGAGGTCGCCGGCCGGACCGTGAGCCTCTCGTTCGCGCCGGCGGTCGCCGCCGCCGAGGCGAACCGCGTCGCCGTCCGCGACGTCACCGCGCTGGTGCCGGTGCTGGCGGTGCGGGGCGACGGCCTCTCCGACGAGGAGGCCGCCGCGCTCTCCGCCGACGGCGAGCCGCTCACCGTGGACGGCGCCCGCTACGGCACCGGCCCCGGCGGCGAGGTGCTCCTCGACGGCACGCCGCTCGCGCAGGGCCCGAGCGATCCGGCGCGGCTCGCCGAGGTGGCCGAGCTCCGGGTGCGGCTGCGCGCCGCGCGCTTCCCGCACGTCGAGCTGCTGGTGCAGGCGCTCCGCGCCGACGGCACCAACGTCCCCGGCCTCGCCGCCGACGCCTTCCGGGTCGCCGACGGCGGCGTCGAGCGGCCCGCCCTCGTGCGCCGCACCCGCGCCCCGCCGCCGCGGATCCTCTTCCTCTTCGACCGGTCGGCGAGCATCCCGCCGGCGTACCTCGATCAGGCGGCCGACTTCGGCCACTCGATCGCCGCGCCGGTGCTCGCCGAGTTCCCCGGGGCCCAGGTCCGCGTCGCCGGCCTCGCCTACACCCGGCCGTCGTACGCAGGCCCCTGGGTGTCGACGATCGAGGAGGTGGACGCGCAGCTCGCCGCGCTCGGCGGCGTCGGCTCGGAGCTGTGGGCGAACCTCGCCGAGCTCGCGAAGGAGCGCCCCACCCTCGTCGTGCTCGTGACCGACGGCGACGTCGTCCCGGAGGACGCCCTCGAGGCGCGCGAGCGGGCGGCGATCGCCTCGGGGGCGCCGGTGCTCGCCATCGGCGTCGGCCCGGTGGTGCCGGAGACCTTCGAGACCGTGGTGTCGCTCACCGGCGGCGAGGTGCTCTACGACGTCGATCCGCCCACCGCCGCCGCGGCGACGCTCGAGCGCATCCGCGACCACGCCGTCGAGGACTACCGGCTCACCTACGAGGCGCCGCTCGAAGGCCCGGCGCCGCGGCCGGTGGCGCTCGCCTTCGACGGCGGCAGGCTCTCCGCCGAGGCGAGCTACGAGCCGCCGGCCGTGCCCGCCCCCCCGCCCGGCCTCGTCGGCCTCTACCTCACGGTGCGCGCCGGCGGCCACCAGACCACGCGGACGCTGGTCGGCTTCGACGAGCTGCAGGCCGCGCGCCCCGAGGTGCCCGAGGCGGCGCTCCGCGAGGCCCGCGGCGCGCTCTTCGGGCGCTGGACGATCGCCTTCGAGGCCGGGCCGGCGCCTCTGTCGGTGCTCCTCGACCGCCGGCTCGAGGAGCGGCTCCGGGCGGAGGCCGGCTGGGACGCGGCGGTGGCCGGCGACGAGGCCGGCGTGCAGGCGGCGCACGAGCGGCCGCTGAACCGCACCCCCGCCGATCTGCTGGCGTTCGCCGCCGCGCTGCCGCGCGCGCGGCAGGACGCGCTCACCTTCCCCACCGGCCTCCGGGTCGCGGTGGCGAGCTTCCGGCCGGTGTTCGGCGAGCGGTCGGTGCGCGCCCTCGACGTCCTCGCGCTGGCGCCGTACCGCACCGCCCACGACGATCCCGCCGTCGCCTACGAGCTGACCCTGCGCCGGACCGCCTTCGTCGGCGTGCTCGAGTCGGGGCTGCGGCCGCTGAGCACCCGCGCCCTGCTCGAGGGGCTCCCGCTCGCCGCCGTCGATCCGCTCGACGCGGGCGAGCTCGGCGACGCGTGGCACCGGCCGGTGGCGCCGTACCGGGGCGGCTACACGCTGGTCGCGCCCACGGGCGGCGCGCCCCTCGCGTTCTGGGCCATCGACGACGAGACCGGCACGGTGCTCGGGATCCTCCCGGACGGCTCCGGCGGCGCCGCCGAGGTGGAGCAGGCGCTCGAGGACACGCTTACCATCCTCGACATGGTCGGCCGCGCCGGCGAGGCGCTCGGCTACGGGCCGGCGTTCGAGGCCTGGATCTCGCTCGAGGAGCACAAGGCGAAGGCGCTCGCCAACGCGACGCTGGTGCTGCTCGGCGAGGAGGGCCGCTGGGTCGACGACTTCGCCGAGCACCTCTGCGACCAGGTCGACGAGGCGATCGGCGAGGCGGTGCCGCCGCTCGGCGCGCTCATGGGCTACCTCGACGACCTCGAGAGCGCGGCCGGCGCCTTCGAGCTCGTCACCGGCGCGGAGACGCCCGACCTCCCCTCGATCGGCGTGCCCTGTCCCTAGGGCAGCGCCCGGGACGCAGGCTCGATGGTGACGACCGCGTTGTAGTCGGGCACGTGCGCCGCGGGATCCCGGCGATCCCACGGCAGCAGCGGGTTCGCCTCGGGCCAGTGCGCCTGCACGCTGCCCGGCACCACCGGCGCCGCGAAGGCGCGCGCGGCCATCGAGCCGTGCTCGCTGCGCACCACGATCGGCTGGTCCTGCCGGAGGCCGAGCCGCGCCATGTCGTCGGGCGAGAGGAAGACGTGGTCGCGCGCGGCGCCGGTGAGGTGGTCCACCTCGCGCTGCACCATGCTGTTGAACTGCTTGCCGCGACGGGTGGCGAGCAGGAACGTGCCCTCGGCCCGGCGCGGCGCGGGCACGGCGACGGGCACGAAGCGCGCCTTGCCGCCGGGCAGCATGAAGGCGCCGCCCTCGTGGAGCCGCGGGCCGCCCCACTGGATCGAGTCGCCGCCCTCGCGCAGGGTCTCGATGCCGGCGTAGAGCGGGATCGTCCGGGCGATGTCGGCGCGGATCGCCTGGGCGTCGGGCAGGTCGAGCTTCACGTCGAGGCGCGGGCGCGCCGCGCGCACCACGTCGAGGACGATCCGCCACTCCTCGCGGGCCTCGGGCAGGTCGTGGCCCTCGAGGTACGGCGACAGCACCACCCGCCGCTCGGTGGTGGTCTCGGTGATCCCGCCGCGGTGCTCGTAGCGCGTGCGGGCGGGGAGCACGAAGGCGACGTCGGCCGGCTCCACCAGCATCTGGTGGGTGAGGAAGATGTCCTGGTGCAGCCGGAGCGGCACCTTCGCCAGCGCGGCCTCGACGTGCGCCGGCTGCGGCAGGGTCTCGAGGAAGTTGCCGCCCACCGTGTAGAAGCAGTCGAGCCCGCCGCGCGCCGCGGCGTCGACCATCGCCACCGAGTCCATGCCCGTGCGCGCCGGCGGCCGGAAGCCCCAGAGCGCCTCCAGCCGATCGGCGGCGGCCTCGGTGATCGTCTCGCCGCCCGGGAAGGCGGTGGCGTACGCGCCCATCTCGCCGCCGCCCTGCACGCCGCTGTGGCCGCGGATCGGCATCAGGCCGCACTTCTCCCTGCCGACGAAGCCGCGCATCAGACCGAGCGCGAGCAGCGCCTTCACGGTGTCGGAGCCGTGGGCGTGCTGGGTGAGGCCCATGCTCCAGACCAGGACGCCCGTCCTCGCCGCGGCGAGGGCGTCGGCGAAGCCCTCGACGTCCTCGGGCGAGGCGCCGGAGCGGGCGACGAGCTCGTCGTGGTCGAGCGCCGCGAGCATGTCGGTCCAGCCGTCGAAGCCCTCGGTGTGGGCGTCGACGAAGGCGCGGTCCACCGCGCCCTTGGCGAGGAGCCGCTGCTGCACCGCGAGCAGGTAGGCGAGGTCGCCGCCGGGCGTGACGCGGAAGAAGCGGTCCACGATCCGGGTACCGAAGAGCGCCGAGGCCGGATCCGACGGCACCCAGTAGCGCTCCATCCCCGGCTCGTCGTAGGCGTTCACCGCGAGGACCTTCGTCCCGAGCGCCTTCGCCTCGACCAGGTACTTCATCGACACCGGCTGGTCGTTCGCCGGGTTCGAGCCGAGGAACACCACCACGTCGGAGCCGTACCAGTCCTTGTAGCTGCAGGTGGAGGCGCCGGCGCCGAGCACCTGCTTCATCGCCACCGTGGAGGGCGCGTGGCAGAGCCGCGCGGCGTTGTCGACGTGCGGGCTGCCGAGGGCGCGCCAGGCCTTCTGCGCCGCGAAGTAGACCTCGTTCCCGATCCCGCGCGAGGTGAGGTAGAGCGCCGCGCGATCGGGGTCGACGTGGGCGAGCCGCGCGCCGATCTCGGAGAGCGCCTCCTCCCACGAGACGCGGGTGAAGCCGGGCTCGCCCTTCCGCCGCCGGAGCGGCGCCGGGATCCGGCCGAGGTCGCGGAGCTCCTTCGACGTCCTCCGCGAGAGCGCGCCGGCGTCGGCGACCTCGTGGAGCCGGAGCGGGCCCATGGTGTTGAGCCGTAGCAGGTTCAGCCGCACCAGGCAGAGGTGGGTGCCGTCGAGCGTCCAGTCCGAGAGGCCCCGGGTGCCGAGGGCGCAGCCGTCGCACACGCCCTTCGAGAGCACCTTCCACGCGTAGGGCAGGTCGTCCCGGTTGTCCCAGAGGATGCGGAGCATCTCCAGGTAGTGGTGCGGCTTCACCGCGCCGAGGCCGAACGGCACCCAGGAGGCGCGGCGAGAGCGCTTCGCCGGGGTGCCCGGCGCGCGGAGCGGGACGAGGTCGGACATGCGGCCCGACCGTACCGCCGCGACGGCCGCCGGACAACGCCGCCGCCGCGCTACGCTGTCGGCCATGGCAGAGAGCGTCGTCCCCCGCCGCGTCGTCCGCGACGGCCCCGAGGGCCGGAGCGAGGAGGTCGACGCGGTGTCGGTGGAGGAGCCGCTCTCGATCCAGGTCGACGGCGACACCCTCGCGGTGACGATGCGGACGCCCGGCGCCGACCGCGAGCTCGCGGTGGGGTTCCTGCTCGCCGAGGGGATCGTCGAAGGCCTCGACGAGCTCGGCGGGATCGCGGTCTGCGGCCGGCCCGGCGATCCGGGCTACGGCAACACCCTGCAGGTGACGAGCGCCCCGGGCAAGCCGATCGTGCCGGAGCGGCGCCTCGAGGCGCACCGGTTCTCGGTGACGACCTCCGCGTGCGGCGTCTGCGGCCGGCGCAGCGTCGAGGAGCTCCGCGCGCGCCTCGCGCCGCTGCCGCCCGGCCCGACCGTGGCCGCGGCGGCGATCGCCCGGGCGGTCGAGGGGCTGCGGGCGCTGCAGCCCGGGTTCGCGCGGACCGGCGGCCTGCACGCCGCCGCGGCCTGCGCCGAGGCGGGCGCGCCGCTCGTCGCCTTCGAGGACGTCGGCCGGCACAACGCGGTCGACAAGGTGCTCGGCGCCCTGCTCCTCCGGCCGGCGGCGGCACGTCCCTCGATCCTGGCGGTGAGCGGCAGGGCCTCCTTCGAGATCGTCCAGAAGGCCGCCGCGGGACGGATCCCGATCGTCGCCTCGGTCTCCGCCGCGACCTCGCTCGCCGTGGACACCGCGGAGGCGCTCGGCGTCACGCTCTGCGCCTTCGTCCGCGGCGAGAGCCTGGCCGTCTACGCGGGCGCCGCGCGCGTCGCCTGACGGCCGCTGCCGCCGGCGGCGCCGCTCCGCAACGTCTCTCGCGGAGGATGCCGCCATGCCCCGCTCGCCCTTGCCCCCCGGCGCCCGCGCGCCCGACTTCCGCCTGCCCACCACGCCCGGCGGCTCGCTCGCGCTCGCGGAGCTCCGCGGCAAGCCGCTGGTGCTGGTCTTCTACCCGGCCGACTTCAGCCCGGTGTGCGGCGACGAGCTCGCGGTGTTCAACGAGCTGCTCCCGGACCTCCACCGCCTCGGCGCGCGGGTCGTCGGGATCTCCGTCGACGGCGTCTACTGCCACGCCGCGTTCGCCCGCGAGAAGGGCCTGCGCTTCCCGCTGCTCGCCGACTTCCACCCGAAAGGCGAGGTGTCGCGGGCGTACCACGCGTACCGCGAGGGCGACGGGATGTCGGAGCGGGCGCTCTACGTGCTCGACCGGAGCGGCACGATCGTCTTCAGCCACCTCTCGCCGATCGAGGTGAACCCGGGCGCGGCCGGCGTGCTCGAGGCCCTCGAGCGGCTCGCGGAGGCCGAGGTCGAGGCGCGGCCGTGATCCGGCCGGAGGACCACGTCGACGGGCCCGGCGACGCGCCGCTGCTCCTCGTCGAGTACGGCGACTTCGAGTGCCCGTACTGCGGCGCCGCGTACCCCGAGGTCGAGGCGGTGCGCGAGGCGCTGCGCGGCAGGCTCCGGTTCGTCTTCCGCCACTTCCCGATCGCGGCGGCGCACCCGCACGCGCTCGAGGCCGCCGAGGCCGCCGAGGCCGCCGGCGCCCAGGGCAGGTTCTGGGAGATGCACGCCTCGCTCTTCCAGGACCAGGGCTCGCTCGGGCGCCGCGCGCTCGTCGCCCGGGCGGAGGACCTCGGCCTGGACGTCGATCGCTTCCGCCGCGAGCTCGACGAGCACGTGCACCTGCCGCGCGTCCGCGGCGACTTCCGCCTCGGCGTCCGCGAGGGCGTCGCCGGCACGCCGGGCTTCCTCGCCAACGGGCGGATCCTCCACGGCCCGCACGACCGCGACGGGCTGCTCGCGGCGCTCGAGGCGAGCCCGGCGATCCGCGCCTGATCAGCCGTGCCGCAGTCGCAGGGTGTCGTCGGGCGGGCCGTCGCGCGCGGCGTCCTCGTCGCGGGCCGCCTCGCCGCGGGCGCGCCGGAACGCGCGGGCGAGCTCCGCCGGCGTGGCGTTGGGAGCGGCCACGCCGACCACCCGGCGGCCGTCCTCCCCGCAGAGCGAGAGCGTGGCGGCGTCGAGTTTGCCGGTCATCGGCCAGACGCTGCGCGTCCCCGACTCGTCCTCGACGAGCGCCCAGGCGGCCACCGGCTCGAGGCACGGTCGGCCCGGCGCCGAGGGATCGACGAGCGCCACCCGCCACCTCGAAGCGGCGGCGGTGATCTGGAGGATGCGCCGGGTCGGCTTCGCCATGCGACATGCATCGCCACGGCCGCCGGCGGCGCCCAGGATTCCCCGGCGCGGGACCGGTGCTTAGAGAGCCGCTCCCTCCGCGGCCGCCCCGCCGCCCCAGCGGGCGAGGTAGGGCCCGAGGTCGAGCTTCCGGCGCGCCGCCGCCGAGGACATCGCCCGCACCGCGCCGAACACCGGGCGCGGCGGCCAGGGGTGGTCGTAGCGCCCGAAGCACCAGGTGATCCCCGAGACCGAGCTGGGATCGCGGCCATCGAGGGCCCAGCGGTCGTTGAGCGCGAGCAGGACCCGGAGCGCGTCCTCCGGGCGCCGCGTCCACTCGAGCACCTTCTTGCCCCAGAGCATCCGGAGGTGGTTGTGGATCGTGCCCTCGGCGAGGAGCTGCCGCTGCGCGGCGTTCCACACCTCGTCGCCGGTCCGCGCCGCCTCGAGGGTCGCGAGGCCGTAGCGCGCCGGCCGCGGATCGGCGGCGTGGGCCGCGAGCGTCTCCCGCGCCCACCCGGGCAGCGTCGCGTAGCGCGCCGCGGCGTCGCCGGCGTGGTGCGCGTGGACCTGCCCGAGCTCGCGCCAGGTCACCAGCTGGTCGAGGAACGACTCCGCCGCCTCGGAGGCGCCCCAGAACCCGGCGCGGCGGCCGCGGGCGGACGGGTCGAGGCGTGACGGCGAGATCCCCTCGGCGGCGGCCACCGCGGCGAAGACCTCGTGGGCGCCGACGTGGCCGAAGTGGAGGTACGGCGAGAGGCCGCTCGTGCCGTCCCGGGCGGGCTCGTCGCGATCGCGGGCGTACGCGGGCAGCTTCTCGCGGACGAACCCGAGGAGCCGCCGCCGCCCCGCCGCGGCGCCGCCCCGGAGCGGCGCGACGGGGACCCGGTGATCGACGGGCAGCGC
>CAZDGH010000107.1:0-15042 GCA_964504805.1 uncultured Myxococcales bacterium | reverse complement strand
CGCGCCCGCGACGAGCGCGGCCGCCGCGAGCGCGAGGGCGGCGCGTCTCAGCGCCACGTCAGCGTGCCTCCGGCAGGCGCCGCCGCCCACACCGAGCCGCCGGCCGCCGGATCGAAGGTCCAGCCGCCCGCCGTCTCGACCTCGGCGAGCGTCTCACGCCGGGTGAGAGGCGCGCCGTCGAGCGCGACCTCCGACGGCTCCGCGGCGCCGAAGAGCTCCACCACGAAGCCCTGGTCGAAGACGCTCCCGCCGGCGAGCTCGACCTGGCCGTCGTCCTGCCGGATCGAGGTGCCGTCCCACAGCTCGAACAGGCCGCGCCCCGGCGCGACGCGCACCCACAGCGTGCCGGCGTCGTTCGCGAACGAGTCCACGCCCGGGTCGGTCGCGGGCGAGAGCGTGTCGATCGTCGGCCGCAGCATCGGGACGATCCCGCCCTCGCGGACGAAGAGCGGCAGCTCCTCGAGCGGCGCGGGCACCTCCTCCTCGGTGCCCGCCTCGCCGCCGTCGTGCACGGCGCCGGTGAGCCAGTGCCGCCACCGGCCCGGCGGGAAGATCACCCGCCGCGACGTCGCCCCGCGCTCGAGCACCGGCGCCACCAGGAGCTCGTCGCCGAGGAGGTACTGGTCGGAGGGGTGCTTCCCGAGCTCCGGGTAGGCCAGCCCGAGCGCGCGCTGGATCGGCCTGCCGTCCTCGCGGAGCCGCTGCGCGTACGTCCACTCGTACGGGAAGAGCCGGAGGTGGAGCCGCGCGTAGGCGCGGTACAGCTCGAGCGTGCGCGCGCTCCGGCCGTTCTCCTCGGTGTACACCCACGGCGGCTGGCTCGAGCTGTCGCCGACTTGCATCACCGTCGAGAGCGCGGTCTGCTGGAACCAGCGGATGTAGAGCTCCTCGTCGGGCGGGCTGTGGCGGTAGCCGCCGGTGTCGGCGCCGAAGAACGGGAAGCCGCTCGCGCCGAGGCCGATCCCCTGGGCCACCGTGGCCGGGAGCCCGCCGACCCCGACCACCTCGCGGTCCCGGCCGCGCGGCGTGAACGGCTCGCGGAAGGCGGTGAAGCTCGCGTCCATGTCGCCGGGCCAGATCACCGAGGCGTTCACCTGGTCGCCCCAGCGGCCGGCGCGGCAGAGGAGGAAGCCGCTGTCCTCGGGGAGCGTCTCCGCGTACACCCGGTGGTAGAGGAGCGTGTACCCGCGGTGCATGGTGCGCTCGTCGCTGCCGTCGGCGAAGCGCCAGCGGCTCCGGCCGCCGCCGACGCCGGGGATCACGTCCTCGGCGTAGTCGAGCTTGAAGCCCTCGATCCCGAGGTCGGTGTAGCGGCGCACGTTCGCCTGCCAGAAGGCGTAGGCGGCGGGGTTGGTGAGGTCGATCGGCGGGCCCCAGCCGTTGAGGACGGTGCCGACCTCCGGCGGGAAGTACCCGGCCTCCTGCGCCTCGGCGAGGAGCGGCCCGGTGGCCTCCTCGAGGTAGGGCGTGTGCCAGAGCGCGACCCGGAGGCCCGCGGCGCGGATCGCCGCGATCATCCCGGCGGGATCGGGGTAGAGCGCCGGGTCGAAGTCGAAGGCGTTCACCGCGCTCGCGTACGGGCGGTCGATCCAGATCGCGCTGGTGGCGAGGTCGAGGTCGCGGATCGCCCGCACGTCCTCGAGCACCTCGGCCTGGTCGCGGCTCTCGTCGCGCCAGATCCACGGGCCGAGCGCCCACGGCGCGGGGAGGCGCGGATAGCCGGTGGTCTCGTAGTAGAGCCGGGTGACGTCGAGCGGGTGGGGCGCGGCGTAGAGGTGGAAGGCGAGGCCCTCGCCGCTCGCGCCGGCGGTGCCGAAGGTGGCCTCGACGATCGCCGGGTCCTTGCGGGCCACGTCGAAGACGCCGGGGCGATCGCTCGCCACGAAGAGGCCGAAGCCGCTGGTGCCGACGAGGAGCGGCACCGGCACGTGGTTCTCGTTGCTCGCGCTCTCCACGGTGGTGTCGAGGGCGAGCTGCATCGGCCGCAGGGTCCCGCGGTGCTCGACGCGATCGGGCCACTCGCCGAGGCCGTAGAACGCCTCGGTCTCCGGGACGCGGGCGCGCAGGCGCATCCAGGCGACGGCGAGACCCTCGGGGATCGTCGGGGTCCAGGTGGCGGCGAAGCTGCCGTCCCCGGCCGCCTGCAGGTGCAGCCGGGCGGTGAGGCCGCCGCCGTAGTCGAGCTCGATCCGCAGCGCCGCGTCGGGGAGCGCCTCGAGCACCGTCGCCGTCCGCGGCGCGCGCCAGACGAGATCGTCGGGCGGGTCGGGGGTGAAGAGCTCGTCCTCGTGCTCGAGCCAGTAGGGATCGTAGGAGAGATCGTCGTCGAGGGCGGAGACGGTGCCGAGGACGAGGCCGTCCGCGGGCAGCGTGAGCAGGACGGCGCCCAGGCGGCGGAGCGCGAGACCTCCGTCCGGCGCCACCTCGAGGATCGCGTCGCCCGCCGCGAGCGAGGGCGCGACCGGCCCGGTGCCGGAGGGCGGCGGCTCGTCGGCGCAGCCGGCGGCGGCGCCGAGGAGCGCGACGAGGAGCGTGACCTTGCGCATGCGAACCCCCGGGCGAAGCCGCCATCCATACCGCAGCCGCCGACGCGTCCGGGAGCGCCGCCGGCGCCGCTTCGCCGCACCCGGACGCCGCCCCGCCGCACCGCGCTTTTCCTTTGACTCCCCGGAAAACCGCGTGGTATGCAGCGCCTCCTTTCGGGCCCGGTACACACGCAAATCCCCGATTTGGCTTCGGGATTGGGTGATCCGGGCAGAGGTCTCGGGATGCCGGACGAGCCCGAGACGCCGGAGGAGAAGCGGTCGGAGGGCGAGCCCGAGGGGCTCTCCCAGACGGCACGCGCGATGTATCGGGCCGAGCCGTACTTCCAGGCGGCCTGGAGCCTCGTGGGCGGTGTGGCGGTGGGGGTGATCGGCGGGTACTTCGCCGATCGGTGGCTGGGGACGAAGCCCTGGCTGCTGGTGGCGGGGTCGGTGGTCGGGATGGCGGCGGGGTTCTACGGCTTCGTGAAGTCGATCTCGGCGGCGGAGCGGTCGAGGAAGAAGTAGCAGGGCTCGGGAGGGTAGCGAGGTGGCGATGCAGGCAGGCCACAGCATCCGCGCGGCGATCCTGGCGCTCGCCGTCCTCTTCCCGGCGGCCGCCCCGGCGGCCAGCGCCGAGGCGATGCCCGGCGACGCCCACGCCCCCGCCGTGCCGGACGTGGTCTTCCACCACGTCTCCGACGCCCGCGAGATCGAGCTCGAGAACCCGATCAACGGCGACACCCTCGTCTTCAAGCTGCCGCACTGGGGCTTCGACGTCCCCGCCGACGCGCCGGTCCTCGCCGGCACGCACGTCGACCTCTCGCCGACGAAGCACACCGTCTTCCTCTGGGTGGCCGCCGGCCTCCTCGTCGTGGTGATGACCCTGACCGCACGGAAGCGCTCGATCGTGCCGAAGGGCTTCTACTCGATGATGGAGGTGTTCGTGCAGTTCGTCCGCGAGGAGCTCGCGGTCAAGAACATCGGCAAGGAGCACGCGGACCACTACGTCCCGTACCTCTGCTCGATCTTCTTCTTCATCCTCGCCGCCAACCTGCTCGGCCTCGTCCCGTACACCGCCACCGCCACCGGCAACATCGCGGTCACCGTGGCGCTCGCGCTCACCTCGCTGGTGATGACGCTCGTCGCCGGCATGCGCGCCCAGGGCGTCGTCGGCTACTGGCTGCACCTGGTGCCGGGCGGCGTGCCGTGGTGGCTGTACCCGATCATGTTCCCGATCGAGCTGCTCGGCCTGTTCTCTCGGCCGTTCGCGCTCACCGTCCGCCTCTTCGCGAACATGGTGGCCGGGCACGTGGTGATCTACTTCCTGCTCGGCCTCATCTTCCTGCTCGGGGCGGCGGGGCCGTACGTGGCGCCGGTGTCGGTCGGCTTCGCCACCGGCATCTACCTGCTCGAGATCTTCGTCGCCTTCCTGCAGGCCTACATCTTCACGATGCTGACCGCGCTGTTCATCGGTCTCGCATCCCACGCCCACTAGCTTCACAGCTTCACTTCGGAGGAATCACCGTGACGCAGCTCGCTCTGGCTTACCTCGGCGCCGGCCTCGGCGCCGGCATCTCGATCATCGGCGCCGGCCTCGGCATCGGCAAGCTCGCCACCGGCGCGCTCGAGGGCATCGCCCGCCAGCCGTCCGCCACCGGCGACCTCCGCGCCTCGATGATCATCGCGGCCGCGCTCATCGAGGGCGCGACCCTGTTCGCCCTGGTGATCTGCATCATCCTCGCCACCAAGGCGTAAGGATGGCCGTACCGCGGGCCGCGGAGCGCCGCGGCCCGCACGCGTAGCACCCTCCTCGCTCGGGGTCGGAGTCGTCATGTCCGTCACGCACCTGCTGCCGCTGATCGCCGCCGCCGAAGGCCACAAGGCGTCGATCATGGACATCCACCCCGGCCTCACCTTCTGGACGCTCGTCACCTTCGTGGTGGTGGCGCTGGTGCTCCGGAAGTTCGCCTGGAAGCCGATCCTCTCCACCCTCGACGAGCGCGAGCGCACCATCCGCGAGACGATCGAGGCGGCGAAGAAGGAGCGCACCGAGGCCGAGCGGCTGCTCTCCGAGCAGAAGACCGCCATCGCCGAGGCGCGCCGCGAGGCCGCCGACCTGATCCGGAAGAACCAGGCCGAGGTCGAGGTTGCACGGCAGCAGGCGCTGGCCACGGCGAAGAAGGACGCGGACAACCTGCTCGCGCAGGCCCGCAAGCAGATCGAGGACGAGAAGATCAAGGCCCTCGCCGAGGTGCGCGGCCTCGCCGTCGACCTCGCCGTGTCGGCCGCCGGGAAGCTGCTCGAAGCCAACCTCGACGACAAGAAGCAGCGGGACCTCGCCGAGGACTTCCTGAAGAAGCTCCCGAAGCAGCCCCGCGCATAAGAAAGCGGGAGCCATGGCGCTGTCCATCGGGATCGTCGGCCTGCCCAACGTGGGCAAGTCGACGCTCTTCAACGCGCTCTCCGAGGCCGCCAAGGCCGAGGCCGCGAACTACCCCTTCTGCACCATCGAGCCGAACGTCGGCACGGTCACCGTGCCCGACGAGCGGCTGCCCAAGCTCTCCAAGGTCTACGGCTCGAAGCGGCTGGTGCCGACGACCCTCGAGTTCGTCGACATCGCCGGCCTGGTGAAGGGCGCCTCGAAGGGCGAGGGGCTCGGCAACCAGTTCCTCGCGCACATCCGCGAGGTGGCGGCGGTCGCCCACGTGCTCCGCTGCTTCGAGGACTCGAACGTCGTCCACGTCGAGGGCTCGGTCGACCCGGCGCGCGACGCGGCGATCATCGACACCGAGCTCGCGCTCAAGGACCTCGACTCGGTCGAGAAGCGGCTGGGCAAGCTGCAGAAGGACGCCAAGGCGCCCGGCAAGCCGGGCGAGGAGGCGAAGGCGCAGCTCGCCGTGGTCGAGAAGGTGAAGAAGGTGCTCGACCAGGGCCTGCCGGCCCGTCGCGCCGGGCTCACCGACGAGGAGCGCGCCGCGATCCGCGAGCTCTTCCTGCTCACCGACAAGCCGGTCGTCTACGTGGCGAACGTGGCCGAGCACCAGCTCGCCGGCGCCGACGCCGACCCGCTGGTGGCGAAGGCCAAGGCCGTCGCCGACGAGGACGGCGCCCCGCTCGTCGTCATCTGCGCCGAGGTCGAGGCGCAGATCCAGTCGCTGCCGGAGGAGGAGCGTCCCGCGTTCCTCGAGGCCTCGGGCCTCACCGAGCCGGGCCTGCACAAGCTCATCCGCGCCGGCTACCAGCGGCTCGGCCTCATCACCTACCTCACCGCCGGCGAGCAGGAGACGCGGGCGTGGACCATCCGCGAGGGGTGGACCGCGCCGCAGGCCGCGGGCGTGATCCACACCGACTTCGAGCGCGGCTTCATCAAGGCCGAGGTCTGCCGCTGGGAGGATCTGATCCAGTTCGGCAGCGAGGCGAAGCTGCGGGAGAAGGGGCTGCTGCGGATCGAGGGGAAGGAGTACGTCGTCAAGGACGGCGACGTCATGCACTTCCGGTTCGCGACGTGAGGCGGGCTCCGGGCTCCAGGCTCCAGCAGACCCGCTGGAAGGCGGGCTCCAGGCTCCAGGCTCCAGGCTCCGGCAGACCCCGTCGGCGTACGGCCGAGAGGCTGATCAGCGGGCTGTGCGACGGAGCTCTTCGAGCTCGGTGAGCCAGGCTTCGGAGAGGCCGTGGCGCTTGGCGCCGGCGAGGACGGTGTCGAGCCAGCGGGCGGACGGTGGCAGCTCGGCCGGGAGGCGGCGGGCGGCGCTGGTGCGGTAGGCGACGGCCGCGAGCACGGGGCCGCCGCCGAGCGGCGCGAGGGTGACCTCGAAGGGCTCGTAGAGGCCGGAGATGGCGCCTTCCTTGTGCTCGACGAGGCCGCGGGCCTCGGGCGGCAGCCGGAGGGCGAGGCCCTCGACGGCGTGGCCCGGCGCGGCGACCAGGCTGCCGGCGGCGCCGCCCCAGTAGCGCGACTCCACGTCGAACGCGAGGCGGTGATCGGCGAGGCGCGCGGGGGTGCCGGCGGCGAGGTCCGGCATGGCGTAGCCGTGCTGGTCGGCCCAGGCCGCGAAGGCGGCGGCGTCGAGCGACGAGCCGTAGACGAACCAGGTGAACGGGGCCGCGGCGGCGGTCGCCTCGTGGGCCTTGCCCACGGTGGGGAGCTTGCTCATGCGGCTCTGCTTAATGGAGCCGAGGCCGGAAAGCGAGGCGCGGCGGCGCCCGGGAGCCCCGCCGCGCCGGAGACCTGCCGGCGGTGGCGCTACTCGGCCATGTCGTCGGTCTCCTCCTCGGTCTTCTCCTCGCCGCGGTCCATCATCTCGGAGACGTCGCGGTCGAGCTCCTCCTTCTCGACCCCGGTGTCCTCCTCGACCTGCTCGCGCACCTCCTCGGGATAGGTGCGGAGGTCCTCGCGGGCGCCGCCGAGGTCCTCGCGGACGCGGCCGGGGAGGTCCTCGAAGCCCTCGCGGATGCCGTCGCGGTCGACGACCTGCACCTCGCGGGCGGTGTCGCGGTGGATGCCGGTGTCGTAGGAGACGCGGACCGTCGCGCCCTCCTCGAGCTCGTTCCAGCGCGTCTCGGTGCCCTGCTCGTCGAGGAGCCGCGTCATCGGCGTCCGGCGGAACGAGCGCGGCTCGTCCTCGCCCTCGAGCTTGACCATGAACTCGCTGGTGCCGATGCGGACCAGCTCGCCCTCGGCGACCGTGGGCGACGGCTGGTTCACGACCGGACGCTCCTTGGGCTCGTGGGCGGTGGCGCAGCCGAGCCCCGCGGCGAGCGCGAAGGCGGCGAGGACGGCTTTCGTCTGGATGTTCACGTGGGGTGCCCTCCCGCGCGCACGGCAGCGGCGCGCACGGAAGAAGCTGGGCGCGGGCGGGCAGGGGGAAAAGCCACGGACGGACGGCGCGGGGCCCGCCCGCTCGGCCGGTCAGCGCGAGGCGAGGGCGGCGGCCAGCTCGAGCGCGGCGATCATCGAGGAAGGATCGGCGCGGCCCTTCCCGGCGAGGTCGTAGGCGACGCCGTGATCGGGCGAGGTGCGCACCGCCGGCAGCCCGAGCGTCACGTTCACGCCGGTGTCGAAGTGGAGGAGCTTGAGCGGGACGAGGCCCTGGTCGTGGTACATCGCCAGCACCGCGTCGTGCGAGCCGCGCACCACCCGGGGGAAGAGGCCGTCGGCGGCGAACGGCCCGCTGGCGTCGATCCCGGCCCTCCGCGCCCGCGCGATCCCCGGCGCGATCAGCCGCGCCTCCTCGTCGCCGAAGAGCCCGCCCTCGCCCGCGTGCGGGTTGAGCGCGCAGACGGCGATGCGCGGCCGCTTCACGTTGAAGCGGGCGCGCAGCTCTCGGTCGACGAGCGCGAGCGTCGCCGCGATCTCGCCGGGCGCGAGCCTCGCCGGCACGTCGGCGAGCGGGATGTGCGTCGTCTGCAGCACCACCCGGAGCGTCGGGCCGGCGAGCATCATCGCCACCCGCTCGGCGCCGAAGCGCGCCTGCAGGAGCTCGGTGTGGCCGGGCACCTTCCAGCCCGCCGCGTGCAGCGCCGCCTTCGAGATCGGCGCGGTGCAGAGCGCGTCGGCGACGCCGGCCTTCACCGCCGCGATCGCCGCCTCGAGGAACCGGCCCTGCGCCTCGCCGCCGGCGGCGGTGGGCCTGCCGCGCGGCACGGCCCGCGAAGCGAGCCTCGTCACCTCGACCAGCGCGCCGGTCGCGGGCACCGCCGCGCCGGGCGCGATCCGCGGGAGCCGGTCGGGGACGCCCATCGCCCGCGCGCCGCGGGCCAGGGCGCCGCCGTCGCCGAAGACGAGCGGGACGAGCTTCCGGCGGACCGACGGGCGGGCGAGGGCGGCGGCGACGATCTCGGGGCCGATCCCCGCGGGATCGCCGAGCGAGATCGCCACGACCGGCTTGCGCTTCACTTGTCCTTCGGCGCCTGGGCGAGCTCGGACATCCGGTAGTCGATCACCGACTCCTTCTTGAGCTCCTCGAGGTACCGCGTCGTCGCCCGCTCCATCTCCTCGCGGTAGAGCCGGTCGCGGATCTCGTCGTCCATGTCCTCGAGCGGCTTCGGCTTCACCGCCTGCCGGCCGGTGACCTTCACCACGTGGAGGCCGAAGCGCGTGCGGACCGGCTCGGAGACCTCGCCGACCTTCATGGCGAACGCCGCCTGCTCGAGCTCGCGGGTCATCTCGCCGCGGCGGAACCAGCCGAGGTCGCCGCCGGTCTCCTTGGATGGGCCGTCGGAGAGCTCGGAGGCGAGCTTCCCGAAGTCCTCGCCGGCGCGGGCGCGCTTGGCGATCGCCTCGGCCTTCTCCTTCGCCGCGGCCACGTCGGCGGCCGGCGCGTCGGGGGCGAGCTTCACGAGCACGTGGCTCGCGCGCAGCTCCTCCTCGCCGTCGTCGCCGGCGGAGAGCTCGGCGTAGCGCCGCTTCACGTCCTCGTCGCCGATCTTCACCCGCGAGCGCACCTTCAGGTTCACGAGCTTCATCTGCGCGAGCTGGCTGCGCAGGTTGTCCTTGTACTGCGGCAGGGTGAGGCCCTGGGTGCGCTGCAGCACCTCCTCGAGCTGCTCCTCGCTCTCGAAGCGGTTCTGCTTCAGCACGTCGTCGACGGCGAGCTGCACCTCGCCGTCGGAGATCTCGATGTTGAGGTCCTTCACCTGCTTGCGGAAGAGCCGGTCGGCGACGAGGTCCTCGGTGGCCTCGTGGAGCGCCGCCTTCTCCTTGCGATCGGGGAAACGGGCCCGGATCTCCCGGGCGCGCTCCTGGATCTCGGAGAGCGCGATCGGATCGCCGTCGACGATCACCGCCACCCGGTCGACGGGCTTCGCGAGCGCGGCCAGGGGGAGCAGGGCGACGAGGAGCGCCACGGCGCGCATCAGCGGGTTCCCTTCAGCCGCTGGATGGCGGCCTCGTCGATCTCGATCTTGGCGGCCTTGCGCAGCGAGGCGAGGTACTCGTCCTGGGCGGCCGCCTCGCGCTCCCGGCGCAGCGCCTGCTCCGCGGTGGCGTGGAGCAGCTCGCCCGAGGCCTTCTGGGCGCCGCGCTTCTCGAGCACCTTGAAGAGGTGGTAGCCGTACGGGCTCGCCACCACGTCGCTGACCCGGTTGACGGCGAGGCCGAAGCAGACCTCCTCGAACTGCGGCGGCATGTCGCCGCGCCCGAACCAGCCGAGGTCGCCGCCGGCGCGGGCGTCCGGCGAGAGGCTGAAGCGGCGCGCGAGCTCGTCGAAGGCGGCGCCCTTCTTGAGCTCGTCCTGCAGCCGCCGCGCCTCCTCGTCGGTCTTCACCACGATCTGCGCGGCGCGGACCTGCTCGGGCCGGTCGAGCGACTTGCCGTTCGCCTCGATCCAGGCGGCGACGTCGGGGTCGGTGAGCGCGATCCGCGCGAACACCTCCTCGGCGAAGAGCCGCTCGACCAGGAGCTTCTCGCGGATCTGGTCCTTGAGCTGCGCGGTGCCGAGCTGCGTCTCGGCGAGGAGCCGGTCGAAGCTGTCGCCCGGCCAGTCGGCGCGGAGCCGGAGGAACGCGCGCTCGACCTCCTCGTCGGAGACGGAGAGCCCGCGCCGGCGCGCGGCCTGCCCGAGCAGCTTCCGGTCCACCAGGGCGTCGAGGAGCTGCCGCCGCGCCGTCTCCAGCGCCTCGGGCGTCCTTGGCGAGAGCCCCTCCGCCTCGCGGTCGTCGAAGTCGAGCGCGGCGCGGTACTGCGCGGCGGTGATCGGCTCGCCGTTCACCGTCGCCACGACCTCCGGCGGCGGCGGAGCGCCCGCCCCCGGCGCACACGCCGCCCCGAGCGCCGCGGCGAGCGCGGCGACGAGGAGCGCAGGGCGCAGGAGCGGGCGCGTCGCGGCCGTGGCGGCTCCCTACTTCCCGGCGGCCTTGGGCAGCGCCGCGGCCGGCGGCTTCAGGCCGCCCGACGGGATCTTGATCGTCTGGCCGCCCGGGGTGATCGCCTTCGGGGCGTCGGAGTGCCCGCCGTGGTCGTCGACCGCCGGGTGGTTCGCCGGGAGCGCCATGTTGCCGGGCGGGAGGCCGCCGCTCGGGCTGCCGGCGACCGGGGCGTTGCCCGGGACGACGTCGATCTTCTCGAGCACCTCGTCCTTCACCTTCACGTCGGCCTTGGTCTTCAGGTCGGCGACGAAGTCGTCGAAGGCCTTGGTGCGGCGCTCGCGGAAGAGGCGGTTCTGGATCTGGCTCTTCACCGACTCGTACGGCCGGTCGAGGGCGTTCTGGCGGCCGGTGAGCTTGACGAGGTGGAAGCCCTTCTCGGTCTCCACCAGCGAGCCGATCTCGCCGATCGTCTTGAGCGAGAACGCGGCGTCGGCGACGGCGGTGCCCCAGGCCGCGGCGAGCTCCTCCTTGGTCTTGAAGGTCAGGTCGCCGCCGGTGGGCTTGGTCGCGGCGTCGTCGGAGCGGGCCTTGGCCGCCTCGGTGAGCGCGGTCTTCTGGGTGCCCGCCTCCTTGCCCTTGACGTCGGCGAGGAGCTTCGCGGCCTCGCTCTTCACCTTGGCGCGGCTGGCGTCGCCGGCCGCCGCCGCGAGGAACACGTGCGAGATCCGCACCCGCTCGGGCTTCTTGTAGTCGTCGAGGTGCTCCTCGTAGTACTTGGTGAGGTCCGCCTCGGGCACGTTCTTCGCCGCCTCGTTGTCGTCGAACTCGGCCCGGATGAGCTTCTGGACCATGACCTTCTTCATGGTCGCCTGGACCTCGGGATCCTGCTCGAGGCCGCGGCGGCGGGCCTCCTGGGCGAGGACCTCGAAGCGCACCAGGTTGTCGAGGAACTCCTTCTTCCGCTCGAGCGTGGTGTAGCGCGCACGGATGAAGGGCGACTGCTCCTCCATCTTCGCCTTGAACTCGTCCACGGTGATGGTGTCGTCGCCGACGTTGGCGACGACCTCGCCGGTCTTCTTGGCGGCGGCCGCCGGCTTGCCGGAGGCGGCGTGGTCGCCGGCGGCGCGGGTCTCGACCTCGCACGCCGCGAGCGCGGAGAGCGCCGCGAGCAGGGCGATGGGGAGGATCTTCTTCATGGGGATCGTGGCTCCTTCGACGTGGGGCGCCGTTGCCCGCACGAGCGGACGGACGCGGGGCGGCCGTGGCCTTCGGCCCGATCGAACCTTCCTCGTGCCGCCCCGATTCCGAGCCCCGCGCTGCGGCGAAAACCATCGACGCCTCGCGGAGTTCGGGGCGCGTACCTAGCACGTGGCCTCAGCGGGTTCAACGCTCCGATCGCAGGGCCGGCGCCCTAGGGAGCGACCGGCCCGGGGCGCGCCACCGAGCGGAGCTCGAGGTTCACGACCTCCCAGGTGCCGTTCCGTCGCTCGAGCGACACCTCGGCCTCCCCCGCGGCCGAGGCACCGTCCACCAGGTAGGCGAGCGTGACCTTGGTCGAGCCGGGCGCCGCCGAGACGGCGAGGTGGTCGCCGCGGAGCCGCACCGCCCGCACCTCGCCGAACGCCTCCCTCGGCTCCGGGCGGGAGAGCAGGAAGGCCTCGGCGATCCGCTCGGCCTCGGCGAAGCCGCCCAGGAACGTCGACCCGGGCGCGGCGTCGTCCGGGGCGCAGGCGCGGAAGAGCAGGAAGAACGCGAAGCCGAAGCCGAGGAGCATCGCGATCGCGCAGCCGATCGCGGCGGAGCGGCGGCCCTCGGGATCGCTCACGGCGCGGGGCGCACCGCGGTCGCGCCGTCGCCGGCGACGACGGCGCGGGTGCCGGCCCAGAGCTCCTCGGGCGAGATCGGTCCGGCGCCGAGGTCTCCGCCCTGCCGCACCACCGCGCCGCTCGCGCCCTCGAGGATCGCCTCGCGGGTGCGCTCGTTGGCGTCGGCCACCGCCTGCGAGACGGGCACGCCCTCGAGCAGCCGCGGCAGGAAGTGCCAGTAGAAGAGCGGCGCCAGGTTCGAGCCCGGGTGGCCGACGTGGGCGCGGGCTCCGGCGGCGATCCACCGCGGCCCGAGCGACGACCCGCCGGCGCCGGTGTCGTAGACGATCCGGAGCCGCGACCGCGCCGAAGGCGAGAGGCCCTCGACCACGCGCAGGTAGCGGCCGCTGCCGTGGGCGAGGAGGTAGAGGTCCACCGCGCCGTGGCGCGCGGCCGCGGCCTCGATCGCCTGCGCCAGCGCGGCGCGCTTCCCGGCAGGCCCGTCCTCGGGCTCCTCGGTGAGGTAGCTCCACGACGCGTAGTGATCGAGGTGGAGCTCGGTGAACTGCCGCGAGCCCCACTTCTGGAACGGCGTCACGTCGTCGCGGATGACCACCGCGGCGGCGGGCTCGCCGTCCTCGCCCGCGCCGCCCTCCCGGGTGTTCTCGCAGGCCGCGAGCGCGGCGAGGCACCCCGCCACGAGGGCGAGGTGCCGCCACCGGCTCGCGACCGCCGCCGCCATCGCTACGGCACGCCGCAGACGCCGGCGGTGCAGACCTCGCCGTCGGCGCAGTCCTCGTCGACGGCGCACTCGGGACCGCAGGCGCCGTCCACGCAGAGCTGGTCCGGCCCGCAGTCGGCCTCGGTGCGGCAGGCGACGCACGCCGAGGCCACGCAGAACGGCGCGGCCGGGCCGCAGTCGGCGTCGGCGCGGCAGCCGGGGATGCACTCGGCGGCGCCGCCCGCGTCCACGTCCTCGCAGGCGTAGCCGTCGCGGCACTGGCCGTGGTCGGCGCAGCCGTCGAGGCAGAGGCCCGCGGCCGGGTCGTCGAAGGTGGTGCAGTTCGCGCCCGGACCGCAGGCGGCCGCGGCGGGATCGCAGGTGGTCACGCAGTAGCCGCCCGGCCACGCGGGCGCGGCGAGGCAGAAGCCGGTCTCGCCGCCGCGGCACTCCCAGCGTCCCACGCAGCGCTCGCCGATCCGGGCGGTGCCGGTCGCCGACGGGTAGCACTCGGTGGAGCCGTCGTCGTCGGCGTCGTAGCAGGCGTAGCTGTCGGCGGTGCGGCAGTCGGCGTCGGCCGCGCAGTCGTCGACGCAGAAGCCGCCCTCGCCCTCGTCGAAGGCGCAGTGGCTCCCCGCCGGGCACGGCGTGCCGCCGTCGCAGAAGAGCAGGCAGTAGCCGTAGCGGAAGCCGTCCGAGCCGGTGGCGCAGACGCCGTCGGCGCCGCCGCCGCAGTCGGCGAGGCCCTCGCAGGGCGCGCCCACCTCGCCGGCGCCGTGGGCCACCGGGTAGCACTCGGTGCGGCCGTCGTCGTCGCCGTCCTCGCAGCCGTACGCCGGGCCACGGCAGTCGCCGGCCGCGGCGCAGGAGGCGAAGCAGACGCCGGTGCCGTCGTCGCCGATGGCGCCGCAGTGGGCGCCGGCGCCGCACTCCACGTCGCTGGTGCAGGTGAGCGTGCAGTAGCCGCCCTCGAACGCGTCGGTCAGGCATGCGCCGTTCGAGCCGCCGGCGCACTCCCACAAGCCCGCGCACGGCGCGCCCACCGCGCCGGCGCCGGTCGCGGACGCCCAGCACTCGGTCCGGCCGTCGCCGTCGTCGTCGGAGCAGGCGTAGCCGTCGCCGCGGCAGTCGGCGTCGGTGGCGCAGGCGTCGATGCAGAGGCCCTCGCCGGTGGCCGGGTCGACGAAGCCGCAGTGGCTCCCGGCGGGGCAGGCGGCGTCGCTGGTGCAGCCGTCGAGGAAGCAGTAGCCGCCCTTGAAGAAGCCGCCGGCCTGGCTGGCGCAGGCGCCGTCCTCGCCGCCGGCGCAGTTGCGGAAGCTCGAGCAGGGCCGGCCCGGCGCGCCCTGGCCGAAGGCGGCGGGGGTGCACTCGTCGCGGCCGTCGGCGTCGTCGTCCTGGCAGGCGTAGAACCGTGGCCGGCAGCTGCCCTCGGCGCCGCCGCAGGCGTCGACGCAGACGCCGTCGCCGTTCTCGTCGCGCAGGCCGCAGTGCGTGCCCGCCCCGCAGTCGTCGTCGCCGTCGCAGCCGCGGCTGCAGTAGCCCGCCTCCCAGCCGGTGGTGCCCTCCTCGATGCAGAAGACCTCGCGGCCGCCGCCGCACTCCCACCAGCCGGCGCAGGCGTCGCCGGTGTCGCCCGGGCCGCTCGGCACCGGCGTGCACTCGAGCGAGCCGTCGCCCTCGGCGTCGAAGCAGTCGTAGCCGGGGCGGCAGTCGGCGGCCACCGCGCAGCCGGCGAGGCAGACGCCGTCGCCGTTCTCGTCGAGGAAGCCGCAGTGGCCGCCGGCCTCGCAGTCGGCGTCGACGCGGCAGCCCTCCGAGCAGTAGCCGCCCGGCCAGTGGTTGTCCTCCTCGCGGATGCAGAAGCCGTTCTGCCCGCCGGAGCAGTCGGCGATCCCGGTGCACGGCTCGCCGTTCGGCGCGTTGCCGGCGGCGACCGGGCCGCACTCGACGATCCCGTCGCCCTCGACGTCGTAGCACTGGTAGCCGAAGCGGCAGTCGGCGTCGGTGGTGCAGTCGGCGAGGCAGACGCCGTTCGGGCCCTGCCGGAAGCCGCAGTGGCCGCCGCCGGTGCAGTCGGCGTCGGCGGTGCAGCCGCCGGAGCAGTAGCCGTCGGGCCAGCCGTTCTCGGCCTCGGTGACGCAGAAGAGGTCGGGGCACTGGGCGTCGTCGGTGCAGGCGTCGCCGG
>CAZDGH010000106.1:0-15119 GCA_964504805.1 uncultured Myxococcales bacterium | reverse complement strand
CCCGCCTCTCGCTCGCCGCCGCGCTCGGCGTCCTGCTCGCCGCCTCACCCGCCGCGGCGAGGTCGCTCGAGCGCGAGGGCACGGTCGCCCTCCTGCCCGGCGTGCGGATGCCGCTCGTGCCCGAAGGCGCCAGCCCGACGCCGGCCGCCACCCTCTCCTTCGGCTACAAGCCGTCGAAGAACCTCGAGGTGGGCATCGACATCGGGATCTCGCAGACGGCGATCGAGGAGCCGGGCGCGTACCAGCTCACCGCGGCGCCGTTCGGCCTCTCGTTCGAGTGGCACCCGCTCCCCGACTGGAACGTGCGCCCGGTGCTCTCGGCCCTGGTCGGCAAGACCTTCCTCGCCCTCAGCGAGGGAGGCCGGTACGTCGAGCTCACGCCGTACGCGCTCGGCGCCTCGGCCGGCGTCTCCGCCGACGTCAGCGACGACCTCGGCCTCCTCCTCGACGGCGGCTTCCTGTACTCCCGGGCGCAGGACGTCGCGCTCGGCACCGTGGACGGCGGCGGGCCGTTCGTCCGGGCGGGCGTCTACTTCCGCTGGGAGCCGATCCCGAAGCGCGGCCCGTAGCCGCGGGGAAGATCGGCCCGTCGCACCTCGTTCGGCATCGGGTCCGAGCCGGGGGATCGACGGATGAAGGACGCAGGCGAGAACGACTTCGGCGTGGGCGAGGTGCGGGCGAGCCCCCGGACCGGCCCCGCCGCCCGTCCGGCACGGGCGCCGCCGGCGCCGCCGGCGCGAGAGGAGACGACGGTGGAGAAGGAGCTCTCGGACATCCGCAAGGAGATCGTCGAGGCCAGGAACCTGGTCATCAAGAACGACAACCTCCTCAAGAACCTCGGCGCCGATCTGAAGGCGCTCGGCAAGAAGCAGGAGTCGTTCGAGCGGAGGCAGTGGGTCTCGTCCGCCGTCGCGTACCTGCTGTTCGCCGCGCTCGCCGGCGGCGCCGCCGTCCTCGGCGCCCGCGGCTGGGTCGCCCAGGCGAGCTCCGAGACCGCCTCGCTCCGCGAGAAGGCGAGCGGCGCCACCGAGGCCGCCGAGAGGGCCAGGGCCGAGCTCGCCCAGGCGAAGCAGGCGTCGGCCGCGGCGCTCGCCGCGTACCAGAAGCTCGACGCCGGCAGCGCCGACGAGCGCGAGAAGGCGGCGCTCGCCCTCCGGGCCGTGGACCGCTCGAAGCTCTCGCCCCTCGAGGCCCGCGCCCTCGACGACCGCAGCCGCGCGATCATCGAGCGCCTCGCCGAGGCCAAGCTCGACGTGGGCCGGAACGCGTACAAGCGCTCCGACTTCAAGACCGCCGCCGCCGAGCTCGGCAAGGCGCTCGACCTCTGGCCGGAGCACCCGGAGGGCGACGACATGTCGTTCTACCTGGGCGCCGCCGCGGCGGAGCTCCGCGACTGGGAGAAGGCGGCCCCCGCCCTCGCGCGGTTCGTCGCGAAGTCCAAGGAGAAGAAGAACAAGGACTACGCGGTGCTCGTCCTCGCCGAGGCGCAGGAGAAGACCGGCGACCCGGCCACCGCCGAGAAGACGCTGCGCGCGGCGATCGCCGACTACCCCGCGAGCGAGTACATCCCCGCGATGCGCAAGCGCCTCTCCGGCCTGCGCAAGAAGGACGCCGCCGAGACGCCCGCCGGCGCCCAGGGCGCCGCGCCCGCGCCGCCGGCCAGCACCGGTACGCCGTAGCGCCCCTGGCGTGCTGGCGCACGCCAGGGGCGAGGCTCCAGGCTCCAGGCTTCAGGCTCCAGCAACCACGCGACGTCATGGCGCGCCTGGCGTGCGCACGGCAGGCTCCAGGCCCCGGGACTCCAGCAACCACCGCGCCGGCCGGAGCCTGGAGCCTGGAGCCTGGAGCCCCGCCGCGAAGCGGCGGACGCGGCGTGCTCGTTGACCGCACCGCCGGAAGTCCCTAGAACGCGGCCTTGATGCCGTCCGAGGGAGCCGCCGCGACGACCGAGCCCGCGAAGCCGCGGAGCAAGACGATCGTCCGCGTCCTCCTCGGCATCCACATCGTCATCACCACGGTCTTCAGCGTCGAGCTGATCCTCGGCGTGTGGCGCGGGCTGCCGCGGGTCGAGCCGGCGCCGGCGCCCGCGGACGCCGCCACGTGCGTGTCGCGGGCCAGGGAGCTCCACGAGGAGCTGCTGGCGCGGCTGGCGGCGGTCCCCCGGGCCACGCAGGCGGTCGCCGAGGCTCGCTCGTTCGAGCGCTGGTCGGCGCTCTACCGGGTGCGCGTCGCCGAGGCGACCGAGGCGTGCCGCGCGCCCTCCGGCGCCGACGCCGCGAAGGCCGAGGCGATCGTCGAGGCGTGCCGCGCCCTCGCCGAGCTGCCCGATCGCGGCGAGGTCGCGGCGGGCCACTGGTCGCGCCACGCCGGCCCCGTCGCCGACGAGACCCGCGCGGCGTTCGACCGGCTGCGCTGACCGAGGTCACTGCGCGGCGGGCAGCACCATCGAGAAGCTGCCGTCCGCGTCGGTGACCGCCTCGCCGACGAGCGCCGCCGAGCCGGCCGCGAGCTCCTCGCGGCTGGCCGCGAAGCAGCCGGCCTCGCAGCGGTAGGCGCGCACCACCGCGCGGGCGAGCGGCCGGGCGCCGCCGGCGTCCGTCCCGGTCACCGTGCCGACCACCCGGGCCGCGGCCTCGAGCCGCACGTCGAGCCGGCCGCCGGCCGCCACCGGACCCGCGTACGTCCAGGGCGCCGACTCGTCCCCGGGCTGCACCAGCAGCCGGTACTCGCCGGGCTCGACGAGGAGCTGGTAGAGGCCGCGCGCCGAGGTGAAGTCCGAGGCCACCGGCTCCTCGAGGCCGCGTCGCAGCGCCGTCACCCGCGCGTCGAACGCCGGGGTGCGGCTGCCGGCGAGGGTGATCGAGCCCTCGAGCGGCAGCTTCGGCCCGAGCACCACCACGAGCTCGTTGCGCTCCGACGGCGCCGGGCTCGTGCCGCTGCGGGGCGGCAGGATCCGCACCCGGTCGTCGCAGAGCCGCGCGCCGCCGGGGCCGACGCAGGTCCGCGTCGCGGCGTCGCAGCTCGCGCCGCCGGGGCAGGTGGCCGGATCCTCCGGGACGCAGCGCTCGGACGACCGGACCACGCAGGCCGCGGTGGCGTACGGCGCGGCGAGGGTCGGCGTGGCGCGGACGCGGTAGGCACCCGGGAGCACGTCGACGCGCCAGGTCGACGGGTCGTCGGCGCGGGGCACGCCGGGCGCCGAGCGGAAGCGGGCCCCGCCGACCTCCTGGAAGCCCCAGCCGCAGCGGTCGTCCTCGACCTGCGGCGGATCGGGGCGCAGCTCGCAGGCCTCGTCCGCCGCGGCGGCGACGACGCCGTCGGCCACGACCGTCGCCACGTCGGACGGCGGCACCGGGGCGCCGGCCTCGTCGAGCAGGGTGATCCACGCGGGGGTGGTCGCCCCCGCGACCGGGCCCGAGACGCCGATCCGGCAGCCGAGCTCGAGCAGCGCCTCGCGCGGCAGCGGCTCCCGGTCGTTGCAGTCGGCGCGCGCGCCGTCCTCGGCGACGCAGACGCGATCGCAGAGGCACTCCCCCGGCCCCCACGGCGGATCGTGATCGGCGCAGAGCCCGCGCTCCCTCAGGACCGGGTCGAACCGGTAGAGCAGCTCCTGGGTCGGCACCGTGGGCGCGCCGGAGTCCGCCGACGAGACCACCAGCCGGAGCCGCAGGGCCTGGCCGGGGATCGCGCCGCGCACGGCCAGCGCGTGGAGCTCGTCCTCGCAGCGCCGCGTCGCCGGGTCCACCGCGGCGACGAGCGGCGCGGAGAGCGGCTCGCCGGTCTCCGCGTCGAGCGCCTGCACCCGCACGCCGCAGCGCGGCGCCGGGTTCGAGGCGGGATCGGAGACCAGCCGGAACGAGATCGTCCGGGTCTCGGCGAGATCCGGCGTCTCGAGCTCGATCGAGGCGTCCTCGCACGGGCCGAGGTACACCTCGCCGGACACCGCCGGCGCCGCGGCGCCGAGGGCCTGCCGCGCCTGCGCCCGGAGCCGGTACCCGCCGGGCGGCAGCCGCAGCCGGAGCTCGCCCTCGGCGGTCTCGGCGTCGAGGCGCACGCGCACGCCGGGGATGCCGCTCTCCCCCACGGCCGCGAGCACCGCCGGCTCGCCGCCCGGCGTCCGCACCGTCGCGACCAGCTCGGACGGCGGGCAGAGCGAGAGCCGGATGCGGTCCCGCGACGGCGCCGCCAGCGGGAACGCCTGCGAGCTGAACCCGCTCGACTCCGGCGGCAGGACGTGCAGCGCGAGCGGCCCCTGCGGCAGGCCGAGGCGGCGGCACAGCCCGCGGTCGCAGACGAGGCCCGAGGCGCAGGCGGCGTCCGCGTCGCAAGCGTCGCCGTCGTCGCCCGGGAGCGGGCAGCCGGCGAGGCCCGCCGCCAGCGCCAGCGCCGCGAGGGCTCCTCCTACAGCGCGCAGACGCCCTCCTGGACCTCGATCACCCACGCCACCTCGTCGAAGTCGCGGCCGTCGAGCACCCGGCGGAACGGCGGCTCCTCGGCCGGATCGTCGAAGCCGTCGGAGACCCACGCCTCGACCACCACCGAGCGGCCGACCTCGAGGCGGTCGAGCACGAGGCGGAACGAGTCGCCGGCGGGGCTGCGCACGCCGTCGCGCACGTCGGGGCCGCCGCGGATCACGGTGATCTGCCGGGCGAACGTCTCGCCCTCGTCGTAGTTCACGAACCAGCGCACCTCGAGGTCGTCGGAGGCGTCGAGGTCCTCGATCACGCCGAGCTCGAACTGCACCGACCGGCAGTTCTTCTGCACCACCAGCCGCCGCTGCGGCAGGCCCTCCACCCGCGCGGTGTCGGAGACGATCCGCGGCGCGTGGTTGGTCACCTCGGGCAGGTCCGGCGCCTCGGCGACGTCCTGCGGGACGACGCACGCGGCGGCCCAGAGCGGCACGAGCAGGACGGCGCGCCTCGTCACGGCTCCTCGGCGCCCCCGGCGAGGGCCTCGCCCTCGGCGTCGTCGTCCGGCGGCGGCGCGCGGCCGGTCCGCTCGGCCTCGAGCTTCTCCAGGTGGCGGAAGATCGTCCGCGGGTCGACGCCGAGGTCCTTGGCGGTCTTGGTGCGGTTGCCGCCGTTCCGCTCCAGGACCTCCATGATGTAGCGCTTCTGGAACTCCTCCTTGGCGGTGGCGAGCGGCATGATCGGCTCGAGGTTCTCGGGCTTGAGGTCGAGGTCCTCGGCCGACACCAGCGCCTTGTCGGCGAGCACGACCGCCTTCTTGATCCGGTTCTCGAGCTCGCGGACGTTGCCCGGCCACCCGTACTTCTTCATGGCGATGACCGCGTTGGGGGTGAAGCCCTTCGCCTTCGAGGAGAACTCCTTGGCGTACTTGGTCAGGAAGAACTTGGCGAGCACCACCACGTCGTCGCCGCGCTCCCGGAGCGGCGGCAGCTTCAGGGTGACGACGTTGAGGCGGTAGTAGAGGTCCTCGCGGAACGTGCCCTTCTTGATCTCGTCCTCGAGCAGCTTGTTGGTAGCGGCCACCACCCGGATGTCGACGGTCTCCGGCCGGCTGTCGCCGACCTTCACCACCGTCTTCTCCTGCAGCGCCCGGAGGATCTTCACCTGGAGCTGCGGCGGCATCTCGCCGATCTCGTCGAGGAACAGCGTGCCGGCGTGGGCCGCCTGGAACTTGCCGACCCGCGTCGCCACCGCGCCGGTGAAGGCGCCCTTCACGTGGCCGAACAGCTCGCTCTCGAGGAGGTTCTCCGGGATCGCGCCGCAGTTGATGGCCACGAACGGCCCGTTCTTCCGAGGGGAGCGGCGGTGGATCTCCCGGGCGAGCATCTCCTTGCCGGTGCCGGTCTCGCCGTTCACCAGCACCGAGATGTCGGTGCCGGCGATCTTGTCGATCTTCTTGTAGACCTCGCGCATCGCCACGCAGGAGCCGAGGATGTCGCCGTACTTCGCCTCCTCGATGCGCTTGCGCAGCTCCTGGTTGTCGTAGCGCAGCTCGTTCACGAGCATGGCGTTGCGCAGGAGGAGCGACGCCTGCGACGCGAACACCGTGAGCAGCTCGAGGCTCTTCTCCTCGAACAGGTTCACCACGTTGTCGTTGCCGACGTAGATGAGGCCGAAGAGGTTGCCCTTCTCCATCAGCGGCGCGCACATCACCGAGCAGAGCTTCAGGTTCACCACCGAGGCCGCCGAGTTGAACTCGGCGTCGTGGAGCGCGTCGGAGACGATCACCGGACGCCGGGTCTTGACCACCTTGGAGACGATCGAGTCGGAGACGCGCTCGACCGCGTCCTCGATGTTCTCGCGGGCCACGTTGCGGGCCACCTTCACCACCAGCTCGTTGCCCTCGAGGAGGATGAGGAAGCCCTTGTCCGCGGTCGTGACCTCGATCACCGCGTCCATCAGGTTCTCGAGCAGCTTGTCGAGGTCGTAGTCGAGGAGCAGCTTCTCCGAGAACGCGTGCAGCTTCTGGAACGCGCCGAGCGCCTCGGGCGAGAGGGTGTGGTCCCGGCCGCTGCGCGGCGCGCCGAGGTGGTGGACCTCGGCCTTGGCGATCGGCGCCGAGGCCTGGGCGTCGTACATGCGGAAGGTGAGCTCGCACCTGCCTACCTTGAGCACGTCGTCCTGCTTGAGGCGCGCGTCGGAGACCTTCTTGCCGTTCACGAGCAGCTCGCCCTCGTGGACCACGGCGTTGAAGTTCTGCCCGTCGAAGTGGACGTGGAACGCGCTCTCGGGGACGCCGCCGTCCTCGAGGGCGACGTCGTTGTCGGTGGAGCGGCCGATCGAGGTGATCCGCTTGATGAGCGGGATCGTCTGGGTGCGGCCGTCGGGGAGGCGGATGCTGAGGGAGGGCACGGGAGCTCCAGCTAGAAACGGAGGGTGAGGCCGAGGGAGCCGCCGCCGTCGGGGGAGGCGGCGGCGTAGGGGAGGAGGCGGGGGACTTCGAGGCGCGCGCCGGCGGGCTTCGGCGGCGCGTCGCCGGCGGCGCTCGGCCTGGCGGCGTCGGCGGGGGAGGGCGGCGCGACCTCGAGCTCGCGGACCACCTCGGGCTCGAAGTTCGCCCAGGCGTCGACGATGCCGTAGCCCCACGCCACGTAGAAGACGCCGGCCGACGCCCACTTCACCACGTCGAGGGTGCCGGCGAGGGCGAACCGGTCCGAGGGGAAGCCGCCGGACTGCGGATCGCGGAGCGACTCGACGACCGAGTAGCTCACCACCGAGGTGACGCCGCTCACCACCTGCACGGTGGCGAGGAGGATCCCCATCGAGGTGTCGCGGTTCTGGAACTGCCCGGCGCCGAGCGGGAGGAACACGATCGGGAGGTAGTGCTTCTCCACCTCCTTGATCTTCGCCGGCCGCCGGGCGGCCTCCTCGGCGGCGCGCCGCGACTTCTCCTCGAACTCGCGCCGCAGCTCCTCCTCCTTCTTCCGCGCCGCGAGGATCTTCGCCTTCTGCTCGCGGATCGGCTGGAGGAGCTCCTGGTTGTCGGCGCGCACCTTCTCGAAGAACTCCACGGCGGCGGGCGGGGTGAAGAAGGGATCGAGCTTGAAGTCCGGGTCGATGGAGAGCAGCGAGACGAAGTACCCGCGGGCCTTCTCGGCGTCCTTGGCGTAGAACCAGCCGAGGCCGGCGATGCGGTTCGCCTCGATCAGCTCGCGGTCCTCGGTGAGGACGCGCTCGCCGAGGAGCTGCTCGGCGAGGGTGCGGGCCTTCTCGAAGTCGCCGTACTCGAAGTGGTTCGTGGCCTGCGCGAGCCGCCCGTCGGCGGCGGAGGCCGCGAGGGGCAGGGCGAGCGCCAGGGCGAGGGCCAGGCCGCGGGTCACGGGAAGTCCACCACGGCCTCGGCGAGCTTGCCGGCCTCGACCGGGATCTCCTTCTCGACGGCCTTCCCCTCGAAGACGAGGTCGACCCGGATCTTCTTCCGGTAGGCCTCGCCGAGCGAGACCGGGAAGCCGCCGCGGCTGGCGATGTCCGACACCTTCCCCTTCGGCGAGCTGCCGACGAAGATCGTGGCCTCGGGGCGGTTCGATCGCACCAGCACGGTCGCCGGCTTCGGGGGCGCCTTGAGCCGGACCTCGAGGTCCCCGTCGCCCTCCTTGATCGGGATCGCCTGGGCGTCCGGCATGCAGCAGTCGGGCACCAGCAGGCCGAAGTTGTAGGTCTTCCCCACGACGAGCTCGGTCTCGTAGACCGGCTTCGCCGGATCGAGGTCCTGGGACTCGCCGTCGATCTTCAGGATCGCGTTCGTCTGCGGCGTGTAGAGGACGCGGACCCGCCGCTTCGCGGCCGCCGCGACCTTCGTGGGCGGCGGCGGCGTGCCCCGGGGCTGCACCTTCGGCCGCGGCTCGGAGCTCTTCGCCACCACCGGATCGCCGGCCGGCTTCGGCGCGACCTCGACCGGTGGCGGCTCGACCGCCGGCCCCGGCTCGACCGCCGGCTCGGGCGAGGGCTCGGGCGGCGGCGCCACGGCGAGCGGCTCCGGCGCGGTCTCCGGCGGAGCCTCGACCACGGGCGCCTCCTCCGGCCACGCCTCCACGATCGCCACGCCGCCCGCGCCGAGCGCCGACACGCCGAGCAGCGCGAGGGCGGCGAGGGCGATCGCGCGCCGCCGCTTCGCCGCCTTCTTCGCCCGCTTCATCCCCTCGAGGTGCGCGAGCACCGCCGCGTTCTTCTCGTCGAGGGCGAGCACCCGGTTGAAGTACGAGAGCGCCTTCGCCTGCCGCTTCTCGGCGAGCGCCTTCTCCCCGAGCGAGGTGAGCCGCGCCACGAGCCGCGCCCGCATCGCCGCGGTCGCCGCCTTCGGGTCCTCGAAGTACGCCTTCAGCTCCGGCTCGACCCGCTCGATCCCCGCCTCGTCCAGCACCTTCCGGATCGCGGCGCGCAGCTCGGCCACGGAGGCGAAGCGCTGCGCCGGGTCCTTGTGCAGGCACCGGGCGATGGCGTCGCCGATCTCGTCGGAGCACGCCGCGTTCAGCATCCGCGGGTCGACGTACTGCCCCTCGAGGATCTGGCGGAGCGTCTGGGTGGTGGTGGCGCCCTGGAACGCCATCTTCCCGGTGACGAGCCAGTACCAGATGGTGCCGATGGCGAAGATGTCCGCCCGGTGATCGGCGCCGCGGCCCTCGATCGTCTCCGGCGCCATGTGGAGCGGCGAGCCGACGAGCGCGCCGGTCATGGTCATCTTCTCGTCGGCCTCGACCATCCGCGCGATGCCGAAGTCCATCAGCTTCAGGACGCCGTCCTCGCGGACCATCACGTTCTCGGGCTTCAGATCCCGGTGGACGATCCCGGTGTCGTGGGCGTGCTGCAGCGCCTCGCAGAGCTGGTCCACCGCCAGGGTGGCGAGCTCGGGGAGCGCGAAGCCGACCTCCTCGCCGTAGGCGCGGAGGGTCCGCCCGCGCACGTACTCGGTGACGATGAAGCTCTCCTTCGCCTCGTCGCCGGAGAAGTCGTAGATCTCGAGGATGTACGGGTGCCGGAGCTTCGCCACCGCCTTGGCCTCGCGGCGGAAGCGCTTGCGGCTCTCCTCCTTGCCGGCGAGGTGCGGGTGCATCACCTTCACCGCGACCTCGCGGTCGAGCGCGGTGTCGACGCCGCGGTAGACCACGGCCATCCCGCCGGAGCCGATCTCCTCCACGAGCCGGTAGCGATCGATCTGCCGGCCGACCACGTCCGTCAGCTCCTCTCGTCTCCGAAGACGACGCCGAGGCGCCGCGCGTACCGCACCAGCTCGCCCTCGGGCTCCACGAAGCGCGTCTTCGACGCCAGCCCGAGCGGCACCGCCACCACCTCGCTCCCGTGGAGCGCCGCCATGTGGTCGAAGCGGCCCTCCTGCACCAGCTCGACGGCCTTGCAGCCGAACCGGGTGCCGAGGATGCGGTCGGTGGCGGTCGGCGGGCCGCCGCGCTGCAGGTGGCCGAGGACGGTGACCCGCACCTCGTGCTCCTTCACCTGCGCGGCGATGAGGTCGGCGGCGACCTTGCCCGCGCCGCCGAGGCGGACCACGCCGCGGCCCGGGGTGGCGTCGGCGGCCTCGACGATCGACTGCCCGCCGTCCACCTCCCGGGCGCCCTCGGAGACGGCGATGATCGAGAACGAGCGGCCGCGGGCGGAGCGCTCGCGGATCATCTGCACCACCGGCTCGATCCGGTACGGGATCTCGGGGATGAGGATGGCGTCGGCGCCGCCGGCGAGGCCCGCGTGGAGGGTGAGGTGGCCGGTGTCGCGGCCCATCAGCTCCACCACCATGACGCGGTCGTGGGACTCGGCGGTGGTGTGCAGCTTGTCGATGGCGTCGGTGGCGGTGGCGCGGGCGGTGTCGAACCCGAACGTCTGGTCGGTCTGCGAGAGGTCGTTGTCGATCGTCTTCGGGCAGCCGACGACGTGCACGCCCTTCTGCGCCAGCTGGTGGGCGATCTTGAGGGTGCCGTCGCCGCCGATGGCGACGAGCGCGTCCACCCGCAGCTCCCGGAGCCGCGCCACGGCCTCGTCCGAGACGTCCTCCTCGACGAAGCCGTCGCCGCGGCGCACCGGCCAGCGGAACGGGTTGCCCTTGTTCGAGGTGCCGAGGATCGTGCCGCCGCGGCTGAGGATCCCGGCCACCGAGGCGAGGTCGAGGCGCCGCGGCTGGAGCCGCTTCTCCACCACGCCGACGTAGCCGTCCTCGAAGCCGAGGACCTCCCACCCGAGCCCGAGGGCGCTCTTCACCACCGCCCGGATGACCGCGTTCAGGCCGGGGCAGTCGCCGCCGCCTGTGAGGACGCCGATCCGCTGGATCGCCAAGGAAGCTCCACGTGGGGCCGGAGGCCCGACGAAAATCCGGGTGCCGATGTCAGGGTGGACCGCTCGACCATGACAGCCGGTTCCTGGGAGGCGGCGATCCTAGCCCTCACCCCCCGGGCCCACAAGCGAGACCATGGCGCGGCCGTCGCGGTGCGCGCGGCGCGGATGTCAGGGCCGGCGGCGTCGCGCGCGGACCCGGGAGAGGAGCTCCTCGAGCAGCGCCCGGGCGTCGAAGGCCGCGGGCTGCGGTGGGGCAGGGGGCGGGGCGGGGGCCGGCGCCCCGCGGCGCAGCTCCGCCATCAGCTCCCCCATCCGCTCGAGGTAGAGCTGGTTGCCCGGCCGCTCCTCGAGCGCCCGGCGGTACAGCGCGAGCGCCTCCGCGTGGGCGCCGCGGGCCGCCGCCGCCTCGGCCTGCGACGAGAGCGTCGCCGCGCCGCCGTCCGCCGCGGCCTTCGGGCTCGACAGCTCGCCGTGCTGCACCAGCTCGCGGATCGCCTGGAAACGCGAGACGATCGCCGCGTCCTCCGGGAACGCCTTCACCAGCTGCCCGTAGCCGAAGAGCGCGGCCTTCACGTCCCCGCGGCGGAGCGCGCGCTCGGCCTCCGCCTTCTCGTGCTCCACGTCCATGGCCGCGGTTCTACCAGCGACCGGCGGCGTCGTCGCCGTTGACGGCCGGCCGCGCCGCCCGGGACACTCCCGCGCTCGTGCCGCGCCGCCTCCTCGCCTCCGCCGTCCTCTGCGCCGCCGCCTCGGCCGCCGCCGCCGAGGTGGACGGCCTCGACCTCGAGCCGCCGCCGGGCTTCACGGCGATGCCGCTCGCGCCGCGGGAGACGAGGGCGCTCGCGCCCGGGCCGCGGGCCGCCCCGCGGGCGCTGCTCGCCGTGTTCGCCCACGCCCCGTCGGACGCCTCGCTGGTGGTCACCCGGATCGACGCGCCGCTCGAGGACGGCCCCGAGCTCCGCGACCGCCTCGCCCAGGCGACGGTGGACCACTTCCGCGACGAGCTCGAGCTCGACCTCCGGCTCGCCTGGGCCACCCGCGGCAAGCCGCCCGGCCCGCTCCTCGAGGTCGCCGGCCGCTTCCCGCTCGACGGCAGCGAGCACGCCGTCGTCCTCGCCTGGTTCGGCGCCGGCGCGAGGAGCTACGTGGTCACGCTCTCGGCGCCGTCGTCGAACCTCGACGCGCTCCTGCCCGGCTTCGAGACCACGCTCTCCACCGTTCGGATCGCGCCCGACCCGGGCCCTCCGGCGGTCCCGCAGCGCGGCTGGCTCGCCGCCGCCGGCGCCGCCCTCGGCCTCCTCGTCGCCCTCGCCCTCCGCCGCCGCAAGCCCACCAAGGCCGCCCCGTAGCCCAAGCCTCGAGGCCCCCGCACCCAGCCTCGTAGCCTCGTAGCCTCGTAGCCTCGTAGCCCGCCGTCGCCGTTCCCTACTCCGCCGGCATGCAGAACTTCGGCCCCGAGCGCTGCAGGCAGGCCTCGTCGAGCGCCGCGCCCTCGCGGTACGGGCACGGCACCAGCACGCACTGCTCGCCGTCCTTGCACGCCGACTCCTCGCAGCGGCGGCACTGGCCGTCGTAGAGCGGGGCGACGCCCGCCGCCACCGCGAACAGCGCCGGGTATGTCTTCCCGTTCGAGCCACAGACGGCGTACGCGGACGTGCTCGGGCCCTTCTTCGCCGGCGCGACGCCGCGCCGCGGCCCGCAGCCCGCGAGGGCCACGACCGCGGCGAGCGCCGACGCGACCACTGCGCCCCGGAGGGCGCCGCCGGTCATCCGAAGTCCGTGCACTCGCACGTCCTCAGGTCGCACTGCCCGTCGCACCCGCCGCAGTCGATCGGGCACTCGCACTGGCAGGTCTCGGCGTTCGGCGTCCGCGCGCCGGAGCAGGTGAGCCCCGCGGTGTCGCAGACGCAGGCGCAGGCCGCCGGGTCGAAGACGAAGCCCGGCTGGCAGCTCACGTTCTGCCGGCACTCGCAGCCGCACGTCTCCTGGTTGCAGACCTCGTTGCCGCCGCAGGTGCCGCCGCAGTCCGCGGGGCAGACGAGCTGGCAGCTCGACGGATCGCAGATCCGCGTCGGATCCGCGGGCACGCCGCAGTCCGCCGGGCACTCCCAGGTGCAAGTGGCCTGGTCGCAGACGTGGGCGGCGGTGGGCTGCGGCTGGCCGCCGCAGGTCGCGTCGCACGTCCAGGCGCAGGTGCCCTGGTCGCAGGCGAAGCCCGGACCCGGCGACGGCGCGCCGCAGTCCGGCGGGCAGGCGCACTCGCAGGTGCCCGCGTCGCAGGTCTCGCGGCCGCCGCAGCCGCCGCCGCAGTCGGCGGGGCAGGCGAAGGTGCAGGTCGTGGTGTCGCAGACCCACGACGGGCCGGGGGCGCCGCCGCCGCAGTCCGCGGGGCACTCGCACTGGTTCGAGACCGGGTTGCAGACGAGCGGCGCCGCGCAGCCGCCGCAGCCCGGGGGCACGCCGTTCGCGTCCGGCGAGCGGTCGATCCAGTACCGGTAGCTGACCGCCAGCGCGCTGCCGACGGCGGCGGCCGACGGGCGGCAGTCGCCGAAGAACGCCACCCGGTTGCCGATGCCGTCGTAGTCGAAGCCGTGCTGCCGGCTCCGCGGCACGTCGGTCGCGTCGCAGCCCGGGCCCGCCGGCGCGACGAGCGCCGCCGGGTCGACGGCGATCTTGAGGGTCGCGGAGATCGGCGGCTGGCTGAGGACGTACGGCGACGTCTGGCCGATCACCGAGTTCATCATCGTGTTGATGGTCGGGCTGATGGTGGCCAGGTTCGAGAGGTCACCCTCGATGCCGCCGAGCGCGTTGATGACGTTGCGGTACCGGGTGCCCGCGGCGCCCGGGTAGATGAGGCCGGCGAGGAAGGCGCGCTGCGCGCCCGCGGTGTTCGGATCCCAGTCGGAGAAGTAGTTGATCCAGTCCTGCTCGGTGAGCGCCGACTGCTCGCGCTCGTCGGAGACGAAGAGCACCACCAGGGTGGCGCCCGGACGGATGCGATCGGCCCGGCCCGCCGCCACCGGCAGGAAGCGGTCGGTGAGCGCGTCCTGCACCGGCTGGAAGCCGCGCTCGGTGCCGCTGCCGTTCACGCCCGGCGTGGCGTCGGTCTGGAACTGCTGCGTCGAGGTGGTGAAGTTCCGGTAGGTCCCGGTGCGGTCCGAGTCGGTGTAGACGGTGGCGACGCGCCAGTCGAGCTGCGACTGCGACAGCTGGTTCACCATCTCGGTGGCCGCCGCCGAGAGCGCCGCCTGGTCGTCGCCCATCGAGCCCGAGTTGTCGACGACCCAGAGGAAGTCGACCAGCGGCGGCGCCGAGGTGACGAAGCGGTCGCAGGCGACGTTGGTCTCGTCCCGGCTCTGGGCGAGGGCGGAGCCGTTGGCGAGGTCGTCGAGGCGCCAGAGGTTGTCGCCGGTGTACTGCGCCGCCGCCACGAGCGAGCCGACGACCACCGCGCGCTGCGCCGAGCGCCGCACGTACTCGACCTGGAGCTTGAACGGCCCGTTCACGCCGGCGTTGCCCGGGAGGAGCCCGCCCGCGCCCGGCACCAGCGCCGTCACCAGCGCGTTCGCCTTCGCCTTGAGGTCGCCGTTGCCGGAGACGTCGTAGAGCGCGCGGACCGCCGGGTAGCCGTCCCAGGTGGTGAACTGCTGGATGACCGGCGAGGTGATGCCGCCGAAGGCCGCGCGGTCCGCCGCCTCCTCGGCGAGCGCGTCCGCCGCCGCCGCCTTGACGATCGCGAAGCCGGCGAGCGCGTTCGGGTTTTCCGGCTGCCCGGAGGGCGCGAACACCATCCTGCCGACCACGGTGCCGCCGGCGCCGGTCACGGTGGTGACCTCGGAGTAGGTCGGGCGGTGGGCGAGGATGAGGTCCGGGATCGCGTCCTCGGTGAGGGTCACCGGCGCGAGGTTCGCGGTGCCGCAGGCCGCCACCACCGTCGGGGTCACGTCGGCGCCGTTCGACGGGTCGAGCTCGCCGGCGTCGACGTTGCCGTTGTGGTTCGCGTCCTCGGCGCCGTCCTGCAGGCCGTCGCCGTCGGAGTCGGCGGACGTCGGGTCGGTGGTGGTGGCCGGGTTCTGGTCGATGACGAAGCCCGCCGCGCAGGCGGGATCCGGCGAGGCCGTGCGGCCGAGCTCCTGGCCGTCGCCGAGGCCGTCGCCGTCGGTGTCGATCCGGGTCGGGTCGGTCTCGCCGGCATCCACCGCGCCGTTCGCGTTCGCGTCCTCCTCGCCGTCGGACCGGCCGTCGCAGTCGGTGTCGGGCGAGAGCGCGGACGTCTCGCCGAGGTTCACCACGCCGTCGCGGTTCCGGTCCTCCTGGCCGTCGGAGAGGCCGTCGCAGTCGGTGTCGGCGGAGAGCGGGTTCGTCTCGGTG
>CAZDGH010000105.1:0-15178 GCA_964504805.1 uncultured Myxococcales bacterium | reverse complement strand
GTGCACGCCGTCGGCGCCGGCCGCGCGGGCGACGTCGGCGCGGTCGTTGACGAGCAGCTTCGCGCCGCGGGCCCTGCACACCGGCACGAGCGCGCGCGCGAGCGCCAGGAGCTCCCGCGCCGGCAGGTCCTTCTCCCGCAGCTGCACCGCCGCGACGCCCGGCGGCAGCGCCGCGAGCGCCGCCGCCACCTTCGCCGGCAGGTCGCCGGCGAGGCGCCGGTCGGTGATCAGGTAGAGCCGCGGCGCCGTCACGAGCGCGCGATCGTCCCCTCGACCGGCGACGAGGCCGCGCCGTAGAGCTTCTTCGGGATGCGGCCGGCGAGGAACGCGTCGCGCCCGGCCTCGCAGGCGAGCTTCATCGCCCGCGCCATCCGCACCGGATCCTTCGCGCAGGCGATCGCCGTGTTGAGCAGGACCCCGTCGACCCCGAGCTCCATCGCCACCGCCACGTCGCTCGCGGTGCCGACGCCGGCGTCGACGATCACCGGCACCTTCACCTGCTCCATGAGGATGACGAGGTTGTACGGGTTGCGGACGCCGAGGCCCGAGCCGATCGGCGCCGCGAGCGGCATCACCGCGGCGCAGCCGGCCTCCTCGAGCTTCCGCGCCGTCACCGGGTCGTCGGAGGTGTACGGCAGCACCGTGAAGCCCTCCTTCACCAGCACCCGCGCCGCCTTCACCGTCTCCTCCACGTCGGGGAGGAGCAGCTTCGGGTCCGAGAGCACCTCGAGCTTCACCAGGTCCGAGCCCCAGAGCTCGCGGCCGAGCCGGGCGGTGCGGAGCGCGTCGTCGCCGGTGAAGCAGCCGGCGGTGTTCGGGAGGAGCTTCATCCCCTCGGGGATCCAGGAGAGCAGGCTCTCCTCGCCCGTCTTCGAGAGGTCGAGGCGGCGCACCGCCACGGTGACGAGCTCGCTGCCGGAGGCCGCGAGCGCCGCCTTCATGGTCGGGAAGTCGGCGTAGCGGCCGGTCCCGGTGAAGAGGCGCGACCGGAAGGTGTGCGACCCGAGCTTCAGCTCCTCGCTCATCTACGTACCTCCGCCGACGAAGGCGACGACCTCGATCCGATCCCCGGCGGCGAGCGCGTGGCGCTCGTGCTCGGCGCGGCGGACGACGACGCCGTTCACCTCGACGGCCACGCGCTCCCGCGGCACCTCGAGCAGCGCCAGCAGGCCGGCGACCGTGAGGCCGTCGGGCGTCTCGCGCCTCTCGCCGTTGACGTGCAGCTCCACGGCGAGAGCGCTTCGCACGGCGCGGCGGGAGAGGTCAACCGTCGTTGACCCGCGAGGAACGGCGCGGCTAGCATCCGACGCATTCCGCGTACTTGGACGTGCCTTTCGCCCCGGGGGACCTGTTGGCCGAGCTCGAGCCTTCGCCGCGTGAGCTGCTCCGGCGCGTCAGCATCTTCGAGGGCCTCGACGAGCGCGGCCTCGGCGCGCTCGAGAAGCTGCTCAAGCTCCGCAGCTTCTCGCCCGACTCGGTCATCGTCAGCCAGTCCGATCCCGGCGACGCCCTGTTCGTCCTCGTCCGGGGCCGGGTGAAGGTCGTCCTCTACGGCGAGAAGGGCCGGGAGATGATCCTCTCCTCGTTCCGGCCCGGCGAGTTCTTCGGCGAGATGTCGCTGCTCGACGGCCAGCCGCGGTCGGCGAACGTGATCGCCATCGAGCCGTCGGCGCTCTACGTGCTCGAGCGCAACGCCTTCGCGAAGTACCTCGGCGAGAACCCGCGGATCGCCCTCAACATCCTCGCCGAGATGAGCCGCCGCCTCCGCCGCGCCGACTCGATCATCGGCAACCTCGCGCTGCTCGACGTCTACGGCCGCGTCGCCCGCATGCTCCGCGAGCTCGCCGCCGCCGACGGGCAGGAGACCGAGGGCGGCGTGGTGATCCGGCAGCGGCCGACGCAGGCCGAGATGGCGGCGATGATCGGCACCTCCCGCGAGACCGTCTCCCGCGCCCTGTCGGAGTTCCAGCGGCGCGGCTTCCTCGAGATCTCCGGCAAGCGCATCGTCGTGCGCCGCGCCTTCCTCGAGGACGGCGTCGAGTCCTAGCCCCGGGCGCGCTTTCCGAAAGCGGGCAGTCGGGCGATCCCTCGCCTTGCCACCCCCGGGGCGAAGGACTATGCATGCCGGGTTTTCCCGCGAATCCGCGCACCCTGCGTGCGCCCGGAGGCCCCATGCGCAACAGCGATCAGGTCCGGAAGATCCTCTCCTGGTACCCCTCGGACAACCCCGGCGTGCTCTCGAACCTCGCGCGGCTGATGAACACCGGCCGCCTCGCCGGCACCGGCAAGATGGTGATCCTGCCGGTCGACCAGGGCTTCGAGCACGGCCCGGTCCGCTCCTTCCAGCCGAACCCGGGCGGCTACGATCCGGACTACCACTACAACCTCGCCATCGACTCCGGCTGCAACGCCTACGCGGCGCCCCTCGGCGCGCTCGAGGCCGTCGCCGGCAAGTACCTCGGCGAGGTGCCGCTCATCCTCAAGCTCAACAACTCCGACACCATGGCGAAGCTCGACCAGCCGATCTCCGCGCTGACCGGCTCGGTGAAGGACGCGGTCCGCCTCGGCTGCACCGCGATCGGCTTCACCATCTACCCGGGCTCGAGCGAGCGGAACACGATGTACCAGGAGATCCGCGACCTGGTCGCCGAGGCGAAGTCGTACGGCCTGCCGACGGTGCTGTGGGCGTACCCGCGCGGCGCCGGCATCTCCAAGGAGGGCGAGCAGGCCGTCGACATCTGCGGCTATGCGGCCCACGTCGCCGCGCAGCTCGGCGCCCACGTCATCAAGGTGAAGCCGCCGAAGGACTTCGTCGAGCAGGCCGAGAACAAGAAGGTGTTCGAGAAGCACGCGATCCCGACGAAGACCATGGCCGACCGCGTGCGGCACGTGGTCCAGGCCGCCTTCGCCGGCAAGCGCATCGTCATCTTCTCGGGCGGCGAGGCGAAGGACACCGCGTCGCTGCTCGACGAGGTGAAGGGCATCCGCGACGGCGGCGGCTTCGGCTCGATCATGGGCCGGAACGCGTTCCAGCGGCCGCGGGACGAGTCGATCGAGCTGCTGCAGAAGGTGATGGATATCTTCGCGGGGAAGGCCTGAGAGGCAGGCTCCGGGCTCCAGGCTCCAGGCTTCAGCAACCGGTCAGCCGCCCCAGACGATCTCGATCGGGGCGGCGCCGAGCTTCTGGCCGCCGGCGAGCACCTCGATGACGTAGGTGCCGGCGGCCTTGGCGGCGATGCCGTCCCACTTCACCACGAGCTCCATGGTGTCCTTCCCGTAGGGGAAGGACACGTCGGTCGAGGTGTCGGCGACGACGGCGCCGTCGGGCGCGAGCAGGTTCAGGTCGAGGCGCAGCGGCTTGCCGCCGGGGCTCTTCAGCCGGAGCAGCGTCTTGAAGGCCTCCGTCGTCGCCGGGAGGCTCTTCACCCGGAACTCCTTGATGACCGGCCCGCGCGGCTTGCGCCCGCCGGTGTTGGCGTCGAAGTCGCGGGCGTGCTCGACCTTCTCGAGCACCGGCGGCCCTTCGGCCGCCACCCCCGGCTCCTCCGCCGCCCCCTTCACCCCGTCGAGCTTCGGCAGACCCGGCAGCTGCAGGTCGATCTTCGGCGCCGCCGAAGCTCCCTTCTTCGCCTCCGCCGACTTCGCGTCCGCCGCGTGTGCCGGCGCCGCCGCGACCACCGAGATCACCGCCGCCACGACGACGCGCCACATGACCGCCTCCGATCGAAGCCGCGATCGAAGCACGCCCTCCGCCGAACCGCCAACCGGAGGCTGGAGCCTGGAGCCCGGAGCCTGGAGCCTTCCCCTCAGATCCACCCCTCCCCCCGATACCACCCCGCCGCCTCCGCCAGCCCGCGCGCCAGCGGGTAGGCCGGCTCGAACCCGAGCTCGCGCTTCGCCCGCTCGGTGTCGCAGGCCCAGCCGTCGCCGCCGACCTCGCGGATCTTGTCGAAGGACATGATCTGCGGCTTGCCGGAGACCCGCGCGGCCAGCTCGCCCCAGAGCCCCGCGCCCCACGAGAGGGCCTCGGGCACCGGGAGCACCACGGTGTTCGGGCGGCCGAGGGCGCGGCCGACCTCGCGGATCATCTCCTCCCACGTGTACACGCCGCCGTCGGAGACGTAGTAGACGCCGCCGCCGTCGCGCCTCGACGGCTCCACCGCGCCGCCCTTGTCGAGCGCGCGTGCGAGGGCGACGCCGAGGTCGTCGACGTAGATCACCGAGTAGCGCTTGGTGCCGAACAGCCCGGCCTTCAGCGCCACGCCCCGCGACGCCATCTTGAAGACCTCGAAGAAGTCGCGGTCGCGCGGGCCGTAGACGATCGGCGGCCGGACGATGGTGAGCGCGAGCCGGTCGGCGAAGCGGCGCGCCGCCTCCTCCGCCGCGAGCTTCGAGCGGCCGTAGTGCGAGACCGGCGCCGGCGGATCCTCCTCGCAGACCGGCTGGGCGCCGTCGAGCGGCCCCGCCACCGCCAGCGACGAGCAGTGGACGAACCGCTTCACGCCGGCCGAGGCCGCGGCCTCGGCGAGGTTGCGCGTCCCGTCGGCGTTGACGCGGTAGTAGTCCTCGCTGCGCACCGTCTTGGTCAGGCCGGCGACGTGCACCACCGCGTCGGCGCCGTCGAGCGCCGCCGGCAGCGAGCCCCGGTCGCAGACGTCGCCGAGCGCCCACGACAGCGGGACGCCGGCGGCCTCGAGGCCGGAGCGGTCCGACCCCTTGCGCACCAGGCAGCGCACCTCGTGCCCGGCGCCGGCGAGCGCCTTCGCGGTGGCCGGCCCGACGAAGCCCGTGCCGCCGGTGAGCAGGACCTTCACGGCGCCACCTCCGCCTCGTAGAGCCGGTACGTCTTGGTGCGCTTGCCGCCCATGGTCTCGATGGCGCGGTTCACGAGCACGTTGTCCTCGAGCGTCCACGAGATCTCGCCGCCGCGGTAGCCGAGCCGCCGCGCCGCGCGGAGGGTGTCGAGGTAGAGGATGGCGTCGAGGCCACGCTTGCGGAACGGCGCCTTGATCCCGAGGGTCACCAGCCGCAGCTGGTCGATCTTCCGGGCGTGCCAGATCAGCCTGGCGAGCCCGACGGGCAGGCCGTAGCGCGTCAGCCGCCCGCCGACCTTCGCCAGCGCCTGGTTGAGATCGGGCAGCGTCATCGAGAACGCCGCGGGCTCGCCGTTCACCTCCGCGATCAGCAGGAGGTCCGGCACCACCAGCTGCTTCAGGTCCTTCGCGGCGTGGTCGAACTCCTCGTCGGAGAACGGCACGAAGCCCCAGTTCTTCTCCCAGGCGGCGTTGTAGATCTCCTTGATGCGCCGCGCCTCGGCGGCGAAGTCGGAGAGGTCCACCGGCCGGACCTTCACGTGCTCCTTGGCCCGGATCTTCTCGGCGATCCGCACCACCTTCTCCGGCGGATCGACGTCGGCCCACATCCACCACGCCCAGAGGTCCTTCGCCTTCGGCAGGCCGAGGACCTCCTCGAAGTGCCGCACGTAGTAGCGCGGGTTGTAGGTCGTCATCACCACCGGCGGCGCGTCGAAGCCGTCGACGAGCAGGCCGCAGTCGTGGTTGGTGGAGAGGTTCACCGGCCCGATGGCCCGCGTCAGCCCCCGTCCGCGAAGCCAGCGCGTGGCCGCGTCGAACAGCGCCACCGCGACCGCGTCGTCGTCGATCGCCTCGTAGAGACCGAAGTGGCCGACCCTGGTGCCGTGGAACTGGTTGTAGGCCCGGTCCTCCACCGCGGCGACCCGGCCGACGACGCGATCGCCGCGCCGGGCGACGAACAGCTCGGCGGTGGCGTGGCGGAAGAACGGGTTCCGCTCCGGGTCGAGGAAGTCGCGGCGCTCCATCTCGAGCGGCGGCACCCACGAGGGATCGCCCGCGTAGACGGCGCGTGGCAGGGCGAGGAAGTCCCGGAGGTCCGCGGGGCCGGCGACGCGGTCGACGCGGATCGACGCGTCCGGCGCGACGGCGTGGCCTGGCGTCCTCGCGGCGACGTCCTGCTTCTCGGCGACGGCCTCCATGTCAGCTCCGCTCCTCGTCGTAGGTCAGCTTCCGCCCGCCGCGGGCCCTGCCGGCGAGCTCCATCAGCTTGTAGCCGCGCTCCATCACCGCGCCGGAGACGTCGCCGAGCCGGCTCTTCAGCGCGGCCTCGAGCGCGGCGCGGTCCGGCACCTCGAGGTTGATCCCGCGCCAGGTCGCGGCCTCCACCAGCTCGGAGAGCCGGCGCGCGAGCTCCGCCGGCGCGTACGACGTCGCCGCCGGCCGCGGCGGCGGCGCCACCGAGAACGAGCCCGTCCGCCCCGCGGCGTCGTCCACCGAGCCGAGCCGGTCGATGACGTCGGCGGCGCGAGGCCCGTCGGCCGGCAGCACCTTGAACCTCTTCCCGAGCAGCTCGAAGCGCTCGAGCACGGTGTTCAGCTGCTCGTCGGTGTGGATCGCCATGTACGAGGTGCGCATCAGCGCGTGTCCCGGCTCCACCGCCGGCGGGATCACCGGGTTCGCGAACACGCCCTCCTCGTAGAGCGCCTTCCAGAGGCGGAAGCACTTCACCTGGTCGCCGACGAACACCGGCACCACCGCGCTGTCCGAGGTGCCGGTGTCGTAGCCGAGCATGCGGAAGCCGCTGCGCATCTTGGTGGCGATGCGCCACAGCCGCTGCCGCCGCTCGGGCTCCTGCTCGATGATGTCGAGGGCGGCGAGCGCAGCCGCCACCGCCGCCGGCGTCATCGACGCCTGGAACACCATCGACCGCGCCTTGTGCTTCACCCACTCGATCACCGCGGCCGGCCCGGCGACGACGCCGCCGAGCGAGCCGAACGACTTCGAGAACGTGCCCATCACCAGGTCGACGTCGTCCTCGACGCCGAGGTGCTCGCAGAGGCCGCGGCCGTTCGCGCCCATGACGCCGAGGCCGTGGGCCTCGTCGACCATCAGCCGCGCCCCGTACTTCCTCTTGAGCACGACCATCGCCCGCAGGTCGGCGAGGTCTCCCTCCATCGAGAAGACGCCGTCGGTGACGACGAGCTTGCCGGCCTCGGCCGGCGCGTTCCGGAGCAGCTGCTCCAGGTTGCCCATGTCGTTGTGCCGGTAGCGCTTGTGCTCGCCGAACGAGGCGCGGATGCCCTCGAGGATCGAGGCGTGGTTGACGCGATCGGAGAACACCCAGTCCTTGCGCTCGAGCAGCGCCGAGAGCGTGCCGAGGTTGGTCGTGAACCCGGTGGAGAAGCAGAGCGCCATCTCCTTGCCGAGGAACCTCGCCAGGCGCGCCTCGAGCTCGTCGTGCAGGTCGAGCGTGCCGTTGAGGAGGCGCGAGCCGGAGCAGGAGGTGCCGTACTTCTCGACCGCGCGGATCGCCGCCTCCTTCACCCGCGGGTCCATCGAGAGGCCGAGGTAGTTGTTCGATCCGACCATGATCACGCGCTTGCCGCCGAGCACCACCTCGGTGCCGTCGGTCGACGCGATCGGCTTGAAGTACGGGTAGAGGCCGGTCGCGCGCGCGACCTTCAGCTCGCGCCACTCGGTTGCCTTCGCGAAGACGTCGGCCACGGGCTCTCCTTCCGGAAGGTCGTCGTGAGGCTCGGCGGACGACCGGCCGGGCGGCCGACGGCTCGAAGGAGGCGCGAATACTCCGCCGTGCGCGACGGCGTCAACGCGGCGGAAGCCTCGCGGCGAGTCTCGCGTTCCGCCAGCCGACATTCCCCGCCGCGACGTCCGGTTTCGGACCGCGCGCGGCGCTCCCTCCCCTCCTTGACGACCCCCGGGCGAGGTCTTAAGCAACCCCGGACGTGCGTCCTTCGGGCGAGACTACGAGCATCGGGTAGAGACATGCGGCACGAGGCGGAGAGGCACGGAGACGCCATGGCGCGGGAGGTCGCGGTGACGGCACCGGCGGAGGCGACCCCGCCCCGCCCCGCGCTCGCGCTCCGCTCCGGCGAGCTCGTCTCGGTCGTGGGCGCGGTGCTCGGCCTCTCGATCCTCGGCTGGCACTACGACCGGGTGCAGGTCTTCCCGGCCGCCTGGCTCCTGCTCCTCGTCGCCGGCGCGCCGTTCGTGCTGCGCACGGTGTCGTGGCGGTTCCCCTCGAGCCGGGTGGCGAAGTTCGCCGCCGACTTCGGACCGACCGGCTACTTCTTCGCGCTCTACTTCGCGCTGAACCCGATCGCCGACGCCGTGAACCTCGGGATCGCCGACGACCTGCTCATCCACCTCGACCGGCGGATCTTCGGCGTCGACCTCACCACCTGGCTCGACGGCAAGGTGCCGCCGCTGCTCAACGACCTGGCCCTCGGCGCGTACACGACGCACTTCGGCTGGCCGCTCGTGCTCGGGCTCCTCCTCTGGTTCCGCGGCAAGGAGGAGGCGTTCGACGAGTTCGTCACCGCGCTCGTCTTCTTCGCGGTGGTGAACTACGTCCTCTACGTCACCGTGCCGGTGATGGGGCCGCGGTACTTCCGGGCCGCGCAGTACGACGGCGTGGTGCAGGGCGCGCTCGGGATCGCGCCGTGGGTGGACCTCGCCTTCCGCGACTCGCCGTTCGCGCGCGACTGCTTCCCGTCGGGCCACACCGGCGTCGCGCTGGTGGTGCTCTCGTTCGCGTTCCGGCACGAGCGCCGGCTGTTCTGGGTGGCGTTCCCGGTGCTCTCGCTGCTCATCGCCGGCACGCTGCTGGGCCGCTTCCACTACGGCACCGACCTGCTCGCGGCGGTGCCGCTGTGGCTGCTCTCGCTCGGCGTCGCCCGGGGCCTCGCGCTGCGCAGGCCGGCGGGGTTCACGGTGGTGCAGCCCGGGCTCCTGGCGCAGCTCCGCCGCGCGAACCGCTGACCGTCAGCGCTGCAGCAGCCGCTCGATCTCGCGGAGCAGCTTCGCCCGGACCTCCGGCTTCGCGTGCTCGCCCACGAGCGCGAGCTTCTTCTCGCCCGCCGGCTGGACGATGCCCTGGTCCTCGAGCCACGCCACCGCGGTCTCGAAGGTGGGCCTCGAGATCGCCTCCGCTGCGAAGATCTTCCCGGCGAGGAACTGGCCCTTGCCGCGCTCGAGGCAGCGGCGGACGAGCTCCTTCTTCTCGAACGGCTGCGCCTCGAGGCCGTCGAGCGCGCCGATGGCGAGGTGGTAGCTCTCCACCACGTCGGAGAGCAGCTCGCGGAGGAAGACGAGGGCGTCGCGGCCGCCGGGCCTCACCGCCCAGCCGCCCTCGACCGGCTCGAGCAGCCCGAGGCCGTGGAGCCGCTCGGCGGTGCGCTCCACCGTCTCCGCGAGCGGCACGTTGACGCGGAAGGAGAGCTCGAGCTTGAGCAGGCGCGAGAGCAGCTCCACCTGCCGGAGCAGCTCGTCGTTCGCCGCGCGCATCGAGGTGAACGACAGCAGCGCGCCGGCGAGCACCGCCTCGTCCTGGAAGTGGTGCACGGAGTTGTGCTTGTAGAACGAGAGCTGCGGCCGCGCCGCCTCCGGCACCTGGTAGATCGTCTCGCCGCCGGCCTCCTGCGCGGCCACCAGGCGGTCCTCGACGAAGTCGAGCACCGCGTCGCGGATCGGGCCCCGCGCCGTCGGGTCGGAGGGCGCCGTGTCCACGCCCGGCGAGAACCGCGCCGCGCGGGCGACGGCGATCTTCCGGAGCAGCTCGATCCGCGCCGCGAGGTCCGCGGCGGGCAGGCCGCGGGAGCGGTGGGAGAGCAGGGCCGCCGCCACCAGCGAGCGCGAGGTGATCGTCTGCACCCGGCCCATGCCGAAGGCGATCCGCGCGCCGAGGGCCCGCACCAGCGCCTTCTTCTCCTCGGGCGTCGCCTTCTCGCGGTCGACGCCGCGGGCCGCCGCGAACCGGGCGAGCGACACCGGCGCGTCCACCTGGAGGAAGACCGCGCCCCACTTGGCGCCGAGCACCGCGGGCACCTTGAGCAGGCCCTTCAGGTCCTCCTTCTTCTTCTCGCCGCCGGCGAGCTCCTTGGCGTACGCGCCGCCCTCGATCAGCTTCTCGTAGTCGATGGCGATCGGCACGAAGTGGAGGTCGTCGCGGGCGCCGGACATCCAGGCGTCGACCTCCATGGAGATGAGGCCGTACTTCGGCTGCAGGATCCGGCCGGTGCGGGTGCGGCCGCCCTCCGGGTAGAACTCCTGGGTGTAGCCGTCGCGGGCGAGCTTGCGCACGTAGGCGGCGAGCGCCGAGCCGTAGACGCGGTCTCCCTTGAAGGTGCGGCGGATGAAGAACGCGCCGCCGCGGCGGAAGATCGGGCCGAGCGGGAAGAACGAGAGGTTGGCGCCGGCGGCCACGAGCGGCGGCGTCATGCCGCGCTCGAAGAGCACGTGGCTCACCAGCAGGTAGTCGACGTGCGAGCGGTGGGTCGGGCAGAGCACGATCGGCGCGCGCCGCGCGGCGTCGGCCACGTTGCGCAGCCCCTCCTCGTCGACGTGGACGCCCTCGTAGATCCGGTTGAACACCCAGCGCGCCACCGTGCTCGCGCCGTCGACGAACGCCGGCGACGGCTTGGCGGCGATCTCATGGAGGCACCGCCGCGCCTCGCGCTCGAGCTGCGCCTCGCTCCGGCCCGAGGTCGACGCCAGCTTCGCGAGCTCGTCGCGGAGCAGCCGATCGCGGAGCGTCTCCTCGACCAGGCGGCCGGAGTCCTTGAGCGGCGGCCCGACGACCACCCGGAGCTCGCGGCCGAGGCCGACGGCGAGCGACCCGCGGACCTTGCGGGCGATGGTCTCGTCGGAGGCGCCGGCCTGGTCCTCGAGCACGCGCTGCAGCTCGATCGGCTTGCCGATCTTCACGAACGCGCGGCGGTGGTTGAACAGGAACGAGACGAAGGCGTGGAGGCGCCCCGGCACCTCGGCGGAGCCGAGCACCACGTCGGCGACGCCGGGGCGGAGCCGGACCGGCGCCCGCTTGAGGACCAGCAGCTGCGGGACGAGGAAGATCGGCCGCGGGCTCCGGCGCTGCAGCTCGACGAGCTTGCCGAACGGGTCGTCGGTCTGCGCGCCCTGCGAGCGCAGCACCGCGGGGCGGCGCAGGAACACCATCGCCGGCTCGCCGCGGCCCACCGCCTCGGCCACCGCGTCGGCGCCGTCGGTCGGTCGCGCGAACAGCCGCGACAGCGGGCGGTAGAGCCTGGTGCCGAGGCCCACCACCGCCCGGGCCAGCGGCAGGCCGCGCCGGGCGAAGGCCCAGTTGAAGTACAGGTAGTTGAGGATCCCCGCCGACCGCATCACGCAGACGACCGTGCCGCGGCGGTGGAGCTCGGCCAGCTCGCGAGCTGCCTCGTCGGGGAAGTCGACCGGCTCGAAGAAGTAGCCGAGGAAGGCCCGGAGCAGCGGCCCCCAGCCGAGCGAGGATCGTGGCGGGCGGGCGAGCGCCCGTCGTTCCAGCCCTGCTCTCTCCATCGGTGAAAGCAGCCTAGGACAGATCCGGCCCGAGCGGGCCCGCGATCAGCCGGCGGGCGCCGCCGGGACCTCGCCGGTCGCCGGCGCCACGTACTCGCGGATCCGCTCGACCAGGTACGGGTAGTTGAGCGGCTTCTCGAAGATGCCGTCGACGCGCTCGCCCCAGGCGGTGTCGGCGCCGGCCTGCGAGTCGATGGCGCCGGAGATGACGAAGATCGGCGTGCGCTCGCCGCGGTCGCCCTCGCGCACCGCCTTCACCAGCGCCGCGCCGTCGACGCCGGGGATCCGGAGGTCGAGCAGCACCAGCGCCGGCGGCACCTGCTGGATCCGCTCGAGCGCGCTCTTGCCCTCGGCGAAGGCGCGCACCGGGTAGTGCTCGGCCTTGAGGTAGTCGATCACCGCGTTCCGGCAGTCGGCGTCGTCCTCGACGATGAGGATCTCGCCGGTGCGCGCCGACGGCGGCCGCGCCGCCTCGGACACCGCCCCGGCGAAGAGGGGCAGGGTGGCCTGGAGCAGCAGGCCGTTGCCGGTCTTCTGCGCCATCAGCGCGCCGCCGTGCAGCTCCAGGATCTGCTTGGCGATGGCCAGGCCCATGTTCGACGAGCCGCCGCTCGAGCGGAAGGCGTCGAAGATCGTCGAGACCTCGCCGTCGGCGACGGTCACGCCGGGCATCTCGATCTCGATGGCGCCCGTGCGGCCCTTGGTCCCGACCATGACCTCGATCTTCGCGCCCTCGCGCCGGCCGCGGAGGCCGCGCTCGAGCAGGTGCATGAAGCCCTCGACCAGGCGGTCGCGGTTGCCCCGGACGAACACCTCGCCGGCGCCGGCGCGGAGCAGCACCTGTACGCCCGCGGTCCGCGCGTCGTCGGAGAGGAACTGCGTCGCCTCGTCGAGCACGCCGCGGAGCCCGAGCGGCTTCGGGTCGAGCGTCATCTTGCCGGCGTCGAGCCGGGCGGTGAGGAGGAGGTCGTTGATGAGCCGGAGCAGCCGGTCGGCGTTGCGCACGCAGACGGCCATGGCGTCGCGCTGCCGCGGGCTCATCTCGCCGAGGGAGCCCTTGAGGGCGAGGCCGAGGTAGCCCTTGATGGTGGTGAGCGGCGTGCGCAGCTCGTGCGAGATGCCGGAGAGCAGCGTGTCGCGGGTGCGGTCCGCCTCGCGGAGGCGCTCGGCGGCGGCCTCGATGTCGCGGCTCCTCCGCTCGGCCTCGTGGCGGGTGCGCGCGGCGTCGGCGGCGGCGCCGCAGGCGTTGGCGAGGCTCTGCAGCCGCGGCAGATCGGACGCGGGCTGGCCGTCGCCGGAGAAGCTGCCGCCGAGGAGCACGAGGACGCCGATGGCGCGACCGAAGGCGATCATCGGCACCGCCACCAGGGCGCCGCGGTCGGCGACCTGCACGGTGCGGGTCGAGTAGGCGAGGCCGACCGGCCCGTCGCCCGGGGCGGCCGCCTCGACGCGGGCGTCGCGCCGGCCTCGCGACGCCGAGACGTTGAGGCGGTCGAGGGCGGGCTCGTGGACGACCGCGAAGACCGTGCGGGTGCCGAAGGCGCGCTCGGTGGCGACGAGGCCGCGCTGGATGGCGTCGACCGCCTGCTTCTCGGCGAGGATCGCCTGCAGCTCGACGAAGAGATCCGGCGCGTCGGCGCCCGGCGGCGCCTTCTTGCGCCGCGTCCGGGTGCCGGCGCGCGTCGCGCCCGTTCCGTCCTTCGTGCTCGCTCGCGCCATCGACTCCCCATCCCGACCCGCACCTGCGTTGTACGGAACGGGCCCGGGCGCGGTCAAGCCGCGAGGTGCCGGAACCCCGCAGGTTTCGCGGGTTTTTTCACTTCCGGAGGGCCCTCGACAGGGTACGGAACCGGACGTCCGGGGGGACCCGGCGATCAGCCGCAGGCCGGGAAGCAGACGGACTGCTCGCCGGTGGAGAGGCAGCGTCCCGAGGCGCACTCGTCGTGCCGCTCGCAAGGAGCGCCGTCCGGGGCGGGGCCGGTGCAGGTCCGCCGCGCGCGGTCGCAGAAGAGCCCCTCGCCGCAGGCCTGCTGCGCGGTGGCGCAGCTCTCGCCCTCGCCGAGGAGCGGCGTGCACGTGCCCTCGGTCGAGCCCGCGGCGGTGCGGCAGAAGCCCTCGGCGCAGCCGGTGGAGCCGGCGTCGCCGCCGGCGGTGCGGCACGGCTCGCCGAGCCCCGGCGGGCCGGCGCAGGTGAGCGTCTCCGGGTCGCACTGCGCGGTCGGCACGCAGTCGTCCGCGGGCCAGAGCGCGCCCTGCGGGAGCGGCGCGCACGGCTCGCCGACGGCGCGCGGCGCGGCGCACGTCCCCTGGCCGCTGGCGGCGTCGATGCCGGCGCAGACGAGGCCGGGCTCGCAGCTCCACGACGCCTGGCACGGCTCGCCGGCCGCCTTCCTCGCCGCGCAGGTGCCGGCGGCGCCCTCGGCGTTCGGCGCGTCGCACGCGAACGGCGGCAGGCAGAACGGCGGGTCGGTGCCGACGGTGCAGGGCTCGCCCTCGGCCGGGAGCGGCGCGCAGCTGCCGGCGCCGGCCTCGATCACGCAGGCCTCGCCGGCCGCGCAGTCGAGGCGCGAGGCGCAGGCGCCTTCGCCCGGACGCTGGCAGGAGCGGTTCCCGCTCGCGTCGGGCGCGCAGGACAGGCCGGGCGCGCACGGCGCGCTGCCGCACGGCGGCGCGCAGCAGTCGCCCTCGAGACCGTAGGAGAGGCAGACGCCCTCGCAGTTGCCGGTGAGGATCGAGCAGTAGCCGGTGTCGTCGCACTCGGCGCCGGAGCCGCACGGATCGCCGGGGCCCACCGCGCCCGAGAAGAAGCGCGTCGGCTCGCAGGCGAAGAGGAGGGAGCGCCACTGCTCGCCGGGGCAGGCGTCGCCGCGGAGCGAGGCCACGCAGGCCTCGGCGCCGGCGGCGTCGAACGTCGCCCGGCCGGCCGCGACGCTCCGCGCCGCGGGGTCGACGAACGCGCCGCACGAGAGCCCGGCCACGCCGTCGAGGAGCACGCGGCAGTCGGCGCGGTTCAGCTTCAGCACGCCCGGGAAGCACCGGTCGAACGCCTCGCACTCCGCGTCGAGGAGCTCGGAGCAGAACGTCTCCGGGGACATCCCCGCCGGCGGCGCGCCGCCCCCGCCGCCGCCGCCGCCGCCGTCGCCGTCGCACGCCGCGAGCAGGGCCGCCGCCGCCGCTGCCGCCGCCAGGATGAGCTTGCGCATGAGGCGCAGTGTAGAGGGCGGCGGCGGCAGGCTCCAGGCTCCTGGCGGCAGGCTCCAGGCTCCAGGCTTCAGGCTCCAGCCAGCACCGGCTCCGCCCGAGGCCGTGCCGAGCTCCGACGCGCCGGCATCGGAACCGGTTGCGACGTGCGCGAGGCGCGGAGCGCCGAGCTACCTGCTGGCTGGAGCCTGGAGCCTGGAGCCTGGAGCCTCGCCCGGTCGCCGCGCAGCCGCGGACCGGCGAAGCGGCGGCGGGGGCCCGTGGTATGCACCCCAGCCGTGGCCGCCGACGATCGCGACCGCGCCGAGGTGCGCGCGCTGTACCTGGCGCTGCGCGGCGGCGGGCTGATGCTGTCGCCGCTCGACGAGGCGATCGTGGACGGGTGGGTGGCGCGGGGCGTACCGCTCGGGCTCGCGCTCGAGGGCGTGCGGGAGGCGGCGAAGGCGTTCCGCGGGCGCGGCACGGCAGCGCGGGGGAGGCCGTTCCCGCTCCGGAGCGCGGAGGCGTACGAGGACGCGCTGTCCCGCGAGGCGGCCGAGAAGGGCTCGGTGCACCGGGCGGTCGCGGGGCGCGCGGCGGCGGCGGCGGATCCGGCGGCGCGGCTGCGCGAG
>CAZDGH010000104.1:0-15252 GCA_964504805.1 uncultured Myxococcales bacterium | reverse complement strand
GCCTCGATCGGCTTCAACCACGCCGACGTGGCGCTGCCGTTCACGATCCGCACCTACGGCACCGACCACACGGTGATGACCGTCGGCGGCAACGGCGGCATCGCCTGGGACGGCGACGACGTCTGGTCGGCGAACGACCCGCTGCCGGACTCGGGCTCGACGCCGCACGGCATCATCGCGCCGTGGTGGGACCAGTGGCGCCGCAGCTCGTCGTCGCCGCTCCCCGGCGGCGTCTTCTACGAGATCGTCGGCGACGCCCCGAACCGGATCGTCAAGGTGGAGTGGCAGAACTTCACCCACAGCACCTGCAGCTCATCCACCTGCGCGGGCGCGTCCAGCTACTCGTTCCAGGCCTGGATCTACGAGGCGCAGCCGGGCGGCGGCGACAGCACCATCCAGTTCCGCTACGCGACGCCGACGCCGGGCAACATCTCGGGCAGCTCCACCGCGGGCGCCGACCTCTCCGGTTCCGTCGGCCTCGAGAAGGAGGACGACACCACCGCCACCGCGCTCGCCTGCTCGCCGACCTGCACGCTCGCGGACTGGCCGAGCGAGGGCGTGATCCAGATCGCCCAGGGCCCGGACCTCGCGGTGACGTCGGTGCAGGGCCCGCCGATCGGCTACGCCGGCGTCCTCGCCGAGCTCTCCGCCACCGCCCGCAACGTCGGCGGTCGCGACGCGCTCGGCTTCGGGATGCGCTTCTGGGTCAGCGCGGACGCGGCGCTCTCCGGCGACGACCTCGAGGTCGGCGTCGCGCCGGGCACCGCCGACGCCGCGCCGTCGCAGGAGGCGACGTTCTCGCTCACCGCGCCGCTCCCGGTCGGCCTGCCGGTCGGCGACTACTTCCTCCTCGCCGAGGTCGACCCGGCCGACGCGGTCGCCGAGGACAGCGAGGGGAACAACGTCGGCGCCTACGGGCCGTTCCGCGTCGGGACCCCGGCGCCGGACCTCGCGGTGGCGCGCATCGTGGCGCCGGCGGCGTCCACGCCCGGTGGCTCGTTCACCGTCGGCCTGACCGTCGTCAACGAGGGCAACGCCGACGCGCCCGGCACCGTCGTCCGGGTCGTCCTCTCCGACAACGAGATCGTCTCCGCCTCCGACGCCGTCGTCGCCGAGCTCACCGTCGACGCCGCCTGGGGCGTCGAGCTCGAGCTGCCGGTCCGCGTCGAGGTGCCCGCCGAGCTCCCGAGCGGCGCGTACCACGTCGGCGTGGTGCTCGATCCCGAGAACGCCATCGCCGAGCTCGACGAGCTCGACAACGTCGCGGCCTCCGCGGCGCCGGTGTCGATCGCCGGCGGCCCGGTGCGCATCCTCACCGAGGCGCTGCCCGCCGCCGCCGTCGGCTCGCCGTACTGCGTCGGGCTCGACGCCACCGGCGGCGACGGCACCTTCGCCTGGACCGTGCTCGAGGGCGCGCTCCCGCCCGGCCTCGCGCTGGTGCCCGCCGCCGAGCGGCCGGAGGTCACCACCCTCTGCGGCGCCGCCTCGCGGAAGGGCAACTTCGACTTCACCCTCGAGGCCGCGTCCGCCGGCGACGCCGACGTCCGCGCCTTCCGGGTCGAGGTCGCCGACGCGGTGGTGCCGCTGGCGATCACCACCCGCGAGCTGCCCGCCCTCGGCTTCCAGGTCGCCTCCGAGCTCCGGCTCGGCGCGACCGGCGGGTCGCCTCCGTACACCTGGTCGCTCGCCTCGGGCGCGCTCCCCGCGGGCCTCGAGCTCGAGGTCTCCGGGGCGATCGTCGGCGGCGCGCTCGTCGACGGCGAGTTCCCGATCACCGTGCAGGTGGAGGACTCGGACGGCGCCGTCGCCGCCGCGCAGGTCGTCGTCCGCGTCGCCTCGCCCGGCTCGCTCACCTGCGTGACGCAGGCGCTCCCCGACGGCGAGGTCGGCGTCGCCGCCGAGGGCCAGCTCCTCGCGGCCGGCGGCACGCGGCCGCACACCTTCGCCACCATCGAGAGCCGGCGCCTCTCCGACGGCTCCGGCCAGGCGGGCGCGTCGTTCGACGGACCTCCGCCGGGCCTGCAGGTCGCCGGCAACGGCGCGGTCACCGGCGCGCCGGCGTTCGCCGGCCGCTACCTCTGGACGGTCGAGGTCGCCGACGCCGCCGGCGCGACCGATCGCTGCTCGCTCTCGTTCCAGGTGACGGCGCCGGGCGACCTGCTCGTGGTCACCCGCACGCTGCCGTACGCGACGCCGGGCGAGCCGTACGAGGCGCGCCTCGAGGCGGCAGGAGGCTCCGGCTTCCTGACCTGGGCCGTGGCCGCCGGCTCGCAGCTGCCCGAGGGTCTCGACCTGACCGCGGACGGCCTGCTCGACGGCACGCTCGAAGCGTCGCTGCTCGGCGACGCCTCGCGGCGCTCCTTCGACTTCGTGGTCGAGGTCCGCGACGCCCAGGGCCGCCGCGGCGTCGCGCCGCTGTCGGTGGTGCTCCGGATCCCGGAGGAGGTCCCCGAGCCGGTGGTGGTGGTGCAGGAGCGGGACGACGGCGGCTGCCAGGCCGGTCCCGGCGCGCCGGGCCTCCTCGGCCTCGCGCTCGTGGCGCTCGTGCTCGCGCGCCGGAGGAACGCATGAAGACGCTGATCCGGCTCGCCGCGCTCGCGGCGCTCGCCCTCGCCGCCACCGCCTGCGACGACGACGGCGGCGAGGACGGAGGTCCGGCGCCGACCCCCGAGGGGCCGTGCGACGCCGTCACCTGCGAGGGCGACGGCGTCTCCTGCGATCCCGTCGACGCGCTCTGCAAGTGCGGCGGCCAGGGCGGCGTGGTCTGCGGCGAGGGCGAGAGCTGCGTGCTCGAGCCCGCGCCCACCTGCGTCTCCGACCGCTGCGCCGGCGTCACCTGCGACGACGGCGAGAGCTGCGATCCGGGCACCGGCACCTGCAGCTGCGGCGGCGAGACCTGCGGCGAGGGCGAGCGCTGCGTCGGCGGCGCCTGCACCCCGACCCAGGACCTCTGCGCCTCGGTCACCTGCGAGGCCGGCCTCGTCTGCGACGCCGCCGACGGCATCTGCAAGTGCGGCGGCGTCGTCTGCTCCGCGACCGAGCGGTGCGTCGAGGGCGCGTGCGCCATCGACCGCTGCGCGGGCGTGGCCTGCTCCGCGGGCTCCACCTGCTCGCCTGCCGACGGCCGCTGCCACTGCGGCACCGAGGACGGGCCGGTCTGCGCCGGCGGCCAGGCCTGCGATCCCGCCGGCCCGACCTGCGTCGGCGCCGACCCGTGCGCCGGCGTCGTCTGCCTCGGCAACACCACCTGCGATCCCGAGGACGCCACCTGCCGCTGCGGCGGGCTCGGCGCGGGCGCGCCGGTGTGCGGCGCGGGCCAGACCTGTGACGTCGAGGCCCGGCAGTGCCGGGGCGGCGATCGCTGCGCGGGCGTGACCTGCCCGGAGGGCACCGGCCTCTCCTGCGACGCCGAGGACGGCCTCTGCAAGTGCGGCGGCACCGGCGGCCTGCTCTGCGCGGAGAACGAGGGCTGCTTCACCGGCGGCGCGTTCCCGGTCTGCGGCGTGCTCTGCGATCCGCTCGCGCCGGCCTGCGCCCAGGGCGAGGCCTGCACCTACGACCCCGTCTCGGGCGCCTCCGCCTGCGGCGAGGAGGGCGCGCGGAACGAGGGCGCCTCCTGCGAGGTGGCCGCCGACTGCGTGGCGGGACACCACTGCGCCGGCACCGCCGACGAGGGCCGCTGCCGCGAGTACTGCCGCGTCTCGAACCCCGACTGCCCGGCCGACCGGGCCTGCATCCAGCTCTCCGGCGCGCCCGACGACCTCGGCGTCTGCCTCCAGATCGCCGGCTGACGCCGGCCCCAGCAGTGGAAAGGCGAAACCGCATGTCGCCCCTCGAGCTCCGCGTCCCCGCGCTCCTCGCGCTCGTCACCGCCCTCGCCCTCGCCGGCTGCGACAACGAGTCGGCCGGGGGAGGGGAGCCGCCACCGGAGACCCCGGATCCGGCGGAGATCCTCTCGTTCGGCGCCGAGCCGGCGACGATCGCGCCGGGCGGGACCGCGGTCCTGTCCTGGCGCACGTCGGCCGCGGTGTCGCTCACGCTCTCGCCCGAGGGCGGCGAGCCGCTCGACCTCGCCGGCGCCGACCTCGCCGACGGCCAGCTCGAGGTGAAGCCGGAGGAGACGACGACCTACGTGCTCGTCGCCACCGGCGCCGAGGGCTCCGGCACGCCCGCCGAGGCGCGGACCACCGTCACCGTCGAGGCGGTGGTGATCCCGGCGCCGACGATCGAGAGCTTCGCGGCCGAGCCCGCGGCGATCGCCGAGGGCGAGGAGACGACGCTGTCGTGGCGCACCGCCGACGCGACCGTGATCGCCATCCGCGCCTCCGACGGCAGCCCGGTGCAGGTCGGCGACGCGAGCCCCGACGCCGGCTCGGTGACGATCCGCCCCGACGCCGACGCGACCTACACCCTCATCGCCCGGTCCGCGGGCGGCGAGGTCACCGCGACGACCTCGGTGACCGTGGCGCCGAAGCCGCGGGTGACGCGCCTCTCCGCGAGCCCGGCCGGCGTGGTCGAGCTCGGCACCGAGGTGACGCTGTCGTGGGCGGTGGCCGACGCCTCGCGGGTGGTGATCACCGACGCCGGCGGCGCCACCCTCGCCGACGTCGCCGACGCCCTCGAGGGCACCGTCGCGGTGACGCCGGACTTCGCCTCGGTCTACACCCTCACCGCCACCGGCCCGGGCGGCGAGGCCACCGCCTCGGTCCAGGTCCCGGTCGCGCCGATCATCGACTCGTTCTCGCTGGCGCCGGCGATCGTCCGCACCGGCGATCCGGTCGACCTCGCCTGGTCGATCCGCGGCGCCGACGCCGCGCGCCTCGACGGCCCGGGCGGCTTCACCCGCGCGCTCGCCGGCGCGGAGCTCGCCGGCGGCACCCTCTCGGTGCCGGTCCCCGCGAGCGGCGACTTCGTCCTCACCGCCACCCGCCAGAGCGTCGCCCGGAGCTGGTCGATCTTCGCCGAGACCACCGACGCGCCGCGGGTCCGCACCTTCACCGCGACGCCGAGCGACCTCACCGCCTCCCAGTCGGAGCCGGGCACGGTGACCCTGACCTGGGTCGCCGACGGCGCCACCTCGCTCGAGATCCTGGCGACGCCGGGCGGGCCGGTCGACACCTCGGCGGTCCCGCCGGAGGGCGGCAGCGTCGACGTCGCGGTCGGCTTCGACACCACCTTCCGGCTGGTCGCCTCGAACGACGCCGGCTCGCACGGCGCGACGGCGCAGGTGACCACGGCGCTGCCGCCGGGGATCGACTCGTTCGTGGGCGGGCCGCCGCGCCTCGCGCCGGGCGAGACCGCGACCTTCACCTGGGAGACCCACGTCGCGGTCGCCGTGCGCCTCGTGCGCGACGGCGTCGACCTCGTCGTCGACCCGGCGCTCGTCGACGGCGGCACCACGGACGCGCCGCTCGTCGACTCGACCTACGTGCTCTACGCCCAGAACCGCCTCGGCGCCGAGGTCGCGTCGGCGCCGGTGACGATCGCCGCCGGCCCGCCGGGCATCGCGAGCTTCGCGGCGGATCCGACGGACACGACCGTCGGCACCCCGATCACCTTCACCTGGACCACCGAGGCCGCGGTGCTCGTCGAGGTGCTCGAGCCGGGCGGCGCCGTCGCCTGCTCCACCGCCGATCCGGTCGAAGTCGCCGGCGGCAGCTGCGTCGCGGTCGTCGTCCCGACCGGCGGCACGCACACGTACACGCTGCGGGTGGTGAACTCGGCCGGCCAGGAGTCCTTCGCGACGGTCGACGTGTTCGCCACCGACGGCCCGGTGATCCATTCGTTCACCGCGTCGGCCGCGACGGTCACCGTCGGCGGCAGCGTGGAGCTGTCCTGGGCGGTCGCCGACGACCCGCAGGGCGTGGTGCCGACCCTCGCTCTCGTCGACCAGAACGGCACGTCGTACGACCTGTCGGCCCTCGACCCGCACGCCGGCACCATCGACGTGGCGCTGCCGACCGACGAGCAGTGGACGTTCACGCTGACCGCGACGACCCCGGGCCGGATCGCCGACACCGCGCAGGTGACGGTCGAGGTCATCCGCCTCGCCGAGCTCCTCTCGTTCGCCGTGACGCCCACCGAGGTCGACACGCAGGGCGGCACGGTGCAGCCGCCGGTGGAGCTCGCCTGGACCACGCTCAACGGCTCGCGGGTCGAGCTCGTCGCGCTCGACGCGGGCGGCAACGAGGTCCTGCCGGCGCTCGTCGACTCGGTCGATCCGGCGGTGATCGACGCCGGCACGTTCCAGACGACCGTCTCCGCGACCACGGTCTTCCGCCTGCGCCTGAGCAACCGCGTCGGTGACTTCGTCCTCGCCGAGGCGCGCGTCGTCGCGGATCCGGTGGCGATCGGGTCGTTCACGGCGACGCCCGAGGACATCATCCTCGGCGAGTCGACGACGCTCGCCTGGACCACGGCGAACGCGACCGGCGTGAGCCTCTCGCCGGACGATCCGGAGATCACGGAGATCGTCGCGCCTTACCTCGACGTGAGCGCGAGCCCGACCGCGCTCTCCGCGAACTTCACCTCGTCGTCCGACAACTCCGGCGTGGTCTTCACGTTCCCCCAGGGGTTCTCGTTCCCGTACGGCGGCGCCACCTATACGCAGGCGCGCCTGAACACGAACGGCTACCTGAGCCTCGACGTCGCAACCTCGACGAATTCGTCCACCAACTCGACGCTGCCCAGCACGGCGAACGATCACGTGCACTTCGCGCCGTTCTGGGACGACCTCCACGCCAAGTCCACCGGGCAGGCGTACTGGGACGTGCAGAGCGACGCGAGCGGGACCTTCCTCGTGGTGCAGTGGAAGAACTTCCAGTTCGCCTCGAACACCGCGGCCATCCCGGGCGACCTGAACTTCGAGATCATCCTCCGTGCCGACGGGAACGTGGAGTACCGCTACGGCACGATGACCTCGAGCGGCGCGACGGCGACGACCGACCAGGCCCGCGCAGACGGCAGCTCGGCCACCATCGGCCTGCAGGCATTCGACGGCAGCCGCGGCACGCTCATCTCCTTCAACACGGCGTACCCGGGCGGCGCCTCGAACCGCGCCGTGTCGTTCGAGCTCTTTGAGGCGCCGAGCGGCAGCCGGGACATCCGGCCGCTCGCGAGCACCACGTACACCCTCACCGCGGTGAACGCCGACGGCACGACGAGCCGGACGGTCGACGTCCGGGTGCACCCGGTCGCCGCTTTCACGATGTCCACGGCGGTGCCTGCCCAGCCGGAGCTCGGCAGCACGTACCGGATCGCGTGGCAGACCGGCGGCGGCACCGAGCTGGTCGTCAGCGACGCCGGAGGCGCGGTCGTTTGCACGGTGACGAGCCCGGCCGCTGTCGCGGTCGGCTCGTGCGACGTCCCGGCAACCGCGCTCGGTCCGACGACGTACGCGCTCACGCTGACCTCGGGGATGGTCCGGAACCAGGCGGTCGCAGCGGTCCCCGTCACCGTCGTGCCGGTCCTCCGCATCGACGGTTTCTCGGCGGCGCCGCCCGACATCGCGGCCGGTGGTTCGACGACGATCTCGTGGGCCGCGACGGGCTCCGCCGTCACCACGCTCTACGAAGGTGCGACCCCGATCGACGTCTCCGCGCAGCCCGCAAACGGCGGCTCGGTCTCGGTCAGCCCCGCGGGTACCACGACGTACCAGCTCGTCGTCGACGACGGGTTCGGGCGTACGCGTACGGCGACGCTGGTCGTCAGGGTCGACGCGCCGGTCATCGACTCCCTCACCGCTGTCACCGAACAGATCCCGATGGGTGGGACGGCGACGATCTCGTGGGAGACCACCGGCGGCGCATCGGTATCCAGCAATGCGTACTCGCCGCTCACGGAGCCTTCGCTGCCTTTCCTCGACATCAGCGGCAGCCCCACGGCGACCCTGGTGGCCTTCTCGAGCGCTGACGAGGGTCTCACTGCCTTCACGTTCCCTGCGGGGTTCACGTTCCCCTTCGACGGCGCGGCGCAGACGCAGGCGAAGGTGTCGACCAACGGCTGGCTGTCGTTCGACATGGCGAACACCTCTGCGAACCTCTCCAACAATGCCATCCCAACCTCGGCGACCTACAGCGAGGTGAACCTTCCGGTGTTCTGGGATGACCTCGACGCGAACACCACCGGCGAGGTCTGGTACGACGTGGGCTCGGACGCCGAGGGCAACTACCTGGTGGTGCAGTGGAAGGCGTTCGAGTTCTTCGCTAGCACGGCGGCCAACCCCGGCAATCTGAACTTCGAGATCGTGCTTCGTGACAACGGTGCGTTCGAGTACCGCTACGGGACGATGGTGCAGGCGCCTGCGAGCGCCACAACCGATCAGGAGCGCGCCGATGGAGACGCCGCGACGATCGGCTACCAGAACGCTGGCCGCACCGAGTACTTCCAGGTCCGCCACAACACGGCCGCCGTGGGAGGTCAGTCGAACCGCGCCTATCGCTTCGATCCCGCCGTCCCGATCGACGGAACCGCAGTCGTCACGCCGTCGCAGAGCACGACGTACGAGGTTTGTGCGACGTCCGCCAACGGCACGACCGCTTGCCGCGAGGTACGCGTCGTCGTCGTCGTGCCAGGCAGCGTGACGATCTCCGAGCTCATGATCGCCCCCGGGGCAGGGCTGGCAGATGCTGACGCGGAGTGGATCGAGCTCCGCAACACGACGCCGGATCGCCTCGACCTCTCGGGCTGGGTGCTCGGCTCCATGGGCGACGCGGGCTTCACGATCCCCGAAGGCACGATGGTCGGGCCGGGTGAGGTGATCACGATCGCTGGCTCCGGCGATCCGCTCGTGAACGGCGGTCTCGTCCCGGATCTCGTCTGGAGCGGTGTCTCGCTCCTCGACGCCAGCGACGACGTCACGCTGCACTACGGCGCGTTGCTCGTCGACGCCGTGGCTTGGGACGCGACGTGGAGCGTGACGCCTGGCCAGAGCCTCTCGCTCGACCCGAGCCACTTCCGCGGCGACGCGGCCGCGAATGACGCTTTCGCGGCGTGGTGCCCTTCCGTCGAGCCGCTCGGTGTGGGCTCGGGCTCGCCGGGCACCGTGGGCACCGGCTGCCTCCTGCCGGTCTACGACATGGACCCGGCTGTTTCGGCCGACGCCTGGATCGACATCGCCGCGACCGGTACGCCGCTCGGCGCGACCTTCGGCCAGGTGCCGGGGGGTATCGGCTTCGTGATGCCGTTCTTCGACAGCGAGGTCTCGGATCTCTGGATCACGCAGTCGGGCATGGTTGCGTTCGCGCCGGTGACGTCGTCACATACCGGCAACGACGCGTTCCCGAGCTCCACGACGCCGGACGGCGGCGTCGTCGGCGCCTTCTGGGACAACCTCGTCACCCAGGCCGGCTCGTCGGTGGTCTGGGAGCCGCGGGTCGTCGGCGGGCGCCGGGCGATGATCGTGCAGTGGACGAACCTGCGGCAGACCACCTCGACCGCCGGCACCAACACGTTCCAGCTGCAGCTCTTCGAGGACGGCGAGATCCTGGTGATCATCCGCGAGGCGGAGGGCACCGACATGGACCTCTCCACCGGCTCGTCGGCGTCGTCCGGCCTCGAGGACCTCGACCAGATCCGCGCGATCCAGTTCTCGAACGACGAGACGGTGCTCACCGCCGGCCGGGCGATCCGCTACACGCGCCGGTAGCCGGCCGGCGGAGCGCGCGCGCGCCTCGTCGCCCGCGCGCGCTCCGGTGACGCTCGTGTGACCGCCGTCATGGGCCCGCCCGCGGGCCGTGACCGGCCGGTGACACGCGGATGATTCATCGCGCGGACCGTGTCCGCGCACCCGAGCTCGACCATCGCCTTCCTCTCCTCCGGCCCGGGTCTCCCGCGGCCGGGGACGGCGGCCGACCTCTGCGCGGCGACGGGCGGCGTCGGCGCCGCCGGGAGGCCCGGCTGACATGGCGATCTCGTTCCCGAAGGACCACTGGGCCCTCGTCCTCGGCGGCTCGTCCGGCATCGGCCTCGCCACCGCCGAGCGGCTCGCTCGCCACGGGATGAGCGTCTGCGTCGTCCATCGCGACCGGAAGGGCGCGATGGGCCCGATCGAGCGGTCGTTCGAGTGGATCCGGGCGACCGGCGTCGGCTTCCGCGCCTTCAACGTGGACGCCCTCTCCGAGGAGGGCCGGGCGCAGGTGCTCGACGGCCTCGCCGCCGAGCTCGGCGAGGCCGGCAAGGTGCGGCTCCTGCTCCACTCGATCGCCTACGGGAACCTGAAGCTCCTCGCGCCGCCGCCCCGCGACCTCGGCGCCGCCGCCGCCCGCGCCCGCGCCCGGCTCGCGGAGGCGCTCTCCGTCCCCGCGGAGAAGCTCGACGAGGCGGTCGCCGCCGTCGCCGCCGGCGACGAGACCGGCGCCCTCGACGGCCTCGCCCCGCCGCCGGCGTACGACGCCGAGGCGCTGCTCGACGCCGAGGACTTCGCGCGGACCGTGGACGCGATGGGCACGAGCCTCGCCACCTGGGCCCGGGCGGTCTTCGAGCGGCAGCTCTTCGCCGCCGACGCCCGCGTCATCGGCCTCACCAGCGAGGGCAACCAGGTCGCCTGGCGCGGGTACGCGGCGGTCGCAGCGGCCAAGGTGGCGCTCGAGTCGGTGTCGCGCGCGCTCGCGGTGGAGCTCGGCCCGCACGGCGTCCGCGCCAACATCGTCCAGGCCGGCGTCACCGACACCCCGGCGCTGCGGCGGATCCCCGGCGCCGACCGGATGAAGAGCGCGGCGCGGCGGCGGAACCCGCTCGGCCGCCTCACCACGCCCGAGGACGTCGCGGCGGCCATCTGCCTGCTCTGCACCGACGAGGCCGCGTGGGTGAACGGCGCCCACCTCCACGTCGACGGCGGCGAGCACGTGAGCGGCTGATGCGGACCCTCCACGTCCACGGCCTCGGGCACTTCCACCCCGAGAACGTGATCGACAACCGGTTCCTCGAGGCGCTCGACATCGGCACGAGCGACGAGTGGATCCTGGAGCGCGTCGGGATCCGCACCCGCCGCACCGTGCTCCCGCTCGACTACCTGCGGGAGACCCGCAACGCCGATCCGCGCGAGGGCCAGGCGGCGGCGCTCTACGACAACGCCGAGACGGGGAAGCGCGCCGCGCTCGTCGCCCTCGAGCGCGCCGGCCTGAGGCCGTCGGACATCGGCATGGTCGTGGCCGGCGGCTGCTGCCCCGACCAGGCGATCCCCGCCGAGGCCTGCCGGATCGCGGCGGCGCTCGGGATCGAGGCGACCTCGCTCGACGTCGCCTCGGCCTGCTCGTCGTTCGGCGCCCAGCTCCACCTGCTCGCGCGGCTCGACGAGCTGCCGCCCTACGTCCTCGTCGTCAACGCCGAGAACACCACCCGCGTCGTCGACTACCGGGACCGCTCGACCGCGGTGCTCTGGGGCGACGGCACCTCGGCGGCGGTGGTCTCCACCGAGGTCCCGGCGCGGCTTCGGGTCGTCCGCACCACCCTGGCCTCGTCGCCGGCCGGCGCCGGCGAGGTGACGATCCCGCGGCTCGGCCACTTCACCCAGCACGGGCCCGCGGTGCAGCGCTTCGCCATCAAGACCACCGGCGCGCTGCTCGACGCCCTGCTCCCCGAGGCCCGGCGGCGCGCCGCCGAGGCCGGCGGGCGCCTCCGGTTCGTCGGCCACCAGGCGAACCTGCTCGTGCTCGAGGCGGTGGCGCGACGCGCCGGCCTCGCCCCCGACGAGCAGTGGCTCGACGTCGACGAGCTCGGCAACACCGGCGCCGCGGGCGCGCCGGCGGTGCTCTCCCGGCGCTGGGACGAGCTCCGCGGCGGCGACGTGATCGCGCTCGCGGTCGTCGGCTCCGGCCTCACCTGGGCGAGCGCGCTCCTCACCGTGGAGGCCTGACCTTGCGCTACGCCGAGTTCCTGGAGCGGTCGACGTTCTCCCACGAGGAGCTGCTCGGCCTCGCACAGGGGAACCTGGTCGAGGACCCGCCGGCGGAGTTCATCCGCCTCCCGGCGCCGCCGATGCTGATGGTCGACCGGGTCGTCGAGCTCGTGCGCTCGGGCCCGCGCGGCCGGATCGTCGGCGAGCAGGAAGTCCACTTCGACGACTGGTTCTTCCACTGCCACTTCCGCGGCGACCCGGTGCAGCCGGGCTGCCTCGGCGTCGACGCCGTCTGGCAGCTCGTCGGCCTCTACTGCGCCGCGGCGGGCGGCGCCGGCTCCGGCCGCGCCCTCGGCTGCAAGGAGGTGGAGTTCGCCGGGCAGATCCGCCCGTACAACCGCGTCGTCCGCTACGAGGTCGACATCCGGCGGTTCTCGAAGCTCGAGGCGTCGGGGGCCTCGGTGGCGATCGGCACCGCCAGGGTGCTGGTCGACGGCGAGCTCATCTACACGGTGAAGGACGCGAAGGTCGGCATGTTCCTCGGCATCGCCTACCCCGACTACCCGAAGCGCTCGAAGAACAGCGTCGGCGGCATCCTCGACCGGGGGAGCCCGTGAGCCTCACGCCCGACGAGGTCCTGGCGCTCCTCCCGCAGCAGCGCCCGTTCCGCTTCCTCGACCGGCTCGTCTCCATCGACGAGCACGGCGCGGTCGGCGAGTACACCTTCCGGCACGACGAGAGCTTCTACGCCGGCCACTTCCCCGGGCAGCCGGTGACGCCGGGCGTGATCCTGCTCGAGACCATGTGCCAGACCGGCCTGGTCGCCCTCGGGATCCACCTCCTCGGCCTCGAGCTGCCGAAGGAGGAGGTGGCGCGGACGGTGACGCTGTTCACCGACGCCGAGGTCGAGTTCGCGGCGATGGTGAAGCCCGGTGACACGGTGCGTGTCACCGCGGAGAAGGTGTTCTGGCGCCGCCGCAAGCTCCGCAGCAAGGCGACGCTGACCCTGGCCGACGGCACGGTCGTCGCCGGCGGGACGATCGCGGGGATGGGGGTGCCACGTGGCTGAGCGTCGCGTCGTCGTCACCGGCCTCGGCGTGCTGGCGCCGAACGCCCACGGGCTCGAGGCCTACGCCGCCGCGCTGCGTGCGGGGAAGAGCGGGCTGAAGCACCACGCCCACCTCGCCGCCGCCGGCTTCGCCTGCCAGGTCGGCGGGATCCCGGAGGGCGTCGAGGCGCTCCAGGGGACGTACCTCGCCCCCGACGAGCTGATGGCGATGAACCCGAACATGGTCTACGCGGCGATCGCGGCGATCGACGCCTGGACCGACGCCGGCCTCGAGCGCCCCGGGCCGGACTCGGAGCCCGACTGGTCGACCGGCGCGGTGATCGGCACCGGCATCGGCGGGATCGACACCATCGCCACCAGGCTCGCGCCGCGGGTCGACGCCGGCAAGGTCGCGCGGCTCGGCAGCACCATGGTCGAGCAGATCATGTCGAGCGGGAACAGCGCCCGGATCGCCGGGCTGCTCGGCCTCGGCAACCAGGTCACCACCAACTCGAGCGCGTGCACCACCGGCACCGAGGCGGTGGTCGACGCCTTCCTGCGGATCCGCTCCGGCCTGGCGGAGCGGATGCTCGCCGGCGGCTCCGAGGGGCACTCCCACTACATCTGGGCCGGCTTCGACGCGATGAAGGTGCTGTGCCGGACCCACAACGACCGGCCCGAGCAGGCGTCGCGCCCGCTCAGCGCCTCCGCGGCGGGCTTCGTCCCCGGCTCCGGCGCCGGCGTGCTGGTGCTCGAGAGCCTGGAGACCGCCGTCCGGCGCGGCGCGCGGATCTACGCCGAGGTGCTCGGCGGCCAGGTGAACTGCGGCGGCCACCGCGGCGGCGGCAGCATGACCGCCCCGAACCCCGCCGGCGTGCGCCGCTGCATCCGCGGCGCGGTGACCATGGCGGGGATCCGGCCCGACGAGATCGGCGCCATCAACGGCCACCTCACCGCGACCTTCGCCGATCCCCACGAGGTCGCTTCCTGGTCGGCGGCGCTGGAGCTGCCGCCGGAGAAGATGCCGTGGCTCCAGTCGACGAAGTCGCTCGTGGGCCACGCGCTCGGGGCCGCCGGCGGGCTCGAGTGCGTGGCCTCGGTGCTCGAGCTCCACCACGGCTTCGTCCACGGCACCAGGAACTGCGAGGACCTGCACCCGGGCGTGGCGCCGTTCGCCGCGCGCATCCCCCACGAGACGGTGGAGACGCCCGACCTGCAGGTGATCGCCAAGGCCAGCTTCGGCTTCGGCGACGTCAACGGCTGCGTGATCTTCCGGCGCTTCGGCGCCGGCTCGAGAGGAGAACAGGCATGACCCAGGAGCAGGTGTTCGAGAAGGTGGTCGGGATCCTCACGCCGTTCGCGAAGGACCCCGCGGCGCTCTCCGCCGTGAAGATGGAGACCAACATCCTCAAGGACCTCAAGGTCAACTCGGCGCGGCTCGTCGACGTGGTCCTCGAGATGGAGGACGCGTTCGGGATCGAGATCGCCGACAGCGACGCCGACCAGGTCCGTACCGTCGGCGACGCGGTGACGCTGGTCGTCAACCGCAAGTCGTAGCGGCCGGTGCGCGCCGCCGTCGGCAACGACGTGGTGGACCTCGGCGATCCCGAGGTCCACCCGTCCGCGCTGCACCCGCGGTTCGTCGAGCGGGTCCTCGCCGAGGCGGAGCGCCGGCGCGTCGAGCGCTCGCCCGATCGCCACCGGGCCCTCTGGGCGCACTGGGCGGCGAAGGAGGCGGCGTTCAAGCTGGTCCAGAAGCTCCGGCCGGGGACGATCTTCGCCCACCGGAGCTTCGAGGTCGCCGAGGGCCTCGGCGCCGTGCGCCACGGCTCGCTCCGGCTCGGCCTCGCCCTCGACGTCGGCGCCGACCGCGTCCACGCCCTGGCCTTCACCGGCGAGGCGCCGCCGCCATGTCGCGTCGAGGCGATCCGTGGCCCGCCGGGCGACGAGGCGCGCCGGATCGTGCGCGGGCTCCTCGCCGCCTGCCTCGGCTGCGAGCCGGCGGCGCTCGAGCTGGTGCGCGATCCCGATCCGCGCCGGGCCGACGGCCTCGGGCCGCCCCGGGCGCTCCTCCGCGGAGCGCCCGTCGACGCCGACCTGAGCCTGTCGCACCACGGCCGGTTCGCGGCTGCCGCAGTCGTCGGCCGGTAGCACGTCGCCGATCGTCGCACATGCGGCGCGGCCGCCCCTTCCGGTCGACTGTTCACTGGACGTACTCTCTCGGTCTTCACCGGCGCGCGTGCGCGCGTCGCGACGCGAGGAAACCATGACCATCGGAACGCGCGTGGCCCTGCTGGGCCTCCTGGGCGCGGCGCTGCTCGCCGCCTGCGGCGAGAACCCGTCGTCGAGCGCGGGAGACGGCGGGGGC
>CAZDGH010000103.1:0-15292 GCA_964504805.1 uncultured Myxococcales bacterium | reverse complement strand
CGAGCTTCTTGTCCGCGAGCAGCTTCTCGAAGCGGTCGAGCTGGATCTCGACGATCTTCCGGATGTGCGCCCGGCCGAGCGGGTGGAAGATCACCACCTCGTCGACGCGGTTGAGGAACTCGGGGCGGAACTGCGCCCGGAGCGCGCCCATCACCTCGCGCTGCACGCCCTCGGGGATCTTCGGCTCCTCGGTGCCGGCGTCGACGATCCCGGCGAGGCCCTCCTGGAGGATCTGCGACCCGAGGTTCGAGGTCATGATCAGCACCGCGTTGCGGAAGTCGACGGTGCGGCCCTGGCCGTCGGTGAGGCGGCCGTCGTCGAGCACCTGCAGCAGCACGTTGAAGACGTCGGGGTGCGCCTTCTCGATCTCGTCGAAGAGGATCACCGAGTAGGGCTTGCGGCGCACCGCCTCGGTGAGCTGGCCGCCCTCCTCGTAGCCGACGTAGCCCGGAGGCGCGCCGACGAGCCGCGCCACGGTGTGCTTCTCCATGTACTCGGACATGTCGAGGCGGACCATGGCGTGCTCGTCGTCGAAGAGGAACTCGGCGAGCGCCCGGGCGAGCTCCGTCTTGCCGACGCCGGTCGGCCCCAGGAAGAGGAACGAGCCGATGGGCCGGTTCGGATCCTGGAGGCCGGAGCGGGCGCGGCGCACCGCGTTCGCGACCGCGGTGATCGCCTGCCGCTGGCCGATCACCCGCTTCGAGAGCCGCTCCTCCATGTGCACGAGCTTCTGCAGCTCGCCCTCGAGCAGGCGCGACACCGGGATGCCGGTCCACTTGCCGACGACCTGGGCGATGTCCTCGGCGTCGACCTCCTCCTTGAGCATCTTCCGCGACTTCTGCAGCTCGGCGAGCTGCGCCGAGGCGGCGTCGAGCTCCTTGGCGAGGGCGGGGATGCGGCCGTAGCGCACCTCGGCGGCCTTGTTGAGGTCGCCCTGCCGCAGCGCCTCGGCCTCGTCGGACTTCGCCTGCTCGAGCTTCTCCTTGGCCTCGCGGATCTTCTGCAGCTGCGCCTTCTCGTTCTCCCAGTGGGCCTTGAGGCCGGAGAAGGTCTCGTTGAGCCGCGCCACCTCGCTCTCGATCTTGGCGAGGCGGTCGAGGGAGATCGGGTCCTCCTCCTTCTTCAGCCCCTCGCGCTCGATCTCGAGCTGGAGGATCTGCCGGCGCACGTCGTCCAGCTCGGTCGGCATCGAGTCGATCTCGATGCGGAGCCGCGACGCAGCCTCGTCGACCAGGTCGATGGCCTTGTCGGGGAGGAAGCGGTCGGAGATGTAACGGTGCGAGAGCGTCGCCGCGGCCACCAGCGCCGGGTCGGTGATCTTCACGCCGTGGTGGGTCTCGTAGCGCTCCTTGAGGCCGCGCAGGATCGAGATCGAGTCGGCCACGCTCGGCTCGCCGACCATCACCGGCTGGAAGCGCCGCTCCAGCGCCGCGTCCTTCTCGATGTGCTTGCGGTACTCGTCGACGGTCGTGGCGCCGATGGTCCGCAGCTCGCCGCGGGCGAGGGCGGGCTTGAGCATGTTGCCCGCGTCCATCGAGCCCTCGGCCTTGCCGGCCCCGACGAGCGTGTGGAGCTCGTCGATGAAGAGGATCACCTCACCCTCGCTCTTGGCGACCTCCTGGAGCACCGCCTTGAGCCGCTCCTCGAACTCGCCGCGGAACTTGGCGCCGGCGACCATGGCGCCGAGGTCGAGGGCGACGAGGCGCTTGCGCTTCAGGCCCTCGGGCACGTCGCCGTCGACGATGCGTCGGGCCAGGCCCTCGACGATGGCGGTCTTGCCGACGCCGGGGTCGCCGATGAGGCAGGGGTTGTTCTTGGTGCGGCGCGAGAGCACCTGGATGACCCGGCGGATCTCCTCGTCGCGGCCGATGACCGGGTCGAGCTTGCCCTTGCGGGCGAGCTCGGTGAGGTCCTTGCCGTACTTCTCGAGGGCCCGGAACTGCGCCTCGGGGTTCTCGCTGGTGACCCGCTGGCCGCCGCGGAGCTCCTCGACGACCTTGAGCACCTTCGCCTCGGTGACGCCATAGGTGCGGAGCGCGTCGCCGGCGCCGCCCTTCTCCTCGGCGACCGCGGCCAGCAGGTGCTCGGTGGAGACGAACTCGTCCTTGCGGTCCCTGGCGAGGTCCTCGGCGCGATCCACCACCTTGAGCAGCCGCTGGGCGAGGTAGCCCTCGCCGCCCTTCACCGAGGGAAGGGCGCGGAGCTTCTCCTCGACCCGGGCGCGGACGAGCTTCGGATCGGCGCCGATCTTCTGGAGCACCGGGGCGACGATGCCCTCCGGCTGGTCGAGGAGGGCGGCGAGCAGGTGCTCGACGTCGACCACCTGGTGGTCGCGACGGCGCGCCGCCTCCTGCGCGTCGCGGAGGGCTTCCTGGGCCTTGAGCGTGAGCTTTTCGAGCTTCATGGTGCCCCCAACCTAAGACGAGGTGGGGGCTTGTAAAGCCCGCTTGCAAGGCCCGGGAACCTAGGCGCGGACCAGGCGCTTCGGCCCCGGCCGGCCGGGGACGGGCCGGTACACGTTCCGGGCGTCCACGAGGACCTGCACGCCCTCGTAGAGCGCGGGGTCCTGGAACTCCTGGTGGGCGGTCACCACCACCACGGCGTCGTAGGCGGCGAGCACCTCGCGGGAGAGCGCCACCGAGCTCCGGGCGAGGTCGTGCTTCCGCGTCGGCCGCGCCTTCGGGAAGTACGGATCGCAGTAGTCGACCGTGGCGCCGGCCTCCTCGAGGTGCTCGATCACCTCGTACGAGGGCGACTCGCGGTCGTCGTCGATGTCGGCCTTGTAGGCGAGGCCGAGGACGAGGACCTTCGAGCCCTTGAGGCTCTTCCGCTCCTCGTTGAGCGCCCAGCCGACCTTGCCGACGACCCAGCGCGGCATCTGGGTGTTGATCTCGCCGGCGAGCTCGATGAACCGCGCCCAGACGCCGTGCTCGGCGGCCTTCCACGACAGGTAGAACGGATCGATCGGGATGCAGTGACCTCCGAGGCCGGGCCCCGGGTAGAACGGCGTGAAGCCGAACGGCTTCGTCTTCGCCGCCTCGATCACCTCCCAGACGTCGATGTCCATCCGGTCGAAGATCATCTTCAGCTCGTTGACGAGCGCGATGTTCACCGAGCGGAAGATGTTCTCGAGCAGCTTCGCCGACTCGGCGACGCGGGTCGACGAGACCGGCACCACCTTGTCGACGGCGGCGCCGTAGAGCGCGGCGGCGGCCTCGGTGGAGGGCGGGTTCAGCCCGCCGACGACCTTCGGGATGGTGCGGGTCGAGAACTTCGGGTTGCCCGGATCCTCGCGCTCCGGCGAGAACGCGAGGAGGAAGTCCTCCGGGCAGCGCAGGCCGCCCGCGGCGAGCAGCGGCAGCACCTCGGTGTCGGTGGTGCCGGGGTAGGTCGTCGACTCGAGGACGACGAGCTGCCCCTTGCGCAGGCGCCTCGCGATCTCGCGGACGGTGGCGTGGATGTACGAGTTGTCCGGCTCGCGGTGCGGGCCGAGCGGCGTGGGCACGCAGATGACGATCGCGTCGCAGGCCGCGAGGCGGTCGAAGTCGGTCGTCGCCGAGAGCTTCTTCGACGCCACCGCCGCGGCGACGCGCTCCGGGCCGATGTGCTTGATGTACGAGGCGCCGCGGTTGATCGCCTCGACCTTCTTGGCGTCCACGTCGAAGCCGACCACCGGGAAGCCGGACTCGGCGAAGACGAGCGCGAGCGGGAGGCCGACGTAGCCCTGGCCGATGACGCCGACGGTGGCGGTGCGGTCCTGGATCTTCCGGATGAGCGCGTCCATGGACGGCCGTGTACCGCGGCCCGCGGAAGCCGGCAAGGCCGCGGAAATCCGCGAGGATCCCGGCGCTCGGCCGTTTGACACCGCGCGCGCCGCCCCGCTACAAGGGGCGCCTCCATGAAGCCCGCGATCTCCTTCGTCATTCCGTTCCTCAACGAGGAGGCGACCCTCGGCGAGCTGTTCGATCGGATCGCGGCGTCGGTGCGCCCCTGCCTGCCCGCCGGCGGGACGTTCGAGGTCATCTTCGTCGACGACGGCTCCACCGATCGCGGCGCCGACAAGGTCGCGGCCCTGGCGGCGGAGCACCCGGAGGTCGTGCTGCTCGAGCTGCGCGGCAACTTCGGCAAGAGCGCCGCCCTCGCCGCCGGCTTCGACCGCGCCGAGGGCGACGTCGTCTTCACCCTCGACGCCGACCTCCAGGACGATCCCAAGGAGATCCCCCGCTTCCTCGAGAAGCTGGAGGGCGAGCGGCTGGACGTCGTCTCGGGCTACAAGCAGACGCGCCACGACCCGTTCCACAAGGTGATCCCGTCGCGGATCTTCAACGCCATGGTGCGGTCGATGACCGGGCTGAAGCTCCGCGACATCAACTGCGGCTTCAAGGCCTACCGCGGCATCGTGGTGAAGAACGTGCGGCTCTACGGCGAGCTGCACCGGTTCGTCCCGGCGCTCGCGCACCTGAAGCGCTTCCGCGTGGGCGAGATCGTGGTCGAGCACCACCCGCGCAAGTTCGGCAGCTCGAAGTTCGGCGCCGGCCGCTTCTTCCGCGGGCTGATGGACCTGCTCACGGTCTTCTTCCTGCTCAAGTACGACCGGAAGCCGTCGCACTTCTTCGGCGGCCTCGGCGCGCTCTTCCTCACCGCCGGCGTCGGCGTCTGCGGCTACCTCACCGTGCTCTGGTTCCTCGGCGAGGCGATCGGGCAGCGGCCGATGCTCATCCTCGGCGTGCTGCTGATCCTGGTCGGGATGCAGGTGCTCGCCACCGGCCTCATCGCCGAGCTGCTCGTCCACGTCGCCGGCCGCGAGCAGCCGTACCTGCTCCGCCGCGTCGTCGGCGGCGCGGGCGCTCCCGTCGCCGAGGTGAAGCGCGAGCGGGTGGTCTCGTGAGCCAGGTCGCCGCGAGCTCGAACCGGAAGAAGTACGAGAGCGGGAACCCGCTGCAGCTCGCGCTCATCCGCCGCTTCCAGCGGCGGGTGGTGGAGCTGCTCGAGCCGCACCGCTTCGAGACCGTCCTCGACGTCGGGTGCGGCGAGGGCTTCCTGGCGCGGGTGCTGCTCGACGCCTTCCCCGGGATCCGGCTCGCCGGCGTCGACGCGTCCGAAGGCGCGATCGAGGAGGCTCGGGCGCGCTGCCCCGAGGCGAGCTTCCGGGTCGAGCGGGTCGAGGCGCTGGCCGAGGCCGGCGAGCGGTACGACCTGGTGGTGTGCAGCGAGGTGCTCGAGCACCTCGACGAGCCGCGGGAGGCGCTCGCGAGCCTGGCGCAGCTCTCGAAGAAGTACGCGCTCCTGACGGTGCCGTGGGAGCCGTGGTTCCAGCTCGCGAACTTCGCCCGCGGCAAGTACGTCGGCACCCTCGGCAACCACCCCGAGCACGTGCAGCACTGGGGCCTCGAGGGCTTCGTCGCCGAGGCCGGCGCGCGGTTCGATCGGCTCCACGCGGAGACGAGCTTCCCGTGGATCCTGTACCTGGGGACGCCGGCCGCCCGTGGCGAGCGCTGACCCGAGCGCGCCGATCGAGCCCGCGGTTCCGGCGCCGGCGCCGGCCGCCGCGCCTCCGCCCGAGGCGCCGCGCGCGTTCGCCAGGCTCCGTGCCGACCTGCTCTCGCCGGAGCCGCTCCTCGACGCCCGCGCCTCGCGGGTCGTGCTCGCGGTGCTGCTCGCCCTGAAGCTCGCGACGACCGCCTTCAACGCCGCGGTCTTCGACGGCGAGGTCTACGACCAGCCGCACCACGCCTGGCGCGCGAAGAGCGGCGGCCTGACCGTGAGCAAGATGGCCTACAACCCACCGCTCTACTACCTGCCCGCGCTGGCCGCGAAGGCGGCGTGGGCCGGCAAGCCGGCGGGGCTCGGCACCTTCCTGCTGAAGGTGCTCCGCGGCACCAACGTGCTGTGGCTCGGCGCGTTCTATCTCGCCTGGATCGTCGCGCTGTTCCCGCGGCTGCTCCCGGATCGCCGCGCGGCGTTCCTCGCCTCGCTGCTCCTGCTCGCGCTGCCCGGCTACCAGAAGCTCGCCGCCATGGTGCACCCGGACGTCGCGCTCGCGGCGCTGGCCGCCGTGGCGCTCGCGGCGTGGCTCCGGGCGCGGGACCGTGCCGGCACCGAGCGCGACCTGGCGCCGCTCCTGGTCGCCGCAGCGGCCACGGGCGCGGTGGGTCTGACGCGGCCGTTCGCGATCGTACCCGTCGGCGTTCTCTGGGCCGCGACCCTGCTGCTCGCCGCCCGCGGCCGAGGCCTCCTGGGCCGCGCGTTCCTCGGGCGCGCCGCGGCGATCACCGCCACCGTCGCGGTGATCGCGGGCTCGTGGCACGTCTACCGCGCGGTCGCCGCGAAGACCGTGCTCGACGCCTACAACGACGAGTACATCGCGAAGTACGAGCCGTACCGCGAGGGCTTCCGGTTCGCGCCTTACTACCTCTCGTTCCACCTCGGCGCGCTGCTCGAGACGCCGAACCGCAAGATCAACGACGGCGACGACCGGCCCGCGTGGTGGGAGAACCGCTACGCCAACAGCTTCTTCACCACCGCGTACTCCGAGATGTGGGGCGATCACTGGCTCTACTTCTCGGGGAAGCGGAACGTCGAGGGCAAGCTCTGGCCGAAGCGGATCCTGCTCGCGCTCGCGCTGGTGCCGAGCCTGCTCCTGCTCGTCCGGCTCGGCGCCGGCATCCTGGAGGCGGCGCGGCGCGTCCGGCGCGAGCGGCTCGGCGCCGACCGCGAGGCGGTGCTGCTCGCGCTCCTCGGCGGCGGCGTGCTGCTCTACCTGTGGTGGCAGACGGGGCCCGGGCTGCTGCCGGGGAAGCACTCGACGATCAAGTTCATCTACAACGCGCACCTCGTCCCGCTCGGGATCGCGCTCGCGTTCCTCCCGCCGCTCGGGGCGCGGCGCTTCAACGCCTGGGTGGTGTGCCTCGGCCTGCTCTTCGTGCTGGCGCTGCCGATCGCGGCGTACTGGCCGCGGGCGTGAGCCCGGCTACGGCGCCGGCGGCGCGGGCGGCCTCGGGAGCGAGGGCGTCGGGAGCGAGGGCGCCGGCAGCGCCGGACGCGGCGGCGGAGGCCGTGCCGCCGGAGCGCCGGCCGGGAGGGCCTTCGCGCGGCGCCGGAAGATCTCCGTCACCGGCCAGCTGGAGTAGCCGCGCCGCTCGAGCATCAGCTCGAACGACCGGGTGAGCTCCGCGGGCCGCGCGTCGCCGGTGCACTTCTTCTCGACGATGACGTAGCCGGCGCGGTCGAGCAGCGCCTCGACCTCGGCGTTCGTCTTCGCCCGCGCGAGCGGCTTCGGGAACTTCCCTTTGTCCGGGCCGAACGGCAGCGTGGTCAGCTCGGAGACGCGGTAGAGGCCACGCGGCAGCCCCGGCGCCGTGCAGCGGAACACCGCCACCGCGTCGACGAACGGCGCCGTGAGCGGCTCGTCGGGCAGCTCGCCGAGGACGCCGCTGCCGACCGTCTTGCGCTTCAGCGTGTGCTTGCCGGCGAGCTCGTGGAAGAGGATGTCGGCGGCGAACGAGTTCACGCCGTCGCTCTTCGTCGAGGGCGACGCGAAGACGTGGGTGACGCCGAGGTCCCGGAGCGCCTGGCGCACGCCCTCGGGCGAGCCGGCGGTGCCGTACTCGATCCCGAACTGCCAGAGGTAGTTGTCGAGGACCGTCTCGACGCCGGTGCCGAGGTGGGCGTGGTGCTCGTGGAAGAGGTGCAGGAGGAGCTTCGAGCCCTCCGGGAGCATCCCGCCGATCCGCTGCCACTGCGACTGGATCGCGAAGCGCTCGTCGTACTTCTTCCCGTGGCCGGCGCTGAGGAGATCGATCGCCTTCTTGAGCGGCGAGCCCGCGTGGGCGTGGGTCTGCAGGAACCAGACGTCCCCGCCCCAGACGAGCTGGAAGCCGAAGAGCGCGACCACGAGCGTGCGCACGGCCTTGCCGTACGTCCGCCAGGCGAGGAGCGCCATCGCCAGCGTGGCGGCGGCCATGAGCGGCAAGAGGCCCTGGAGGTACCGGTCCTGGTGGTGGATCGAGTACCAGGTGAAGATCGCCACGTGGATCCAGGCGACGAGGATCCAGATCCGCTTCGTCCGCTTCAGGAACGGGAGCGCCACCAGGAAGAGCGTGAAGAGCGAGCCGAAGACCGGCACCACGCCGTGGAACTTCTTCCAGTCGTTGGGCTTGAAGGAGAAGGTGACGAGGGTCTTGAAGGTGGCGAGGAGGCCGTCGAGGTCCCGGCTCGGCGACCACATCTTCCCCTCGAGGTAGCCGTACTTGAGCCGGTACCCGGCGAGCTCGGTGAAGGGGTGCGGCGAGAGGAACCGGTGGAGCACCGGGTAGAGCGGATCGCCGTAGAAGACGAAGTTCTTCAGCCACAGCGGCGAGCTCGCCACCACGCCGGTCGTCGCCAGGAGCAGCGGGGCCTTCCACCAGCGGCCGCGGCGCTCGTCGGGCACCGCGCCCTTCCTCGCGCGCCACGCCTCGAGCAGCGCCCGGCCGCCGACGAAGAGGATCGGCGTCGGCACCAGCATGAAGGCGATCGTCTCCTTGGTCAGCGCCGCCGCCGACATGAAGACGCCCATGAGCGCGGTGAACCGGAGGTCGAGGTCCTTCACCACCCGGAACAGGCAGAGCGCGATCGGCACGCCGTACATCGCGCCGACGTGGTCGGCGCCGCCCGAGACCGAGCTGTCGTAGAGGAAGACGCCGGGGAAGACGAAGCGCGCGGCCCAGACCCAGCGCGGATCGGCCCGGGGCACGAGGCGCCGGACGAGCGCGCCGACGCCGACGACGGTGGTGAAGAGGAAGACGGCGAACTCGAGGTGCGCCGCCAGCTCCATCTTGTCGAAGAGGCGGCCGCCGGGGAGCAGGAACGCCCAGCTGTAGAGGTACGAGGTGAAGTGCGGCCGCGCGGAGAAGACGTAGCCCTCGACGGCGGGGTGGATCCCGCCGTGGGCGACGTAGTCCTCGGCGAGGCCCATGTGCTTCCAGCGCGCGTCGAACTGGATGTTCTCCGGCGTGAGCACGAGGAAGTAGACCATCGCCAGGCCCGCGACCCCGAGGAGCAGCGGGACGAGGCCGGCGCCGAGGAGCGGCGCCCTGCGCCGCTTCCGCTCCAGCACGCGGCGCACGTACCCGGCGTGCTTCCAGAGCGGCCTGGCGACCACCGCCAGGAGCGCCGCGGGCACGAGGAAGAAGGCCGGCTTCCGGAAGCCCTGGGCCGCGCCGACGACGAACATCGCCAGCTCGAAGCCGAAGACGCCGAGCGCGAACGAGACGATCGCGTGCTCGAGGAGCGGCAGGCGGCGCAGGACGAGCTTCGTCAGGGCGAGGTGGCCGAGGCCGTAGGCGAGCGTCGCGAAGACGAGGGCGGCGAGCCAGTAGCCCGCGTACCGCCAGAACAGCCACTTCTGGATCGGGTAGTGGCGGTGGACGACGAGCGCGAAGACGACGAGGCCGGCGAGGAGCAGCAGCGCGGTGGCGACGCCGCGGAGGCGCGCGAGCAGGCCGGGGCGGGGCGCGGCGGGCGGGACGGGAGCGGGCTCGAGGGCCGCCGGGAACGGCTCGCCGGAAGGCGGCGCCTCGGGGGCCTCGGGCGCCGGCTCGGTGGGCGCCGCCTCGACGACCCCGGGCGCCGGCGCCGGCTCGGCGGAGGGCTCGCCGGCCGCGGGCGCGCTCTGGTCCGGGCTCGGGGGTGGGCTGCCGTCGGGCGACTGGCTCATCGGGGCGCGCAGCATACCCGCGGGGGGCGGGCCCGGCCATGATCGTCGCCAGCTACGGGGGCACGGGCGCGGGCTCGTCGAAGCGGCGGTGGAGCGAGGCGGTCGCCGCCAGGTAGAGCGCCGTGCCGGCGCCGACACCGAGGGCGGTGACGACGAACCAGAGGGACGGCTGCGAGACGCCGGCCGCGGCGAGCGCTCCCTCGATCCCCGTCGTCGCGGCCTTGGCGCGGCCGAGGAGCGCCTGGCCGTACAGCTCGTGGGCGTAGGCGCTCGCGCCGACCAGCACGACGGTGAGGACCTGTCCGGGCAGCGCCGACCGGAACGCGGCGAGCCCCACCGCGAGCAGGAGCGCCGGCAGCCAGAGCACCGCGAGGCCGTAGCGCATGTTGAAGCTGCCGCCCCGGGCGTGGAACGCGAACATCGGCACCACCACGCAGCCGAACGCGAGCACCGAGATCCCGAGGGCCCAGGTCCGCGGCGCGTGGAGCCGGGCGGCGAGCGGCCCGAGCTTCGCCCAGTGGAACGCCGCCTTCGAGGCGAGGAGCACGGCGGCGCCGCTCGCGATCGAGACGAGCGGCGTCAACGCGGACTTCAGGTGGACGTGCCCGGCGAGCCGCATCCAGAACAGGTCGGGCATCGACGCCCAGAGCCGGGGCGTCGCCAGCAGCTCGAGGGTCGTGCCCTTCGGCTTGCGGTGGAACAGCTTCAGGAGCGCGGACGAGGCGGTGACGTCGCCGTAGAGCCGGTAGTTGCGCAGGTAGAACCAGCCGCTCACGACCAGGACGGCGAGGCCGAGCGCGGCGCCCGCGGCGGCGGCCCGGAGGAGCCGGCGCGCGGCGGGCCCGTCGGCGTGGGCGTAGACGCCGAGCGATGCGGCGAGGATCGCGGGACCGACGACGAGCGCGCCGGTGATCCGGGTGAACAGCGCGAGCGCCGACCAGACCCCGGTCGCGACGAGCCGCCCCCGGGTCGGGCCGAGGACGAGCACCGACAGCCCGCCCTCGAGCGCCGCCACCGTGGTGAGCACGCCGAGGGCGTCGTTGTAGACGATGCCGGAGGTGTTCAGGTACGTCGGCACGATCCCGGTGAGCAGCGTCGCGCCGAGCGCGACCGCGGGCCGGCCCGGCACGAGCAGCTTCGCGATCCGGAACACGTAGACGAGCGCCGCGAGGGCGATGGCGAGCGTGAGGAGCCGGGCGATCCGGAGCCCCCGGACGAGCTCGCCGCGATCGGCGGCCAGCTTCAGCGGCAGCCCGACGGTCCAGTAGTAGAGCGGCGGGTGGTTCGCGGCGGCGATGTACACGCCGCGGTCCATGATCTTCTCCACGCCGAGCCGCTCGAGCGGCAGCGGGTCCGTCACCTCGGGCCAGGTGCCCTCCGCGAGCGCGAGCGCGTACGCCACGTGCCGCGGCTCGTCCGCCGCGCGGAACTTCGGGATCATGAGCACGTGCAGGAGGCCGAGGGAGCCGGCGACGAGGAGCACGCCGGCGAGACCCCGCCGCTCCGGCGTGAGGAAGGCGAGCCCGCGTGCCCACCCGGTCGCTGCCGTCTTCCAGACGCCGCCGCCGTTCCCGTCCCGCATGGCGCGGCATGTTGCGTCCGGCGCCGGTGCGCCGCCAGGCGCGCCGCGCCGCTCCGGCGTCAAAAGGTATTCCGCGCGGAATGCGCTTTCGTCGCGGCCGCCATGGCGCAGGTCGAGACGGAGCACTAGGACCGTCCCATGCGCATTCCCGTCGGCTCCGCTCGCCTCGTCTCGTGGCTCCTGCTCGGCTGCGCGCTCGCCTCGTGCGGGAACCCGGCAGGCGACGCCGACGGTGGCGGCGGCGCGGGAGGCGAAGCCGGTGCCGCGGGAGGCACGGGCGGCGGCGGCGCGGGAGGCGCGGGCGGCTGCGGCGCGGGTGGCGCGGGCGGCTGCGGCTTGGGCGGGGACGGCGGGACCGGAGGCCCGTCGTGTCCGGATTATCCCCGCGGGCCGACCCTGGTGAGCGCGCAGCTCGAGGGACCTCCGAGGGACTTCCGCGGAGAGTTCGACCCTCTCGTCGTCGAGCTCGAGGCGATCCTCGAGGACGCCGGCGACGGCCCGCCGCCGTACGAGCGGTGGGAGGCTCCGCCGGGAGGCTGGGATCGGCTGGTCGCGTTCGGCAATAGAGACGCCGACCGCTGGGCGCGGGTCGTCGACGGCCTCTCCGGCGTCGCCTACCTGCTCCGCTGGCGCGCAGCAGGAGTCGCGCCACTCCAGGCCGGCGACTCGGTGGCCGTGAGCGCGTACGCGCCAGGCTGGAGCTTCGACGCCGGCGCCACCAGCCTTCGCGTCGACGGTCCTGCGGGGCTGGTCCTGTGGACGGTGGATGGCGGGCCCGTGCGCGACGCGCCCGGAGGCGTGCGCTTCGAGACGGGCGCCTCGTTGTGCGCGCCGATCGAGGAGCAGGAGAGCGGCTGCTACGTCGAGTGGTTCGAGCACCTCGTTTCCTGGCCCGGACAGCCGCCGATTCCGGTGGTCGAGCCGGTGTTCGAGGCCCAGGGCTACCGCTTCGAGGTGACGCCGTTCGTGCTCGAGAGGTCCGACGCCGGCGCCTGCCACTCGAACGGGCTCGACGCCGCGATGCACGTCCTCCCGATCCTGCCGCCCTGAATCTACGCCCCGTACTCCGTCACCCAGTAGATCGCCGCCGGCCCCGGCAGCGGCACGGTCTCCTTGCGGAGCGTACGGAAGCCGGCGCGCTCGAGCTCGGCGTGGATCGAGGCGGCGTTGGCGTGGTGGTAGTGGCCGTGGAAGCCGGCGAGCTTCCGGCCCAGCCGGTAGAGCCCGCTCTCGGTCGGCAGGCTGACGAGCAGGGTGCCGTCCTTCGCGAGCTTCTCGCGGAAGAGGGCGAGCGTCGGCCCGAGCGGCTCGACGTGCTCGAGCACCTCGGCGGCGACGATCAGGTCGAGGCCGCCCGGCACCTGCGCCGCGGCGTCGGCGGCAGGCACGAGCGTCACCTTGTCGAGCTTCCACGCCTCGACGAGGAGCCGCGCGGCGTCGAGCTGCAGGTCCACGCCGTAGACGTCGCGGGAGAAGCGGCTCGCCTCCTCGAGGAGGACGCCGGTGCCGCAGCCGAAGTCGAGCACCTTCGCGTCCCGGCGCCCCGCGAGCCGCGCGCGGATCCGGGCGGCGACGACCTCGATGCGGCGCCAGGCCATCCAGCGCATCGCCGGGTTGCCGTGCAGGTAGCTCGGGATCGCCATCTCGTCGCGATCCTCGGCGCCGAGCCGGCCGGCCATGCGGCGGAGCAGCTCCTCGGGGACGCGCCTCACCGCTCCTCCTCGAGGCGCTCGAGGCGCTTCCGCAGGATGTAGAGCTGCTTCTCGTTCAGGCGACGCACCCGGGCGATCATCGCCGCGATCTGCCCGAGGGCGAACGTGAGGAACGACAGGCCGTAGAAGAACGCCGCCATGAACCCGGCCCAGAGGTGCGGCGAGAACTGGCCGCTGGTGAAGCGGTGCCAGAAGAAGAAGCCGGCGATGCCGCTCGCCAGGAGCCCGAGCAGGATCGCCACCGCGTTGAACACCGCGCCCGGCGAGTAGTCGCGGACGCAGGTGTAGATGATCCCCGAGGTGCGCCAGCCGTAGCGGAAGAGGTTCGAGGCGACCCGCGACTGGCCGATCTCGCGGACGCCGCGCACCTCGAGCGGCACCTCGGCGATGCGCAGGCCGCGCTGCCCGAGGAGGAGGAAGCTCTCCTGCGTGTAGGTGAACGAGCCGGAGAGCACGAGCTGCAGCATCGTCTCCCGCGCGTAGGCGCGGAAGCCGCAGCTCACGTCGTGGTAGCGCTTGCCGTTGATGGCGCTGACGATCCGCGCCATGCCCCAGTTCCCGAGGCGCTTCACCGCCGGCATCTTCGGGACCAGCTTCGGGTCCTTGAAGCGCGAGGCCGAGGCGAAGTCCGCCTTCCCCTCGAGCAGCGGCGCGAGGAGCGTCGGGATGTCCTCGGGGCGGAACTGCCCGTCGGCGTCGATGTTCACCGCGTAGTCGACCCGGCGGCGCACCGCCTCGTCGAGGCCGGTCTGCATCGCGGCGCCGACGCCGAGGTTCTGGCCGTGGGAGATCACCGAGGCGCCCGCCTCGCGGGCGATCCGCACGGTGTCGTCGGTGGAGCCGTCGTCGACGACGAGGAGCTCCACCGCGCCGATGCCCGGGATCGACCGCGGCACCCGCTCGAGCACCTTGGCGATCGACTCGGCCTCGTTCAGCGCCGGCAGGATCACCAGGAGGCGTGGCGCGCGCACGGGCGTGGGCGGCGGGACGAGGGCCACGGTCTCGCTCACGCCGCCTCTCCCTCGGGCAGCGGGATGAGGCGGGTCGCGCCCACGCACAGGAGCTCGAGGGCGGTGATGAACAGCCGGCCCGCGAGCGCGAGCGCGACCGCCTCGCCGGTGCCGAGCACCGAGCCCAGGCCCGCCACGAGGATCCCCTCGCGGACGCCGAGGCCGCCGGGGGCCAGGCTGCTCACGAACCCGATCACGTAGGCAGCCACGTACCAGAAAACGAGGGTGGGAAGCGAGCCGGCCGGGAGCTCGACGAGCGTGCTCGCGAGCAGCGCGAACGAGGTGCCGAGCGCGGTCCAGATGAGCGCGTACACGAGCGAGAGCTGGAGCTGCGCGCCGTACGAGAGCTTCACCTCGGCGAGCCCGGCGAGCCGCGGGCCGACGACAGGCAGCCGCCCCGCCACCGAGAACAGCGGCGGGAACAGCGCCAGCAGGAGCGCCGAGCCGAGGGCGCCGCCGAGCAGCCAGGGGAGCCGCCCGCCGGCGGAGCCCTGGCCGAGGCCGAGGGCGACCACCACCACGAGGCCCGCGGCCACGAGGAGGAACAGGCTCTCCCAGACGACGAGGAGCACGCTCGTCGTCGCGGGGAGCCCGACGTGGCGCCCGAGGCGCACGCGCTCGGCCACGAGCATCACCTTCCCCGGCACGTACCGGTAGAAGTACGGCTGCAGCCACAGCCGCAGGTAGAACCACCGCGCCCGCGGCCGGTAGAGGCCGAGGTGCCGGAGCGTGAGCGGCAGCGCCGCGGCGAGGCCGAGGAGCCCCGCGACGCCGAGCGCCGCCGCCGCCGCGAGCGGCCCCGGGCGCAGCGTGGGCCGCAGGGTCTCGAGGGTGGGCGCGCCGCGCCAGACGCTGTAGCCGAGGAACCCGAGCACGCCGATCGCGGCGACCACGCGGACGATCGTCCCGACCACGGCCCAGGGGCGGGGCGCGGCGGCAGCGGTCACGGGGCTCTCGGCTTCCACCGGCGCGCGCGCCTCCTCGGACCGCGGCAGAGGTAGCACACGCGGGCCGGTCACGGCACCACCGCGACGTCGAGGCAGAGGTGGCGGCGGGCGTCGCGGTCGGTCTCGATCGTGACGCGGACGGTGGCGTCCTCCGCGGGCTCCGTCGGCAGCTCCGCCGAGCGTACGCCGTCGCGATCGGGCTGCACGAGCGAGAGCGAGCGGCCGCCGGCCTCCACGCGGAGCCGCACCGGCGCGAGCGTGCCACCGCCCGCGGCGCCGTCGACGAGGCCGGGGGTGTCCCGGAGCGCGCGGCCGAGGCGGGCGCCCCCGGCCTCGAGCACGAG
>CAZDGH010000102.1:3313-15306 GCA_964504805.1 uncultured Myxococcales bacterium | reverse complement strand
ACCCGCCGTCCGGGAACGGTGTTCCCCACCGTTACCCCCGCACCGCCCACGCCGGCCGCCCGGACCCCCCCCGCGGCCGCCGCCGGATGCCGCGCGCGTGCTGTCTACGCCCGCCGCCGCCGCACGAGCGCCAGCGCCGCGAGCGCGATCCCCGAGAGCCCCGACGCGCCGCCCGCGGCGCAGCCGCCGCAGCCCTCGGCCGCCGGCGGCGCCGGGTCGCGGGCGAGCTTCGCCGCGATCTCGCCGCGGTAGTCCTCGATGATCGTGCCGGTGCCGGTGTCGCCGAGCTGCTCGACGATCGCCGCCGCCGGGCCCGCCTCGGCGGCGGTCGGCGCGTCGCCGCCGGAGCCGTCGCCGCCCCAGTAGCCGGCCCAGCCGCTCTCGTGGCGGATCACCGAGCCGTCCGGGGTGACGATGCGCACCGGCGACTCGTCCCAGCGGCCGCCGGTGCCGCACTCCACGTAGGCCTCGGCCTGGTGGACGTTGTCGACGTCGCCGAGCTCGAGGTTGTAGGTGAAGTACGGATCGGTGGTCATCTCGTCGGGAGAGAGCGTGGTCGAGAGCCGGGTCAGGTAGGGGCTCGCGTCGAGGAGCGCCTGGGCGTCGCGCATCGGCTCGACGATCGTCGCCTCGAGGTCGGCGGTGGCCGCCGCGGGGTCGAACGGGATCGTCCGGGCCTCGGCCTCGTAGCAGCTCATGCAGTTGTAGAAGTCGCGGTCGGTGACGCCCTGATCGCGGAGAGACTGCGGCATGGGCAGCCAGCGCTGGAACCAGGCGAGCAGCTGGGCGCTGCCGCGGAACCCCTGCGACAGCATGGCGTCGACGTACCGCACCGGGTCGCTGGTGGTGCGCAGCGCCTCGAGGTCGAAGCGGCCCTCCGACCAGAGCGCGTTGCGCATCCGGTCCGAGCTGCCCGCGTACTCGGTGACGAACGCCTGGCCGTTCGGCGCCGCGTCCACCGCCTCGGAGAGCACGTCGCGGTAGTTCTGACCGTAGCCGAGCCAGTCGATCCGCGCCTCGTTGATCCGGACGTGGAAGTAGTTGAGCGGCACCGCGCGGCGGTCGTCGAGCACGTACGCGGTCACGCCCATGTCCGGCTGGGCGGCGACGGCGGTGAGCCGGATCGGCACGCACGGCAGCGGCTCGGCGTAGGTAAGCACGATCGGCACCAGGTCGCCGACGCCCTTGTCCTGCTGCAGCTTGAGGGCGACGAAGTGGTGCTGGTCGTCGACGTAGAGCCGGAGGAGGTCCTGGCCGATGGCGGTGACGTCGTAGCCGTTGGTGTCGAGCCACAGCAGGAGCGCGTCGGGATCGCTCGCCGCGAGGACCACCGAGTCGTACGGGCCGACCGCGGCCTGCGACACCACGGTGACGCCGCCGTCGTCCTCGTTGCGGCCGCCGGCGGTGGGGGCGCCCCCGCCGTCCGCCGCGGCGTCGCCCCAGTAGCCCTGGTAGTCGCAGACGCCCTCCTCGTGGAAGTTCACCCAGAAGCGCGGCGTCGTCTGCTGGTCGAGCGCCAGGAAGAGCTGGTCGGTGCCGACGGCGAGGGTCGGCACGCCCGGCACCGGCAGCACCCACGAGAAGTCCTCGGCCCGGCCCTGGTACTGCACCTGGACGTAGGTGACGAGGTTCCCCGTCTCGTCCCGGCCGAAGACGATCTTCTCGCCGGTCTGGTCGATCGGGTCCTGCGAGCAGAAGAAGCCGCCGCAGGCGAGGGCGACCTCCGGAGCGGCGAGCAGCGAGCCGGCGGCGGCGCCGGCGGCCAGGATCCTGCGCATGAGGCCTCCCCCGGCGTGGCGCCGGTCGGTCGATCGAAGCGTGTCGGTCGGGGGAAGTCGAGCAGGACGCGTGCCACGGCGAACCCTCGTCGGCACGCGGACTTGCGGCGCCAGGCGGGCGGCGGCGCCTCGGAATCCCGTGCTCCCGCCACGGAAACCCGGAGCCCGGCTTTGGTAGGGTGCGCGCGTGCGACCTGCGTGCCTCCTCTGCTCGCTCCTCCTGGCCGGTTGCGTCGACGTCGCGGCGGACGAGCCCTGCGGGCCCGACGGCTGCGGGCCGGTCTGCGGCAACGGCCGCGTCGAGGAGGGCGAGGCCTGCGACGACGCCGACGACGACCCCCTCGACGGGTGCCACGCCTGCCGTCGCGACCCGACCTGCGGCGACGGCACGTGCGACGGGGACGACTGCACGACCTGCCCGGGCGACTGCGACGGCTGCCTCGCGAGCTGCGGCAACGGCACCTGCGAGCGCGCGACCGAGTGCGGCGCCTGCGAGGCGGACTGCGCGGGCTGCGTGCCGACCTGCGGCAACGGCCGCGTCGAGCCCGGCGAGGCCTGCGACGCGACGGAGGAGGAGGGCTGCGGCCCGAGCTGCCGCCTCGTCGTCACCGCGACGGCGATCGACGCCGGGTCGCAGAGCGTCCTCGCCCTCGCGACCGACGGCAGCCTCCTCGGCCTGGGCGCGAACGACTACCGGGAGCTCTCTCCCATCGCGGGGCCGGTCGCGCAGCCGCGGGTCGTCGAGCCGGAGCGGCGCTTCGTCGCCGCCGCCGCCGGCGCCTTCCACGTCCTCGCCACCGACGAGGGCGGGGTGACCTGGGCCTTCGGGTCCAACGAGCACGGCGAGCTCGGCACCGGCAGCGAGGACGCCCTGCCGCAGGTGGCCGCGCCCGTCGCCGGCGAGCACCGCTTCGTGCGGCTCGCGGCCGGGTCGATGCGCTCCTTCGGCCTCGACGAGCAGGGCGCGCTCTGGGCATGGGGCTACAACCGCGAGCAGGCCCTCGGCCTCGGCCCGTCGCGTGGCGAGGTCGCCGTGCGGGAGCCCGAGCTCGTGGCGCCGGGGCCGTTCGTGGCCGTCGCGATCGGGACCGCGCACGCCCTCGCCATCGACGGCGACGGCGCGGTGTGGGGCTGGGGCCGCGGCGCCCTCGGCGCGATCACGGGCGCGCCGGTCTCCGACGTCGCCACCCCGACCCGCCTCGACTTCCTGCCGGCGCCCTGCGAGGCGGTCGCCGCGGGCGAGGGCCACTCGGTGGCGAGCTGCGGCGGCACCGTCTTCACCTGGGGCTCGAACCGGAGCGGCCAGCTCGGCCGCGAGACCCCGGTGCAGCAGGTGCAGCCCGCCGGCGCCGTCACGCTGGGCGGCGCGCGCGCCCGGTCGGTGGCCGCCGGGTACGAGCACACGCTCGTCGTCGGCGAGGACGGCTCGCTGTGGGCGTTCGGCCTGCTCGACGGCGGCCGCCTCTGCGCCGAGCCCGCGGGCTCGGGCGCGCACGGGGCGCCGATCCTCGTGCCGGTCGCCGACGTCGCCGAGGTCGCGGCCGGCGATCGGCACACCGTGTTCCGCCGGGGCTCGGGCGCGGTCTGGCGCTGCGGCACCTTCGAGTTCGAGGTCGGCGGCGACGCGTCGCCGCGGCCCCTGGAGCTGCCGTGAGGGTCGCCTCCGCGGCGCTGCTGCTCGCGGCGGCCGGGTGCGGCGCCGAGCGCCCGGAGCCGCCTGCCGAGCTCGATCCGCTCGGCGCGTTCGTCGAGTCGTCGGGCGTCGACTTCGCGCCGTGCGGCCGGATCCTCTACGACACCCCGCGCACCTGCCCGGAGGGCTACGAGGCGGCGGCGCGCTGCTTCGCCGACGCCGAGGCGGCCTGCACGCCGGCCCGGCTCCTCGTCGAGCGGTCGACCGCCATCGGCTCCTCGACCGTCGATCACCTCTTCGTGCGGCCGGAGGGAGACGGCTGCGCGGTGTGGCTGTTCCTCGACGAGCGGGACGAGAACGACTGTCCGGTGTGGCTGCGGCGCCGCTGCGAGGGGCTGCGGGTCGAGCTCGCGCAGTGCGGCGCGCCGGCGGGCACGTCGTGCGACGAGGGCCTGTCGCTCGACCAGGGCACCGGCTGCACCGACGCGGAGTGAGGGGACGGGCCGCGCCCCGCCCGGGCGCGGCCGGCGGGCCGGTGAGGTGCAAACGCGGCCCTTTCCGCTAAGGTACGCCGCTTCCAAGGAGCCGAAACGATGAGCGCCAGCTTCGACAAGGGCGGCCTCGCCCGGACCATGGCCCCTCCGCCGGCGCCGGAGGATCCGCGCACCGGCCGCAGCGCCGAGGCCCTCCGCACCGGCTATGTCGATCACCTCGCCTACTCGCAGGCGCGGGAGGAGCGGAGCGCGTCGAGCCACGACCGCTTCATGGCCGCCGCCTACACCGTCCGCGACCGGCTCATCCAGCGGTGGCTGCAGACGCAGCGGACCTACTACGCGAAGGACGCGAAGCGGGTCTACTACCTCTCGCTCGAGTACCTGATGGGGCGCCTGATGGCGAACAACCTCATCAACCTCGGGCTCTTCTCCGAGCTGCGGGAGGCGCTGGCGGAGCAGGGCGTCGACCTCGAGGAGCTGCGGGAGGAGGAGGTCGACGCGGGCCTCGGCAACGGCGGCCTCGGCCGCCTCGCGGCCTGCTTCCTCGACTCGCTGGCGACGCTCGAGCTGCCGGCGGTCGGCTACGGCATCCGCTACGAGTTCGGCATCTTCGAGCAGACGATCCGCAACGGCTACCAGGTGGAGCGCGCCGACGAGTGGCTGCGCGCCGGCAACCCCTGGGAGATCGCGCGGCCGGAGCACACCCAGGCGGTGCGCTTCGGCGGCCGCGTCGTCGAGGTGCAGGACGAGCACGGCGGCCTCGCCTTCCGCTGGGTCGACACCGAGCGCGTCATGGGCGTGCCGTACGACACGCCGATCGCCGGCTACGGCTGCAACACCGTGAACCACATGCGGCTGTGGCGGGCGCGCGCCTCGGAGGAGTTCGACTTCTCGCACTTCAACGAGGGCGACTACGTGAAGGCGGTCGAGGAGAAGAACACCTCCGAGACCATCTCCAAGGTGCTCTACCCGAACGACTCCACCGTCGCCGGCAAGGAGCTCCGGCTCAAGCAGCAGTACTTCTTCGTCTCCTGCTCGGTGCAGGACATCATCCGCCGCTACCGCAAGACGCACGCGACCTTCGACCTCTTCCCGGAGAAGGTCGCGATCCAGCTCAACGACACCCACCCGGCGCTCACCGTCGCCGAGCTGATGCACCAGCTCGTCGACCGGCACCGGGTGCCGTGGGACAAGGCCTGGGAGATCACCCACCGCACCGTCGCCTACACCAACCACACGCTGATGGCCGAGGCGCTGGAGAAGTGGCCGGTGCCCATGCTGGAGCGGCTCCTCCCCCGGCACCTGCAGATCATCTTCGAGGTGAACCGGCGCCACCTCCGGGCGGTGATGACGAAGTACCCGGGCGACGAGGGCCGGCTGCACCGGATGAGCCTCGTCGAGGAGTCGACGCCGAAGCAGGTGCGGATGGCGTACCTCTCGGTGGTCGGCTCGCACTCGGTGAACGGCGTCGCCGAGCTGCACACCAAGCTGCTGCGCGAGGGCCTCTTCCGCGACTTCGCCGACATGTGGCCGGCCCGCTTCAACAACAAGACCAACGGCGTCACCCCGCGGCGCTGGCTGCTCGAGGCCAACCCGCGGCTCTCGCGGCTCATCAGCGAGAAGATCGGCGAGGGCTGGATCACCGACCTGTCCGAGCTGAAGCAGCTCGAGCCGCTCGCCGAGGACGGCGCGTTCCGGGCGCGGATCCGCGAGATCAAGCGGCTCAACAAGGAGGTCCTGGCGAGGAGCATCCTCGACTCGAACGGCCTCGCCGTCGACCTCGACTCGCTCTTCGACGTGATGGTGAAGCGGCTGCACGAGTACAAGCGCCAGCTGCTCCAGGTGCTGCACATCATCGCCCTGTACAACCGCGCCAAGCGCGACGGCCCGGCGGCGCTCGCGGTGCCGCGGACGTTCCTCTTCGGCGCCAAGGCGGCGCCGGGCTACGCGATGGCGAAGCTCGTCATCAAGCTCATCCACTCGGTCGCGGAGGTCGTCAACGCCGATCCCGACCTGCAGGGTCGGATGCGCGTCGCCTTCCTGCCGAACTACCGCGTCTCGCTGGCCGAGAAGATCTTCCCGGCGTCGGACCTCTCGGAGCAGATCAGCACCGCCGGCAAGGAGGCGTCGGGCACGGGCAACATGAAGCTCGCCCTGAACGGCGCGCTGACCATCGGCACCCTCGACGGCGCCAACATCGAGATCCGCGAGGAGGTCGGGGCGGAGAACTTCTTCCTCTTCGGCCTCACCGCCGAGCAGGTGGTGGATCTCAAGCGGCGCGGCTACCGGCCGCGGGACTTCTACGCGGGGAACGCCGAGCTGAAGGGCGTCATCGACCTCATCCGCGCCGGCTTCTTCTCGCCGCAGGAGCCCGACCTGTTCGCGCCGATCGTGGACTCCCTGCTCGACCACGACGAGTATCTGCTCCTGGCCGACTTCGGCTCCTTCCTCGAGGCGCAGCGGAAGGTGGAGCAGGCGTACCTGGATCCGGAGGGGTGGAGCCGCATGGCGATCCTGAACATCGCGCGGATGGGGAAGTTCTCGTCGGACCGGACGATCCGGCAGTACGCCTCCGAGATCTGGGGCGCGCGGCCGGTGCGGGTGGAGCTGTGAGCCACCGCGCCGCGGCGCTCGCCGCCCTCGCCGCCCTCGTCGCCTGCAGCGACGAGCCGGCCCCGAAGGCCGAGCCGAAGCCGTCGCCCCGGGCGGCGGACGTGCCGTACCAGGTCACGCCCGATCCCCGGGTGAAGCCGGAGGATCCCGGCAGCGCGCCGCAGGTCACCGGGGAGCTGGTGGCGAAGTACGTGAAGGGACACCGCGCCTACCTCGCCGGCCTGCCGGCGATCGTCGACGAGGTGCGGAAGGCGAAGGGGATCCCGGCCGACGTGCCGGAGCGGCTCGCCGCCGATCCCGACTTCCGGACCAAGGCGGAGGCGCTCGCGAAGAAGACGGTCGCGGACGCGGGCCTCACCGAGGCCGAGGAGCAGAAGGTCCTCGAGATGGTGCAGGCGATCATGCCGGCCCGCACCCTCGGCAGGCAGTCGAAGCTCGAGGGGCCGGCGCGGGAGAAGCTGAACCTCGCCGTCGAGGCCTCGCTCGCCACCGCGCGCCGCCGCTGGGGCGACGCGCAGGTGGACGCGATCCTCGCCCACGAGGCCGAGCTCGCGACGATGCCGGGCGAGCTCGGGAAGATCCTCGGGCTGAAGCCGCGCTAGTAGCCGGTGACGGTGACCTTGCTGACCTGGACCGGGGTGACCGGACGGTCGCTCGGGTCGGTCTTGGTCGACTCGATCTTCTTGATGACGTCCTCGCCCGAGGTGACCTTCCCGAACACCGGGTGCTTCGACGGCCCCGGGGTGAACCAGTCCAGGTAGGCGTTGTGCACGGTGTTGATGAAGAACTGCGAGCCGCCGGAGTTCGGCGCGCCGGTGTTCGCCATCGACAGCGTCATCGGCTCGTTGGAGAGCTTGGCGGTGTGCTCGTCCTTGATGGTGCCGTGGGGCGGGCCGCCGGTGCCGGCGCGCGGGCTCCGCGGGTCGCGCGAGTGCGGGCAGCCGAACTGCAGCATGAAGCCCTCGATCACGCGGTGGAAGTGCAGGCCGTCGTAGAAGCCGCTCTTCGCGAGGTCGAGGAAGTTCTTCGCGGTGAGCGGCATCTGGTCCAGGTAGATCTCGACGTTGAAGCTGCCGAGGGTGGTGTCGAAGCGCGCGGTCGGGTTCGGCATGCGATCTCCGTGGGTTTGGGAGCGGCGGACGCCTCCCTACCACGAAGCGGCGCGCAGCGCCCTCGCGACCTCCGCCGCAGCCGGGGGGCGCCGGGCCGGGTCCTTCTCGAGCATCCCGAGCACCAGCGCCTCGAGCACCGCGGGCACGTCGCTCTTGAGCGACGTCGGCCGCGGCGGCGGATCGCGCTCCTGGGCGCGGAGCTGCTGCAGCGGGTTCTTCTGCGGGAACGGCACCCGGCCGGTGAGCATCTCGAACAGGACGACGCCGAGGCCGTAGACGTCGCTGCGGGCGTCGACGGTCCGCCCCAGCGCCTGCTCCGGCGACATGTACGCGGCGGTGCCGAGCAGCATGCCGGTGGTGGTGAGGGTCGGGTTGCCCTCCTTGGCCTCGCCGAAGAACCGCACCAGGCCGAAGTCGAGCACCTTGACCTGCTCGTCCGCGCCGGGGCGGGCGAGGAGCATCACGTTCTCGGGCTTCAGGTCCCGGTGGACGATGCCCTGGGCGTGGGCGGCGCCGAGGGCGTCGGCGACCTGCGCGGCGACGCGGACGGCGCGCCGCGGCTCGAGGGCACCACCCGCCGACAAGGTGGCGGCGAGGGTGCGGCCGTCGAGGAGCTCCATGGCGAGGTAGAGGCGGCCGCCCTCGCCGAACCCGGACGAGAGCACCTGCACGACGTTCGGGTGGCGCACCATCCACGTCGCCTGCAGCTCGCGGGCGAAGCGGTCGCCGAGGCTCTCGCTGGCGGCGGCCTCGCCCTTCAGCACCTTGAGGGCGACGACGCGCTTCTCGCGCTCGTCGAAGGCCTTGTAGACCTCGCCCATGCCGCCGCGGCCGATGCGCGACTCGATCCGGAAGCGGCCGGCGAACAGCTTGGCGTCGGTCATGACGCCGAGCATACGGCGTGGGCCCGGCCCGGGCCACGCTCGCCCGGCCCCGCCGCTTACCTCCGGCCCGGCGCACGGTGTCCCCACCTCGGGAGCCGCGGTGCGGTGTATCCTCGGCGGCATCCCTCACGGAGGCACCGAATGTCCGCGTACCACCGCATCGTCGTCGCCTGCGCGGCGCTCGCCCTCGGCGCGGCGGGCTGCTCCGCCCTCGAGAAGGCGAAGAAGACCGCCGCGAAGTCCATGGGCGTGAAGACCACCACCAAGTCGGTGAAGACCGCCGACCTCGGCCCGGACTACCAGTCCTTCGTCGACAGCGAGTACGACGTCCTCTCCGCCAAGGCCGCCTCCGGCACCCAGAAGGACGTCAAGTACAAGCACTTCGGCGTGAAGAGCCTCGACACGTACCTGAAGGACGCGAACACGCTCTACGCCTCGTACGTGATCGCCAACGCGCTGGTCGACAAGACGCTCGCCGACATGAACCAGTTCGTCGAGGTCGACGTGCTCACCGTCGCCGACGAGAAGGCGATGGAGAAGGAGATCACCAAGGCGATCAAGAAGAAGACCGCCGAGGAGCTCTCCGTCGTCGAGCGGTTCAACGCCAACAAGGCGAACGTCGAGCTGATGGGGAAGAACCTGGTCTCGATCGGCGAGCGCGCCGTGAGCGTGACCCAGACCGGCCAGACCATGGCCACCTCGGTCACCTCCGAGTTCCAGGCCGACCCGAAGAAGGCCCTCGTCCTCGACGAGGCGCTCTCCGAGGTGAAGCTCTCCCTCGAGCGGCTCGGCGAGATCGCCACCGGCACGCCGGAGCTGGTGAAGAAGTGCGCCCGCCTCGGCCAGACGATGGACAGCGTGGCGCGCCTCGCCACCGGCGCCGTCCCGGCGAGCGGCGGCACCGCGAAGCCCGCCGCCGGCACCGCGCCGGCGAAGACCGAGCCGGCGGCCGCGACCGGCACCGCGCCGAAGACCGAGCCCGCCGCGGCGACCTCGAACACCAAGACCTCGAAGCCGAGGCCGCCGCCGCCGGCGACGAAGAAGGCCGGTCGCTGACCTCGGGAGCCCTGGGGGCGGTGGCGCGCGTCGCCGCCGCCCTCCACCTCGCCGGGCTCGCCGCCGCGGCGATCTGGCTCCGCCCCGGCAGCACCCTCGCGCCGCTCGACGCGCGGGTCGCCTACCTCGCCCGCGCTCCCCTCCCGTGGACCGCGGGCTGGGCGCTCTTCTTCCTCGCCGCCCTCTCCGCCCTCGCCCTCGCCGCGCTCCTCGCCCGCGCGCTGCGCGGCCGCGCCCCCGCCTCCCTGCGGCTCGCGGGCGTCCTCCTCGTCCTCTGCGCCGTCCCCCTCGACCTCGTCCTCGACGTCCTGCAGGTCGCCGCGCTGCCGCGGGCCGCCGCCTCGGGCGACCCCGCCGCCTACCTCGCCTGGGAGTCGGCCCTCGCCTTCCTCGGCCTCGTCGTCGCCAACGGCCTCTACTCCGCCGGCTTCGCCGCCCTCGCCCTCGCGCTCCTCCGCGCCGGCCACCGCCCCGCCGCCGCCGCCGGCCTCTTCACCGCCGCCTCCGGCCTCGCCCTCGCCGCCGCCGGCCTCGCCGAGTCCCCGCTCGCGATCGCCCTCGCCACCGGCCCCACCCTCGTCGGCTTCTCCGCCTTCGCCCTCGTCGCCGCGCGGGCGCTCGAGGCGCGATAGCCCGTCAGTTGGTGTCGCCGCCGGCGTTGTTGGCGAAGGTGTTGCCGGAGACGTTCGGGTAGGAGGCGCAGCCGCCGGCACACTCGATCCCCACGTGCGGGTTGTCGTGGATTTGATTGCCGGAGATGGCGATTGCCGTGGACTCGACAGCGAGCGCCGGCACGCCTGGGAGCCGAGGGGCTGGCGCTCTTCCACATCCGGAGATGTCGGAGCCTGAGAGGGACCCCGAGACCTCCGGCCCCAACGTAGCGCATGGCGATCGGACCTGACGCTGCCGGATCGTGGAGGCTTGCACCTCCAGCGTCACGGGGCCGCTCCAGCCGGCTACCAGGCTCTCGAGGACGAGGCTCGTCCCGATCGCGATGATCGACGAGGGGCCGGCGCAGACCGGAGGCCCGCCGTGGATCTGGGCGGTGATGAAGTACTCCGCGTCGATCGCCGTCAGCGTGCCATTGGCACAGCCCACCGCGGAGGTGACTTCGACGCCCGTCGCGTTGCCGGCGAAGATCGACGCCGGATCGAGGTCGAGCGCGCTCTGGATTTCCCGCACGTGGAGCCCCGCGTAGCCGTTCGCCGTGGTCGTGCTCCGCTCGAACGAGACGAGGCGCGTGTCGGTCCCTACGTGGACGCCGTCCCCGGTCGCGTTCTGGATCGTCGAGTCTCGAATTGCGATCTCGGTGCTCCCTCCAATTGGCCCCTGCGCCCAGATGCCGGTTCCGTCGCAGCCGTCGATCGTCGAGGCTTCGAGCACGAGATTCGATTCCGTCGAAACGCAATCGTCGTTCGAGCCTACGATCGAGAGACGACGGAAGGTCGCCGTGCAGCCGTCGCAGATGGAGTAGAGCGGGTAGTAGGAATCCTCGGTCCGCAGATCCTCGACGGCAAATGAAACCGCGCTGGAGCGCAGGACCACGCCACCGCCGCGAACGGTCACGCCCCGGAGCACGGTCCGAGGGCCGACCTGGATGTCGATGCGCTTGTTGGCTCCGAGGCGGTCCCATTCGAGAAGGATGGGCGCCGCCGTCCCGTCGAGCAAGACCTCGCCGGCACCTTGAACGCGGATATTCGCGGCGCCCGAGATCGAGACGTGGGCGCCTGCCTCGATGGTGAGCAGCGGAGCGGCAGGACCCTCCACGATGAGGTCGCACGAGATGAAGTGACTCTCGGCAGCAGACCAGGTCTCATCGGCCGCGATCGTGCCGCAGTGCACGCGCGGGCAGCCCTCGTCGACGGTGCCGTCGCAGTCGTCGTCGAGCCCCTGGGCGGCGGTGCCGTCGAGGCACACCTCGTCGGCCGCCGGGTGCCGCGTCGCATCGGCGGGCCAGCAGTCGCCGGCGGCGACCGACGTGCCGGCAGGCTGCGCGCAGGCGACGAGCGCGGCCCCGTCACCGAACCCGTCCCCATCGCCGTCCGCGAAGAACGTGGACGCGTCCACCGCGTCCTCGTCGACGCTGCCGTCGCAGTCCTCGTCTACGCCGTCGCAGTGCTCCGGCATGCCGGGCGCTCGCAGCGGATCCGCGTCGTCACAGTCGGCGCCGCCGCACACGAAGGCGGAGTCGCCGTCGCCGTCCGCATCGACGAGGCGAGACGAACACACGCCGTCCGCGCAGTGCGCCACGAAGCACGGCTCCGGAGAGACCGGACAGTCCTCGTCGGTCACGCAAGGAGACGGACCGGTTCCCCCGCCACCGCCTGCACCGCCGGCAGCCGCGCCGCCCGCGCCGCCCGAAGCTTCTCCGCCCGCGCCGCCCGAAGCTTCTCCGCCCGCGCCGCCCGAAGCTTCTCCGCCCG
>CAZDGH010000102.1:0-3213 GCA_964504805.1 uncultured Myxococcales bacterium | reverse complement strand
CGCCGCCCGAAGCCGCGCCACCCGCGCCGCCCGAAGCTCCGCCACCTGAGCCGCCCGAAGCCTCGCCACCCGCGCCCCCGGCCGCCTCACCGCCCCCGCCGCCGGCACCGCCGCCACCGTCCGGCGGCGGCACGTGCAGGTACCCGGGCATCCGCCGCTCCGGCACGTCCCCGCACGCAGCCAGCGCGAGCGCGACCCCGGCCGCCCACGCCCCCAGCCTCGTAGCCTCGTAGCCTCGTAGCCTCGTGGCCCGCCTCAAGCCCGTAGCCTGTAGCCCGTTGCCCGTAGCCCGCCTCTCTCACCGACACACGAACTCCACACACGCCTGCCCCGCCGGGCAGTCCCGGTCCACCGTGCACTGCGCGCCCGCCGCGCACGCGCCGTTCACGCAGACCTGTCCCGCGGGGCAGTCCGCGTTGATCCGGCACTGCGGCGGGCCCTCGCAGAGGCCGAAGTTGCAGACCTCGCCGGCGAGGCAGTCGGCGTCGCGGCCGCACTCGGAGACGGGCCAGAAGTAGCAGCCGCCCTCGATGCAGGCCTGGTTCACCGGGCACTCGGCGTCGGTGGCGCAGCCGCCGGGGTTCATGCAGCGGTTGTTCACGCACTGCAGGCCGAAGAGGCAGTCCCGCGCGTCGCCGCAGTAGAGCGGCGGGATGCAGCGGCCGCCGGCGCACGAGAAGCCGTCGTTGCAGTCGGTGCTCGAGGCGCAGGTGAACGGCTGGCAGCTGAAGGCGTCGCAGCGGTCGCCGGCGGCGCACTCGTCGTCGGAGAGGCAGTCGGGCGTCGGGTAGCAGAACGAGTCGCCGCAGATCGTGCCCCGCGGGCAGTCGGCGTCGACCTGGCAGCCGGTGAGGGTGCCGCACTCGTCGCCGAGGCAGACCTCGGGCGGCGTGCAGTCCGCGGAGGTGGCGCAGCCGGTGGGGACGTGGCAGCTCGCGGCGAGGCGGTCGCAGGCCTCGCCCGGCGGGCAGTCGGCGTCGTCGCGGCAGGCACCGGTCGGGAAGCAGCGGAAGACGACGCACTGCTCGAAGGTGCCGCAGTCGCCGTCCCCGCGGCAGGTGCCGCCGAAGGCGCAGGTGCCGCCGTCGCACACGTAGCCGGCAGGGCAGTCCTCGACGTTCGCGCACGGCGCGTCGAGCTGGCAGTGGCCGTCGACGCAGGACGCGCCCGGGCAGTCCTCGGGGACGGTGCAGGCCGGCGCGAAGAGGCAGCGGCCGTCGACGCAGAGGTGGTCTCCGTCGCAGGCGACGTTCGCGCCGCACGGCCCGCCGTCGCAGGCGCCGCCGAGGCAGCGATCGCCAGCGGGGCAGTCGCCATCGGAGAAGCAGACGCCGCGGAACGTGCAGCTCTCGTCCTCGCACGCGAAGCCGGCGCCGCACTCGGCGTCGACGCGGCACTCCGGCGGCACCAGGCAGAAGCCGAAGTCGCAGACCTGGTCGCGCGGGCAGTCGAGGTCGCTCTGGCAGCTCCCCGGCGGGATCGGGACGCAGCCGCCCTCGAGGCAGGTCATCGCCGGGCCGCAGTCGGCGGCGGTGACGCAGCCCGAGGCGCCCTGGCACGAGCCGCCGACGCACCGTGCGCCCGGCCCGAGGAAGGCGCACTGCGCGTCCTCGCCGCACAGGAACGGCGGCCAGCAGGTGCCCGACGAGCAGCCCCAGCCGAGCGGGCAGTCGGCGTCGGCGGCGCAGGTGAACGGCATGCAGGTGCCGGCGTCGCAGCGCTCGCTCGCGGCGCACTCGCCGTCGGCGCGACACTCCGGCGCCGCGCGGCACGCGCCGCCCTGGCAGACGGTGCCCGGCCCGCAGTCGGCGTCGGAGACGCACGCCTGCCACGACTGGCAGGCGCCCTGGAAGCAGAAGCGGCCCTCGCCGCAGTCGGCATGGGACGCGCACGCCTCGCGCGCGACGCAGGTGCGGTTCAGGAACTCGCAGATCTGCCCGGCGGGGCAGTCGGCGTCGGCCTGGCAGCCGCCGACGTCGCGGCAGACGCCGAACGCGCACTGCTCGCCCGCGCCGCAGTCGGCGTCGGTCACGCACTCGGGCGGCGGCACGCAGGCGCCGTCCTCGCACGTCCACGTCGCCGGGCAGTCGCCGGGGAAGCGGCAGCCGCCCGGCACCGGCACGCAGGCCTGCCGGTCGCAGGCCTCGCCGGGCAGGCAGTCGGCGTCCACCGTGCACTCGGGGACGAACGCGCAGGCGCCGTCGACGCACGAGGTGCCGACCGGGCAGTCGGCGTCGGTCACGCAGCCGGCCCGCGGCACGCACGCGCCGGACTGGCAGAGCTCGCCGACCGCGCAGTCGAGGTCGCTGGCGCAGCCCGGAGCGGGCACGCAGGCCCGGTCCTCGCAGCGCTCGCCGGGGCCGCACTCGAAGTCGTTCTGGCAACCCTCGTCGTCCTGGCAGATGCCGAAGTTGCAGACGCGGCCGCCGCGGCAGTCGGCGTCGGTCTCGCAGCGCGGCTCCGGCAGCGGCACGCAGGCGCCGGCGATGCACACCTGGCCGTTGCACTCGGCGTCGTCGGTGCAGCCGTTCGGTTCCTGGCAGAGGTGCTCGATGCAGCGCAGGCCGAACGGGCAGGCGTCGTCGGCGCCGCAGACGATCGGCGGGAAGCAGACCTGGCCGGCGCAGGTCCAGTCGTCCTCGCAGTCCTCGTCGCTCGCGCAGGTGAAGGGCTGGCAGCTGCCGGCGTCGCAGCGCTGCCCGACCGGGCACTCGGCGTCGCTCGTGCAGTCGGGGATCGCGAAGCAGAGGCCCGAGTCGCGGTCGCAGAACGCGCCGGCCGGGCAGTCGCCGTCGGAGACGCACGGCACGAACGGCTCGCAGAGCCCGCCGATGCACCAGGCTCGCGGGCCGCACTCGGCGTCGGTCGTGCAGCTCACCGCGGGCACGCACTGGTGGGTGGTGAAGGAGCAGGTCTCGCCCGGCGGGCAGTCGGCGTCGGCCTCGCAGCCGGCGTCCTCGACGCAGCGGCCGTCCACGCACTGCAGGCCGCCCGGGCAGTCGTCCTCGCGCACGCAGCCCTCGCGCGCGCAGGTCCCGCCGATGCAGACGTCGGGCGGCGCGCACTCGGCGTCGCTCGCGCAGCCGGGCAGGTCCACGCAGACGCCGGCCTCGCACGCGGTCCCCGCGGGGCAGTCGTCGTTCGAGGCGCAGCCGCCGGCGCCGCCCGCGCCGCCTTCGCCGCCGGCGCCGCCTGGGGATGGATCCGGGTGAG
>CAZDGH010000101.1:14814-15325 GCA_964504805.1 uncultured Myxococcales bacterium | reverse complement strand
CGCAGGTGGAACCGGCGGCGCGGGCGGCGGTGGCGTGCCGGTGCTGCCCACGATCACCTGGGAGGAGTCCCCGTCGGCGATGCCCCTCGCGATCGACCACCACGCGAGCTGGGTGAGCACGACCGCCTCGGGCACGTTCCTCTACGCCGCCGGCGGCACCACCCGCACCGGCGGCCAGGTCTTCCGCGACCAGGTGCACAAGGCGCCGCTCGCCGCCGACGGCAGCGTCGGCGCCTGGGAGCCGACGGCGTCGCTCGTGCTCCCGCAGGCCGGCGCCGCGATGGCCCAGGTCGGCGACGTGGTGCTCCTCGCCGGCGGCATCACCGAGACCGCGCGCCTCTCCATCGACGACGTCGTCCACGTCGGCCGGATCGGCGACGACGGCTCGATCGCCGCCTGGGCGATCGGCCCCTCGCTCCCGGCCGCGCGGTTCCACGCGTACGCCGCGGTGGTGGACCGGTTCGTCTACGTCGTCGGCGGCGTGAACGGCTCGTTCGACGCCACCACGACG
>CAZDGH010000101.1:0-14804 GCA_964504805.1 uncultured Myxococcales bacterium | reverse complement strand
CCTCGAGCCGGCGCCGGAGCCGCTGAGCCACACCGCCATCGCCGTCGCCGGCGGCCACCTCTACGTCGTGGGCGGCCTCGCCGGCGATCCCACCGGCGAGGCCCTCGCCCACGGCAAGGCGTGGCGCGTGCCGCTGCTCGCGGGCGGGGAGCTCGGCGCGTGGGAGCCGCTCGCCGGCCTGCCGGAGACGCGGACCGTGCACGGGATCGCCGTCGTCGCCGGGCACGTCGTGGTGAGCGGCGGCGTCACCGGCGTGCGCGAGAGCGACGCGGTGCTCGCCGCGCCGATCGGCGCCGACGGCCTCGGCGCCTGGTCCGCCCTCGACCCGCTGCCGTTCGCCCGGGCGCACACCCACCACACGCCGCTCGTAGGCGACAAGCTCTACTCGGTGGGCGGCTTCCTGCGGAGCGGCGAGAGCACGAGCGCCGTCCTCGTCGGCACCGTCCGCTAGAGCCGGGCGGCGGGCTCCATCCGCGCGCGCCGGCGCTCGAGCAGCGCCTCGACCGGCTCGCAGCTCACGCGGGGGCCGCGCGCCGCCCCCCCGCGCCGGGCCACCGCCGCCCCGTGTACGAGCGGCGCGTGGGGCCCCGGCTCGTGGGCGTCGGTGTCGACGACGAGCGGGACGCCGGCGCCGATCGCCCGCCGGATCAGCTCGGGGCCGAGATCGAGCCGGTCGGGCTGCGCGTTCACCTCGAGGGCGACGCCGTGGGCGGCGCACGCCTCGAGCACGCGGTCGACGTCGAAGGCGTAGGCCTCGCGGGCGAGCAGCTTCCGGCCGGTCGGGTGCGAGACGGCGTCGAGCGAGCCGGAGCGGACGGCGCGGAGGAGCCGCTCGGTCATCGCCGCCTCACTCTGGGTGAAGTGGCTGTGCACACCGCCGACGACCCAGTCGAGCTCGGCGAGCACGTCCGCCGGCAGGTCGAGCGAGCCGTCCTTCTTGATGTCGACCTCGACGCCGGCGAGGAGGCGGAGCTCGCCGGCGAGGCGCCGGTCGAGGGCGCGGACGCGGCCGGCGTGGGCGAGGAGCGCGTCGGCGCCGAGGCCGAGCGGCCGGCTGACGCTGTGCTCGGTGATCGCCAGGTAGCGGCGGCCGAGGCGCGCCGCCTCGGCCGCGAGCTCGTCGAGCTCGCCGCGGGCGTCGGCGCTCGCCTTCGAGTGGACGTGGAGATCGCCGACGAGGTCCTCGTCCTCGATGAGCTCCGGCAGGCGCCCCGCCTCCGCGGCCTCGAGCTCGCCGTGGTCCTCGCGGAGCTCGGGCGGCACGAACGGCAGGCCGCACGCCTCGTACACGTCCGCCTCCTCGCGGCCGGCGACCCGGACGCCGCGGCGGTCGAAGAGGCCGTCCTCGCGGAGCTCGAGGCCCTTGCGCACCGCGCGGGCGCCGAGGGCGGCGCGGTGCGCGGCCGAGCCGGTGTGCCAGAGCCAGGCGGCGCCGAGCCACGCCGGCGCGACGACCCGGAGCTGCACCGGCAGGCCCATCCGCAGCCTCGCCGTGGCGCGGGTCTGGCTCCGCGCGAGGAGCGCGCCCACCTCGGGCAGGAGCGCGAACGCGTCCACCACCGGCCCGGGCACGCGCGCGGCGGCGACGAGGCAGAGCTCCTCGACCAGCTCGACGCGACGCCGGACGTCGCCGGCGATCTCGACGCGCTCGACGCCGGGCACCGCCCGGAGCCGCGCCGCGAGCAGCTCGCCGTAGCGCATCCCGCGCCGGAGCAGCCACTTCCCCTGCCGCGCCCGGTGGCGCTCGACGGCGGCGACGATCGCCTCGAGGCGTCCCGGCCCCATCCGCGGCACGTGGCGCAGCTCGCCGCTCTCGGCCGCGGCGGCGAAGCCCTCGAAGTCGACGACGCCGAGGTAGCGGTGGGCGTCGGCGACGAGCTTCGGGCCGACGCCCTCGACGCGGAGCAGCTCGAGCAGGCCGAGCGGGAGCTTCGAGGCGAGGAGCGCGTGCTCGCGGGCCGAGCCGCGGTCCAGGACGTCGGCGATGGTGGCGGCGAGCTTCTCCCCGATGCCGGGGAGCTTCACCAGCGCGCCGGTGCGGCACAGCTCGTCGACGGGGTCGGGCAGGCCGTCCACCGTCCGCGCCGCCCGGCGGTAGGCGCGGACGCGGAACGGGCTCTCGCCCTGCACCTCGAGGATGTCGGCGATCTCGTCGAGGATCCGGGCGACCTCCGCGTTCTCCACGACGGAGAACCTGCTCATCCGTCGGGGATCCGTCGGCGGGCGGGCGCTCGCCGGGCCGGCGGCCTTGACGCTCCCGGCGGCGCGGCATAGCAACGCCGCCCATGAACGATCGCCTGCTGCGCGCGCTCCGCCGCGAGCCCGTCGACGCGACCCCGGTGTGGATCATGCGGCAGGCGGGCCGCTACCTGCCCGAGTACCGGGCCGTGCGCGGCACCACCACCTTCCTCGGCCTGTGCAAGTCGCCGGACCTCGCCTCCGAGGTCACCGTGCAGCCGGTCGACCTGCTCGGCGTCGACGCCGCGATCCTCTTCTCGGACATCCTGATCCCCGTCGAGGCGATGGGGATGAAGCTCACCTTCGAGGAGGGCGAGGGGCCGAGGCTCCACGACCCGCTCCGGACCGCCGAGCAGATCCGGAAGCTCCGCCGCTTCGATCCCGGCACCGAGACCGCGTTCACCCTCGACGCCATCCGCGCGACGAAGCGGAAGCTCGCCGGCCGCGTGCCGCTCCTCGGCTTCGCCGGCGCGCCGTTCACCCTCGCCGCGTACATGGTCGAGGGTCACACCTCGCGGACGTGGCTCGGGGTGAAGAAGCTCATGGCCCGGGAGCCGGCGCTGGCGCACGAACTGTTCGAGACGATCACCGAGGCCATCGGCGCCTACCTCGTGGCGCAGGTCGAGGCCGGCTGCGACGCGGTGCAGATCTTCGACTCCTGGGGCGGCGAGCTCGGGCCCGGCGACTTCGAGCGCTGGTCGCTCCCGTACCTCACCCGCCTCGTGGAGCGGCTCCGCGGCAAGGCCCCGGTGATCCTCTTCGGCACCGGGATGTCGACGCTGCTCACGAGGATGAAGAAGGCGGGCGCCGACTGCCTCGGCCTCGACTGGCGCCTCGACCTCGACGACGCCCGGGCGCTCCTCGGCCCCGACGTCGCCGTGCAGGGCAACCTCGATCCCGCCGCGCTGTTCCTGCCGCACGACGAGCTCACGAAGCGGATCGAGGACGTGCTCCGCCGGAACGCCGGCCGCCCCGGCCACGTCTTCAACCTCGGCCACGGGATCACCCCCGAGACCGATCCCGAAGCGGCGAAGCACCTCGTCGCCGAGGTGCACCGGCTCTCGACGCGCGCCGGCTGACGCGGGACGACGCGCCGGCGCGGGGCCGGCGAGCTACTCCGACATCGTGGGGAAGCGTCGCAGCGCGAGCGCGAGCGGGGCGCCGCCTCGCTCCACGGCGTCGAGCGCGCAGTCGACGCGGAGGCTCTCGCCGTCGGACGACCTCGTGCAGGTGCCCTCGACGAGCACCGGCGCCTCGCCGGGGACGAGCAGCGCCTGCCGCGGCACGACCTCGCGACGGATCACCACCGGGAAGATCTCGCTCTCGGCCTCGCCGCCGGCCTCCAGGAGGTGGAGCCACCAGGTGAGCTCCCCGGGCCGCTCGTCCACGCCGACGACCGAGCAGACGACCTGCCGCGCCAGCGCGCTCGCGTCGAGCGCACACTCCGAGCCGACCCCTCGCTCCGTGGGCTCGCACGCCGCGATCGCGACGAGCATCCCCAGGCACTTCACCGAGCGTCCCAACGTGTCGCCTCCTCTCGCGGAAGCGTAGCCGACCCGCCCGGGCGCACGACGCGTGAACGCAGCTCCGCCTTCTCGAGTTGGAGCCCTCGCCGGCGCGATCCCTGAGTCGCGTCATCTCCCGCGTCAGGCACCGGGTTCGACCCGCGCCGACGAGGTCGGCCCGAGGCGGCCTCCGACGGTCTACGCGCGGCGTCCGGGGGCCGCCCCCGGCGCCGACCGGGCGGCCCGCATCGCCTGCAGCGCACGCATGGCGCGGGCCGTCCCGGCGGCGAGGAGGCGGGCCCCGGCGCCAGGCGAGGCCACCCACGGTCTTCCGCCGCGGGACGACCGGCCGCCGCACGAGCCACCCACGGTCTTCCGCCGCGGGACGACCGGCCGCCGCGACCGCGCACCCGTCACCCCCGGGCCCTACACTCCCGAGGATCATGCCCGCCGCATCCCCAGCCCTCGCCGCGTTCCACGCGCCCACCCGCGCCTGGTTCGCCTCAGCCTTCGGCGCGCCGACGCCGCCGCAGGCGCAGGGCTGGCCGCCGATCGCCCGGCGCGAGAGCGCGCTCCTCCTCGCCCCCACCGGCACCGGCAAGACGCTCGCCGCCTTCCTCGCCTGCATCGACCGGCTGATGTTCGAGCCGGTGCCGCCGCGGAAGGAGCGCTGCCGCGTCGTCTACGTCTCGCCGCTCAAGGCGCTCGCCGTGGACGTCGAGCGCAACCTCCGCGTCCCGCTCGCCGGCATCCGCGACGCCGCCGCGAAGAGCGGCACGCCGCACCACGTGCCGGAGGTTGCGATCCGCACCGGCGACACGCCGCAGAAGGAGCGGGCGCGCTTCGGCCGCGAGCCCGCGGACGTGCTCATCACCACGCCGGAGTCGCTGTACCTGTTGCTCACCTCGCAGGCCCGCGAGGTCCTCCGCGCCGTCGACACGGTGATCGTCGACGAGATCCACGCGCTGGTGCCGACCAAGCGCGGCGCGCACCTCGCCCTCTCGCTCGAGCGCCTCGAGGAGCTCACCGGCCGCCCGCTCCAGCGCATCGGCCTCTCCGCCACCCAGCGCCCGCTCGACGAGGTGGCGCGGTTCCTCGGCGGCGCCCTGCCCCGGGCGAAGGCGCGCGCCGCCCCGAAGCGCCCGCGCAGGAAGGCCGCCGGCGAGGTCGCCGGGACGCTCGCCCACGAGTTCGCCGCCGGGGGCGACGCGCCGGCGTACCGGCCGGTGACCGTCGTCGACGCCTCGGCGAAGAAGCCGCTGGCGATCTCCATCGAGGTCCCGGTCGAGGACCTGGCGCGGCTCGGCGAGCGCCGGGACGGCCCCGAGGCGGCGCCGGCGCGCGCCTCGATCTGGACCGCGATCCACCCGCGGCTCGTCGAGCTCGTCCGCGCCCACACCTCCACCCTCGTGTTCGTCAACAGCCGCCGCGTCGCCGAGCGGCTCGCCGGCGCGCTCAACGACCTCGCCGGCGAGACCCTCGCCCTCGCGCACCACGGCTCGATCGCCAAGGACCAGCGCCTCGACATCGAGGAGCGGCTCAAGGCCGGCCGCGTCCGCTGCCTCGTCGCCACCAGCTCCCTCGAGCTCGGCATCGACATGGGCGCCATCGACCTGGTGGTGCAGATCGAGGCGCCGCCGTCGGTCGCGAGCGGCCTGCAGCGCATCGGCCGGGCGGCGCACCAGGTCGGCGCCACCTCGAAGGGCGTCGTCTTCCCGAAGTACCGCGGCGACCTCGTCGCCTGCGCCGCGGTCGTCCGCGCCATGCACGAGGGCCGGGTCGAGGCGACGCGCTACCCGCGGAACCCGCTCGACGTCCTCGCCCAGCAGATCGTGGCCATGGTCGCCATGGAGCCGTGGGGCGAAGGCGAGCTCTTCCGCGCGGTGCGCCGGGCGGCGCCGTTCGCCGAGCTGTCGCGGCCGATCTTCGACGGCGTCCTCGACATGCTCGCCGGCCGCTACCCGTCCGAGGAGTTCGCCGAGCTGCGCCCGCGGATCACCTGGGACCGCGCCAAGGGCACCCTCACCGCCCGCGAGGGCGCCAAGAAGGTCGCGGTCGTCAACGGCGGCACCATCCCCGACCGCGGCCTCTACGGCGTCTTCCTCGCCGGCGCCCCGCCGGGCTCGGCCCGGGTCGGCGAGCTCGACGAGGAGATGGTCTTCGAGACCAAGGTCGGCGAGACGTTCGTGCTCGGCGCGTCGACCTGGCGCGTCGACGAGATCACCCACGACAAGGTGCTCGTCTCGCCGGCGCCCGGCCAGCCCGGGAAGCTGCCGTTCTGGCGCGGCGACGCCGCCGGCCGGCCGCTCGAGCTCGGCCGCGCCATCGGCGCGCTGGTGCGCGAGCTCGGCGACACGCCCCGCGCCGCCGCCCTGGACCGCCTGGTGAAGCGCCACGGCCTCGAGCGCCAGGCGGCGGAGAACCTCCTCGCCTACCTCGAGGAGCAGCGCGCGGCGACCGGCGCCGTCCCCGACGACCGCACGATCGTCGTCGAGCGCACCCGCGACGAGCTCGGCGACTTCCGGATCTGCGTGCTCTCGCCGTTCGGCGGCCAGATCCACGCGCCGTGGGCGATGGCCGCCACCGCGAAGATCCGCGACGAGCTCGGCCTCGAGGTCGAGACCACCTGGACCGACGACGGCTTCGTGGTGCGCTTCCCCGAGCGTGACGAGCCGCCGGACGCCGCGCTGCTCATCCCCGGCGCGGACGAGGTCGAGCGGCTCCTGCTCGGGCAGCTCGGCGGCACGGCGCTGTTCGCCGGCCGCTTCCGCGAGATCGCCGCCCGCGCGCTCCTCCTGCCGCGGCGGCGCCCCGGCGCGAGGACGCCGCTCTGGCAGCAGCGGAAGCGCGCCTCGGATCTGCTGGCGGTGGCGTCGCGCTTCGGCTCGTTCCCGATGCTGCTCGAGGCGCACCGCGAGCTGCTCCGCGACGTCTTCGACCTGCCGTCGCTGCAGGAGACGCTCCGCGACGTCGCCGCCGGGCGCGTCCGCGTCGAGGTGCGCGATCCGCAGACGCCCTCGCCGTTCGCCTCGGCGATCCTGTTCGGCTTCGTCGCCAACTACCTCTACGACGGCGACGCGCCGCTCGCGGAGCGCCGCGCCCAGGCGCTCGCCATCGACCAGGCGCAGCTGCGCGAGCTGCTCGGCGAGGCGGAGCTGCGCGAGCTGCTCGACCCCGCCGCGATCGAGGAGACCGAGCGCCGCCTGCAGCGCCTCGACGAGCGCGCGCGGGCCCGGAGCGCCGACGGGGTCCACGACCTCTTGCTCTCGATCGGCGAGCTCTCGCGGGCCGAGCTCGCGGCGCGGTGCGAGACGCCGGCGGTCGCCACGTCGGTCGACGAGCTGGTGCGCGCGGGGCGCGTGCTCGAGCTCCAGGTCGCCGGCGCGCCGCGCTTCGCCGCCGTCGAGGACGCCGCGCGCTTCCGCGACGCCGCCTCCGTGCCGCTCCCGCCCGGGCTGCCCGGCGCGCTCCTCCAGCCCGTGCGCGATCCGGCCGGCGACCTGGTGCTGCGCTACGCCCGCACCCACGGGCCGTTCACCGCCGACGAGGTCGCGGCCCGCCTCGGGATCCCGAGGGCCCGGGTCGACGAGGCCCTCGCGCGGCACGTCGCCACCGGCCGGCTGCTCGAGGGCGCCTTCCGCCCCGGCGGCGTGCACCGCGAGCACTGCGAGGCGGACGTGCTCCGGCAGATCCGGCGCCGCTCGCTGGCGCGGCTCCGCCACGAGGTGGAGCCGGTGGAGCCGCGGGTGCTGGCGCGCCTCCACGCCGCCTGGCAGGGCGCGAGCCGGCCGCGCCGCGGCCTCGACGCGCTCCTCGACGCGGTGGAGCGGCTGCAGGGGGTGCCGATCGCGGCGTCGATCCTCGAGCGAGACGTGCTCCCGGCCCGCGTCGCCGGCTACCTGCCCGGCGACCTCGACGCCCTCGCCGCCGCGGGCGAGGTCGTCTGGTCCGGCGTCGAGCCGGGCGGCGAGCGGGACGGCAAGCTCGCGCTCTACCTCGCCGACCACGCCGCGCTGCTCCGGGTCGCCCCCGATCCGTCGGCCCTCGCGCTCGAGGCGCGGGAGGAGGCGCTCGTCGCGCACCTCCGCCGCGCCGGCGCCTCGTTCTTCCCGGAGCTGCACCAGGCGGCGGGCGGCGGCTTCCCGGCGGCGACGGTCGACGCGCTCTGGTCGCTCGTCTTCCGCGGCGTCGTCACCAACGACACCTTCGCGCCGCTCCGCGCCTTCGTGCGCCGCCCCGAGGGCCGCGGCCGGCGACGCGAGCGCGCCACGGGCCGCGCGTTCCGGTCGCGGCGCACCACCCCGCCGGAGGGCGAGGGCCGCTGGTCGCTCGTCGCCCGGGGCGCGGCGAGGGCCGGGACCGAGATCGCCACCGCGATCGCCCAGCAGCTCCTCACCCGCTACGGCGTCGTCACCCGCGAGGTCGCCCAGGCCGAGGCGATCCCCGGCGGCTTCTCGGCGATCTACCCCGTGCTGAAGCGGCTCGAGGAGACGGGCCGGGTGCGGCGCGGCTACTTCGTCGCCGGCGTCGGCGCCGCGCAGTTCGCGGTGCCCGCCGCCCTCGACCAGCTCCGCGCGCTCCGCGACGACCGCGAGCGGCCGGAGGCGCTGCTCCTCGCCGCCGCCGACCCCGCGAGCCCGTACGGCGCCGCGCTGCGCTGGCCCGCTCCCCGCGGCGGCGAGCTCCGGCCGGGACGCGCCGCCGGCGCCCACGTCGTCCTCGTGGACGGCGCGCTCGCCGCCTGGTTGGGCCGCGGCGGGCGGCAGCTCCTCACCTGGCTGCCGGAGGACGAGCCGGAGCGAGGCAAGGTGGCGAAGGCGGTGGCCTCGAGGCTCGCCGCGCTCGCGGAGCGGCGGCGCGAGGGGCTCCTGGTCGCGGAGCTCGACGGCGGCGACCCGACCGCGCACCCGCTGGCGCGGCACCTCGCCGACGCGGGCTTCCTGCCCTCCGCCCACGGCTACTACCTGCGCCGGGTGCCCGCGGCGCCGCCGGCGGACGACGGCGGCGACGGCCTCGACGACGACGCGTTCTGGGAGGAGCAGCCGGCCGGCGGGTGAGCTCCTGCCCCCGCGCCCGGCGTGCCTGCGCTCCGACGTCGGCGGGTGCCTAGCTTCGAGGCATGCGCGTCCACCACCTGAACTGCCTGACGATGTGCCCGGTCGGCGGGAAGCTCGTCGACGGAGAGGGCGGCCGCGGCCCCCGAGGCCGGCTCGTCTGCCACGTGCTGCTGCTCGAGACGCCGTCGCACGGCCTCGTCCTCGTCGACACCGGCTTCGGCCTCGAGGACGTGGCCCACCCGACGCCGCGGCTGTCGCGCTTCTTCCTGGCGCAGCTCCGGCCCGACCTGCGGGAGGAGTGGACCGCGTACCGGCAGCTCGAGCGGCTCGGCCTCGACCCCGGCGACGTGCGCCACGTCCTGCTCACCCACCTCGACTTCGATCACGCCGGCGGCCTCGACGACTTCCCTCACGCGACCGTGCACCTCCTGGAGTCGGAGCGCGACGCGGCCTTCGCGCAGAACCCCGGCCTCGACCGGCTCCGCTACCGGCCGCTGCAGTGGGGCACGAAGGAGCGGTGGAGGACCTACCGGCCCCACGAGGGCGAGCCGTGGTTCGGCTTCGACTGCGTGCGCGCGCTCGACGGGCTCCCGGCCGACATCCTGCTCGTCCCGCTCGTCGGCCACACCTTCGGCCACGCCGGCGTGGCGATCTGGGACGGCGACCGGTGGCTGCTCCACGCGGGCGACGCCTACTTCTTCCACGCCGAGCTCGATCCGGAGCGGCCGCGCTGCACGCCGGGCCTGCGCCTCTACCAGTGGATGATGGAGAAGGACCGCGCGGCGCGGCGCTGGAACCAGGCGCGGCTCCGCGAGCTGCGCCGCGACCACGGCGGCCAGGTGACGATCTTCTCGGGCCACGACGTCGTCGAGTTCGAGCGGCTCACCGGCCGCGGCTTCCGCGAGCGCGAGGCGCCGCTGCCCCGCGCCGGCCTCGAGGAGGCCGCCGAGCCGTACCGCGCGTAGCAGGTCGCGCGCGACCCGCTATCGGACGCCCCGGTTTCTTTGCCTTCGGCCGACCCCGCCGCTACGCTCGCCCCGATCTCCGAGGGGAGGCGGTCCTTTGCGGTTCCAGGTGGCCATCGCTGCGGCGGCGTTGCTCGTGGCGATCCCGTCGGCGTCCCGCGCGCAGACGCCGGAGGACGCCCTCGCCCGCGGCATCGACCCGCTCGGCAACAAGCTCGCCACGGGCCTCGACGGCTTCCTCACGGTCGAGGGCGCGAAGATCGCGCCGGTCGGCTCCTGGAAGCTCGAGCTCGCCCTCGACTACGCCGAGGGGCTCCTGGCGCTGAAGCTCGGCGACGAGAAGCTCGGCGACCTCGTGGAGCGCCGGCTCGACCTGCACCTCCTCGGCGCCTACGCCGTCACCGACTGGTCGGAGGTCGGCGTCGACCTCCCCTTCACGCTCTACCAGCCCGACGCGCTCGCGCTGCTGCAGGACGAGCTCGGCTTCGCGCCGGATCCTCCCGCGTCCTCCGCGGGCCTCGGCGATCCCCGCCTCGTCTACAAGCTGCGGGTCCTCCGCGAGGACGTGCACTTCGTCACCGTCGGCGGCGTCGCCGAGCTGCGCCTGCCGCTCGGCGACGACCAGAGCTTCATGGGCGAGCGCGGGTTCCTGGTCGCGCCGCGCGCCACGGTGGAGCGGACGTTCTACGACAAGCTCCGCGTCGCGCTCGAGGGCGGCTACCGCTTCCGCACCGAGCCCGGCCAGTTCATCAACCTCTACGTCGGCGACGAGCTCGTCGTCGCCGGCGCGGCGTCGCACCCGCTGCCCGACATCCCGCAGCTCCAGTGGTGGAAGGGCTACGCCGAGGTGATCGCCGCGACGCCCTCGCGCGCGCCGTTCACCATCGAGGCCGCCGAGGCGCTGAAGACGCCGCTCGAGGCGCTCGTCGGCGTGCGCGCCGGCGTCGGCGGCTGCTGGCAGGCGATGGTCGGCGGCGGCACCGGCATCGCCGCCGAGGCCGGGTTCGGCCGCGAGTCGTTCCGCCTGTTCGCGTCGGCGCGGTGCGAGCGGATCATCTCCGACAAGGACGGCGACGGCATCCCCGACGAGGAGGACAAGTGCCCCGACGTCCCCGAGGACAAGGACGGCGTCGAGGACGCCGACGGCTGCCCCGAGGACGACCTCGACAAGGACGGCGTCCCCGACGCCGAGGACAAGTGCCCCACCGTCGCCGGCCCGAAGGAGTTCCAGGGCTGCCCCGACGAGGACGGCGACGAGATCCCGGACCACGAGGACAAGTGCCCGAAGGAGAAGGGCCCGGCCCAGAACGACGGCTGCCCGGTCAAGGAGGAGGAGCCGACGGTCGTGCTCGAGGAGGAGCGGCTCACCCTCAAGGACTCGATCAACTTCGACACCGGCAAGGCGTCGATCAAGTCCGAGTCGAACCGGGTCCTCGACGAGGCGGCGAAGATCCTCATCGCGCACCCGGAGGTCGAGCGCCTCCGCATCGAGGGCCACACCGACTCGCAGGGCTCCGCCCGCTTCAACCTCGAGCTGTCGCAGAAGCGCGCGCAGGCGGTCGTCGACTACCTGGTGAAGAAGGGCGTCGCCAAGAAGCGCCTCTTCGCCCGCGGCTACGGCGAGGAGAAGCCGATCGCCACCAACGACACCGCCCTCGGCCGCGCCAAGAACCGCCGCGTCGAGTTCTTCATCGTGCAGCCGGGCGAGAGCGAGCAGGGCGCGGCGCCGACTGGCGGCGAGGCGACGGACGGCCCGGCGACGCCGCCGACGACGACCACGCCGCCGACGCCCGACGTCCCGGCCACGCCGGCGGGCGCCCCGCCGAAGGGCTTCGAGAAGTTCGCCGGGCCGCAGCCGTCGCTCGCGTTCCCCGGCTCCGGTGCCGACATCGTGAAGTCGCAGCGCCCCACCCTCGACAGGCTCGCGGCGGCGCTGAAGAAGAGCAAGCAGGTGAAGGTGACGATCGCCGCGTCCGCCGCCGACCCGAAGCTCGCCACCGCGCGCGCCGAGGTCCTGAAGAAGTACCTGGTGCTCTCCGGCGTCCCGGCCTCGCGCGTCGAGGCCGCAGGCGCGGGCGGCGACGCCTCCGTGGAGCTGCGCTTCTCCGAGTGACCCGCCTCGTCGCCTTCGACCTCGACGGCACCCTCGTCGACTCGCGCGCCGACATCGCCGCGAGCGCGAACGCGGCGCTCTCGGCGGTGGGGCTGCCGCGGCGCCATCCCGACGAGGTGCTCTCGTTCGTCGGAGAGGGCGCGCGGCGGCTCGTCGAGCGCTGCGTGGCGCCGCACGGGGAGCTCCTCGAGCCTGCCCTCGAGGCATGGCGCGCCCACTACCGGGCGCACCTGCTCGACACCACCCTGCCCTTCCCCGGGATCCCGGAGGCGCTCGACGCGCTCGCGGCGCACGCGACCCTGGCCGTGCTCACCAACAAGCCCGGCGCGTTCGCCCGCGCGATCTGCGACGCGCTCTTCCCGGGCCGCTTCACCGCGGTGCTCGGCCCCGACGACGCCGCCGCGCGCAAGCCGGCGCCCGACCTGCTCGTGGCGCTCGAGGCGAGGCTCGGGCCGCAGGCCGCGGGCGGCGCCTACGTCGGCGACACCACCATCGACCTCGCGTTCGCGGCGGCGGCCGGGCTGCGCTTCCTCGGCGTCGGCTGGGGCTACGGCGCCGCGGCGCTGCCGCCGCCGCTGGTCCCCACGCCGGCCGCGCTGGTCGACGCGCTCCGCTGACGGCGGGAGAGCCAGGCGACGCCGGCGGCCATCGCGAGGAGCGCGAGCGGCGGGAGGACGAGGCCCGGCAGCCCGGCGAGCTCCGGATCCGCGCCGCCCTCGGCGTACCGCACCGTGACCTGCTCGCCGACGTCGTAGCCGAGGAGCGCCGGCGCCGGCGCGCGCCAGAGGACGTGGCGGCCGCGGTGGTCGGTGAACCGGACCGTGGGCTTGCCGCCGTGGATCGCGACGACCTCGCCGCGGGCGGCGTGCTTCGCCACGAGGAGCCACGCGGTGCGGCCGCCGGCGACGGCGGCGAGCGCGGCGAGCGCGGCCGCGGCGACGAGGGACGGCGCCGGCCGGGCCCTCACGGCGGCGGCGCCGCGGCGAGGAGGGGCTCGACGAGCGAGCGGAGCTCCTCCACGTCGGCGCCGCCCACGTGCGAATGGGCGATCCGGCCGGTGCGATCGAGGATGAACACCGTCGGCAGGACCTGGACGCGGAAGGCGCCGCCCACCGGCCCGTCGTCGAGCACCACGGTGAGGTTCGAGAGCCCGTGCTTCTTCAGGAACGCGGGCACCGCCTTCGCCTGCACCGCCGGGTCGTCGCGGTTCACCGCCAGCGCGACGAGGCCGCGGGGCCCCGCCTCCTTCGCCAGGGCGTCGAGCGCCGGCATCGACTCGACGCACGGCGGGCACCAGGTCGCCCAGAAGTCCACGACCACGACCTTGCCGCGGAGGCTCTCGAGCGTCGACCGGGTGCCGTCGAGCAGCGGCAGCGCCAGCGACGGCGGCGCGTCGCCGGAGCTCGGCGGCGCCACGCGCTCCCAGCGGCCGAGCACCGAGAGCACCACCAGGAGCGCCGCGACGCCGGCGACCGCCCAGAACACCACGCTGCCGAAGCGATCCTCGCGCATCGGCGGGGAGGATGCCCCGTCGGCGGCGCCGGGGGAAGCGCGCAGCTCGTGCCGCACCCAGGCCCCGAGCGAGGCGAGCATCGGCAGGTAGATCGGCAGGCAGGCGAGGAGCGCGACGCCGTTCAGGCGCCGGAGCGGCGCGATCGGAGGGATCCCGGGGAGCGCCTGCCGCGCGATCCCGTGGAGCGCGATCACCAGCAGCGCCGGCACCGCGGCGTGGAGCGCGGCGCCGACCGGATCCCTGGCGCGGACGCCCCGGCGCTCGAGGTACGCGCCCATCGCCAGGCCGACGCCCGCGAGCGGGACGAGCTCGAAGCCGAAGAACCGCACCAGCGCCTGCAGCACCGTGGAGACGGCGGTGAGCGCGCCGTGGGCGCCCTGCGCCGCCGCCCGCGCCAGCTCCTCGGGCCGCGAGAGCCCGAAGGCGAGGAGCACGAGCACGAGCACGGGCAGGAGCGGCGCGCCCTCGCGGGCGAGGACGGCGAGCGTGCGGCCCGGCGCGACGACGGCGCCGGCGAGGCGGGCGGGGAGCTTCACCGGAGCCGCCGGAGCGCGGCGACGAGCGGATCGAGGCCGGCGCGGACCAGCGCGCGTGCCCGGGGCCGCGAGGCGAGCGCCTCCGCGAGCGCCGGCGAGCGCCGGTAGTAGGCGCGGACGAGGGCGCGGCCGGCGCCGCTCCTGGCGAGGACGCGATCGCGGAAGGCGCGGAGCACGTCGAGCTCCGGGGCCGAGGGGCCGTACACCGCGGTGGCCACGAAGCACGAGCCCTTCGGCGTCAGCCAGAGGTGGCGGCCCGAGGCGAGGTCGTGCACGGCGCGGAGGGCGCCGTCGCCGGCGTAGATGAGCACCACGAAGTCGCCGGGCGCGGCGCTCCAGGCGACGCCGCTCGCGTCCACGAACTCGAAGCTCCGCGGCGTGCCGTCGAGGTCGTCGGTGCGCAGGTGGTACTGCGCGACGACGCCGCTCGCCTCGACCGAGAGCCGCCGCACCTCGCCGAGGTACGCGGTGAACGGGCGGCCGCAGTGGACGCAGGTGAACCGGTGCGTCGAGTGCCGCGCGCTCCAGCCGTAGAGGTGATCCTTGTGGCAGCCGGTCGCGGGACAGGTGAGCCGGTACGAGGCGACGTCCTCCTGCCGCGCGTCGTAGCGCGAGAGGCCGCGGCCCTTGTCGTAGACCGGGCTGTCCTCGGCCTTGCCGATCGCCCACGCCGGCAGCGTCCGGGTCGCGACCACGGCCTCGGACCGGGCCTTGTCGACGAGGCCGGTGCCCTCCGGCGCGCCGCGGGCGATCGCGGCCGCGGCGGCGACGAGGTCGCTCGCCGCCTGCGCCAGCTGGTCGAGCCACTCCTGCTCCTCGGCGCTCCCGGCCCTGGCGGCGAAGATGCGGCCGAGGAGCTGCTCGGCGCCGGGCAGGA
>CAZDGH010000100.1:8822-15342 GCA_964504805.1 uncultured Myxococcales bacterium | reverse complement strand
CTCGCCCGCCCCGGTGGCCTCGACGCCGCCGGCGTGCGGCGGCTCCCCGCGGCCCTCCGCGGCCGGGTCCTCGCGCAGCTCCTGCGCGACGCGGGCCTGCCTGCCTCCTCGGTGCACGTCGGTCTGTTGCGGGCCGCGCTCGCGAAGGGCGGCGAGGCGCACCTGCCCCGGGGCCGGGTGGCGCGGGTCCTGCGCGGCGTCCTCGCGATCTCCACCGCGGGAACGATCCGCCGCGACGCCGCGTTCGCCCTCTCGTCCGGGAGCGTGGGCAGCGCGGAGACGGCGACGGCAGGCGGTCGCCGGCGGCGTTAAGCCCCGGACGAGACGAGGTTCGCTCGGTTGTGAGGCCCGGGTCACCGGGCTAGACTTCAAGGTCCCGTCGAAGCCGCGCGCACGAGAGCGCGCGTCGGGTACGGGCCAGCGTTCGCCAGGGGAAAGACTTGCGCCAGTCGTACAAGACGGTCCTGTTGTGGGTGGTGCTGATCGTGATGTTCGTCAGCTTCTACCAGTTCTTCAACCACAACGGCACCGAGGTCCACGAGACCGAGTTCTCCGAGTACATGGCGAAGATCGAGTCGAACCAGATCGACTCGGTCGTCGTGAAGGGCACCACCGGCGCCGCGATCCACACCTACCGGCTCAAGGGCGACAAGGCCGAGTACAAGACCTCGGGCCCGATGGGCGAGAAGCTCGTCGACCGCCTCTACGAGAAGGGCGTCAAGCTCAAGTTCGAGAAGGAGGAGCAGAGCTCGGTGTGGCTGCAGGTCCTGCTCCAGGGCCTCCCGATCGTCTTCCTCTTCGTCGTCTTCCTGCTGTTCATGCGCCAGCTCCAGGGCACCGGCGGCAAGGCGATGTCGTTCGGCAAGTCCAAGGCGAAGCTGCTCTCCGAGGTGCACAACAAGGTCACCTTCGCCGACGTCGCCGGCATCGACGAGTCCAAGGACGAGCTCGAGGAGATCGTCTCCTTCCTCAAGGACCCGAAGAAGTTCACCCGCCTCGGCGGCCGCATCCCGAAGGGCGTGCTGCTCATGGGCCCGCCGGGCACCGGCAAGACGCTGCTCGCCCGCGCGGTCGCCGGCGAGGCCGGGGTGCCGTTCTTCTCCATCTCCGGCTCGGACTTCGTGGAGATGTTCGTCGGCGTCGGCGCGAGCCGCGTCCGCGACCTCTTCGAGCAGGGCAAGAAGAACGCCCCCTGCATCATCTTCATCGACGAGATCGACGCCGTCGGCCGGCACCGCGGCGCCGGCCTCGGCGGCGGCCACGACGAGCGCGAGCAGACGCTGAACCAGCTCCTGGTGGAGATGGACGGCTTCGAGTCGAACGAGGGCGTGATCCTGATCGCGGCCACCACCCGGCCCGACGTGCTCGACCCGGCGCTCCTCCGGCCGGGCCGCTTCGACCGCCGCATCATGGTGCCGCGGCCCGACGTCGCCGGCCGCTCCGGCATCCTCAAGGTCCACACCCGGCGGACGCCGCTCTCGCCCGAGGTCGACCTCGACATCATCGCCCGCGGCTCGCCCGGCTTCTCCGGCGCGGACCTCGAGAACCTCGTCAACGAGGCGGCGCTCTTCGCGGCCCGGCAGAACAAGGACCGCATCGACATGAGCGACTTCGAGGCGGCGAAGGACAAGGTGCTGATGGGCGCCGAGCGCCGCTCGATGATCATCTCCGAGAAGGAGAAGCGCACCACGGCGATCCACGAGGCCGGCCACGCCCTCGTCGCCAAGCTGCTCCCCGGCACCGACCCGGTGCACAAGGTGACGATCATCCCGCGCGGCCGGGCCCTCGGCCTCACCCAGCAGCTCCCGATGGAGGACCGGCTCAACCTCTCCCGCGAGTTCGCGCTCAACCACATCGCGGTGCTGATGGGCGGCCGCATCGCCGAGGAGATCTGCCTCGAGGGCCAGAAGACGACCGGCGCCGGCAACGACATCGAGGTCGCCTCCGACATGGCCCGGAAGATGGTCTGCGAGTGGGGCATGAGCGACAAGCTCGGGCCGCTCACCTACGGCAAGCAGCGCGGCGAGGTGTTCCTCGGTCGCGACATGGGCAACGTCCCCGACTACGGCGAGGAGACCGCCAAGGAGATCGACCGCGAGGTCCGCGACATCGTCACCCTCCAGTACGACCGGGCGAGGAAGCTCCTCGAGGAGAACCGGGCGGTGCTCGAGGCGATCGCCGACGCGCTGATGGAGTACGAGACGCTCGACGGCGAGGACCTCAACGTGATCATCGCCGGCGGCAAGCTCACCCGCGAGAAGCCGCAGCCCCAGAGCTCCCCGCGCGCGCTCCCGAAGAAGGAGCCGAAGAAGGAGAAGAAGATCCTCGACGCGCTCGAGGGGCTCGGGAAGCTGGGGAGCGAGCCGGGCAAGGCCTGATCTTCCTGTCCCGCCGCGCGGTCCGCGGCGTAGTCTCGGGGCGCCGCGCGGAGGATCTCGCGCGGCGCTTCGCGTTTCCGGCGCCCCGGCGCCGAGGTGTCTCCCTCGATGGCGATCCGCGCCCGCTTCCTCGCCGGCGACGATCTGGGCGAGCTCGGCCTCGGGCTCGCGGCGCTCGGGCTCGACGGCGCCGCCGGCGACCTCGTCGGCGCGTCGCTCGCGGCGGGCCACGCCCTCGTCACCGGCCTGCCGGAGGAGGCGCTGGCGATCGTGCGGGAGCTCGCGGCGCGGCGCGACCCGACGCTGCCCCGGGTCACCGAGGGCACGAGGCCCGGCGCGATCCTGCTCTCGGGGCGGCTCGAGCAGGTGAAGCGCGCGGGCGCGCTGCTCCAGAAGCGGCTCGACGTCCCGGCGGCGGCCGAGGCGGGCGCGAAGCTCGTCCGCGCCTGCTTCCACCTCGGCCGCTTCCCGTCGGTGCGGATCGGGCCGCACCTGGCCGGCGCCGGGCGGACGCTGGTGATGGGCGTGCTCAACGTCACGCCGGACTCGTTCTCCGACGGCGGCCTCCACGCCACGCCGGCGGCGGCGGTGGCCCGGGCGCGGGCGCTGGTCGAGGCCGGCGCCGACCTCCTCGACGTCGGCGGCGAGTCGACGCGTCCCGCCGGCGCGCTCTACGGCGAGGGCGCGCCGCCGGTGGACGAGGCGGAGGAGCGCCGCCGGGTGCTGCCGGTCGTCGAGGCGCTCGCCGCCGCGCTCCCGGACGTGCCGCTCTCCGTCGACACCTCGCGGGCGTCGGTGGCCGAGGCCGCGCTCGCCGCCGGCGCGGCGATGGTGAACGACGTCCGCGCCCTCGCCGATCCGGCCCTCGCCGAGGTGGTGGCGAGGCGCCGCGTGCCCGCCTGCCTCATGCACACGCCGGCCGAGCCGCGGGCGCTCGCCGCGAAGGTGCCGTGGGAGGACGTGATCGGCGAGGTGGCCGAGGCCCTCGAGGCGTCGATCGAGCGCGCCCGGGGCCACGGCGTCGACGTGGAGCACCTCCTCGTCGACCCCGGCTTCGGCTTCGGGAAGGGCGCCGGCGAGAACCTGTTCCTGCTCCGGGGCTTGCGCTGGCTGCGGGCGGCGCTCGGCAAGCCCCTGCTCGTCGGGACGAGCCGGAAGGGCTTCCTCGGCCAGGCCACCGGCCGGCCGGTGGCGGACCGGGACCGGGCCACCGCCGCCAGCGTGGCCCTCGCCATCCAGAGCGGCGCCGCGGTGGTGCGGGTCCACGACGCCGCCGCGTGCCGGGACGCGGCCAGGATCGCCGACGCGGTGGCGGCGGCGCGGGAGGGCGGCTCGCTTTTCGAGCCGTAGGAGACGGACGTGCTCGAGCAGCTCGCGCACCTCACCGACGTCGTCGACCTGCACCACCCGGCGCAGGTCGCCATCGCCGTCGCCGACGTCGCCCTGGTCTCGTTCGTGATCTACCGGGTGCTCGTCCTGCTCAAGGGCACGAAGGCGATGCCGATGCTGCTCGGCCTCGGCCTGCTCGGCGTGGGGCTCTTCGGCGCGCGGTTCGCCGGCCTCACCACGCTCCACTGGCTCCTCAGCCACTTCCTCTCCTACTCGCTCGTCTTCGCGATCATCGTCCTGTTCCAGAACGACATCCGCCGCGGCCTCACCCGCCTCGGCAGCGGGTGGTCGCTCTTCTACGACCGCGCCGGCGAGGCCTCGCGGATCGAGGAGGTGGTGCAGGCGGCGCAGAAGCTCGCGCTCCGCCGCGAGGGCGCGCTGGTCGTGCTGCAGCGCACGGCCGATCTCGCCGAGGTGATCGAGCGCGGCGTGAAGCTCGACGCCGAGGTCTCCGACGACCTGCTGCTCTCGATCTTCCAGCGAGGGACGCCGCTCCACGACGGCGCGGTGGTGATCTCCCGCGGCCGGGTGGCGGCGGCGCGCTGCATGCTGCCGCTCTCGGCGAGCCCCGACCTGGCGAAGGACCTCGGCACCCGGCACCGCGCCGCGCTCGGCCTCACCGAGGACTACGACGCCGCGGTGCTGGTGGTCTCCGAGGAGCGCGGCGAGATCTCCCTCGCGGTGCAGGGGCACCTGCACCGCGCCATGGAGCCGGAGGTGCTCCGGAAGTTCCTGCTCCGCCTCTTCGCGCCGCCGCGGCGCGGCGCGCTGCCGGTGCGCCGGAGGACCGCCCCGTGATCCGCCGGCTGCTCACCGAGAACGCGGGGCTGAAGCTGCTGTCGCTGCTGCTCGGGGTGGTCGTCTTCGTGGCGGTCCGCACCGAGGCGGAGGTGACGACCACGGTCGCGATCCGGCTCGTCCTCACCGAGCCGCGCGAGCTGGTCAACACCGCCGACGTGCCGCCGGAGCTGGTGGTGCGGGTGAGCGGCACCGCCGGCACGGTGCGGTCCTTCCCCGCCGACGCGCCGCGCGAGCTGCTCGTCGACCTCTCCGGCCTCCCGCCCGGCGTCTCCACGGTGCGGATCCACGAGCGGGAGCTGCAGCTGCCGCCGGGGCTCGAGGTGATCTCGATCTCGCCGGCGGTGCTGACGGTGCGGCTCGAGCCGCGGGAGAAGAAGCTGCTCCCGGTGAAGATCACCCTCCGCGGCGAGCCCGCGCCCGGGTACGTCGTCGGCGCGCCGGAGCTCGAGCCGGCGAAGGTCGAGGTCGAGGGGCCGCGCCGCGAGCTCCGCGAGGGCGCCCACGTGCGCACCGGCCCGGTGGACGTCGCCGGCGTCACCCGCGAGGTGGTCGCCGAGGTGGGCCTCGATCCGCCGGGCCTCGCGAGCCGGGTGCTCGGCAGGGCGCGGGCGCGGGTGCGGGTGCCCGTCGTGCCCGAGGAGGCCGAGCGGGTGCTGCGGCTCGAGGTCGCCAACGTGCCGGGCGCGGCCGCGCCGGTGCGGATCGAGGCGAAGGTCCGCGGGCCGAGGGCGAAGGTCGAGGCGCTCGACGAGGCGGCGCTCCGCGGCGTCCCCGAGGCGCGGGCGCGGCCGCCGTACCCGGTCCGGATCGAGGGGCTCCCCGAGGGCGTCCTCCTGGTCGAGCCGGCCCCCACGGTCGGCAGGCCCCGCGGCTCGTGACGGCCGGCCCGCCGGGCGCCTTCCCGGCCGCCGCCGCGCGCCGGCCGTGGTACGTGGAGGGGCGGCGACCCGGCGGGGAGACCCGGGTGCGCGAGCGGTTGCCCGGCCGCCGGGGCGGCGCCTAGCTTGCACCGACGCTCGGGGGCGGGCCAAGGGAGAGGACGGGATGAGCGAGAAGCGGGCGAGGAAGCTGTTCGGCACCGACGGCGTGCGCGGCGTCGCCAACGTCCACCCGATGACCGTGGAGATGGCGGTCGAGCTCGGGCGCGCGCTCGCCCACATCATCCGCAGCGGCCCGCACCGCCACCGGGTGCTGATCGGCAAGGACACCCGCGTCTCCGGCTACATGCTGGAGAGCGCGCTGACCGCCGGCCTCTGCTCCATGGGCGTCGACGCGCTGCTCGTCGGGCCGATGCCCACCCCGGGCATCTCCTTCCTGGTGCAGTCGATGCGGGCGGACGCGGGCGCGGTGATCAGCGCCTCGCACAACCCGTACCAGGACAACGGCATCAAGTTCTTCGCCCGGGACGGCTTCAAGCTGCCCGACGACGTCGAGGCGAAGATCGAGCAGCTCATCGACGCGCGCTCGATCGACCACCTCCGCCCGACCGCGACCAAGGTCGGCAAGGCCACGCGCATCGACGACGCCGGCGGCCGGTACGTCGTCTACCTGAAGTCGATCTTCCCGAAGGAGCTCACCCTCGACGGGATGACCGTGGTCGTCGACTGCGCCCACGGCGCCGCTTACAAGGTCGCGCCGATGGTGTTCGAGGAGCTCGGGGCGAAGGTGATCCGCCTCGGCGTCTCGCCCGACGGCAAGAACATCAACCAGGGCGCCGGCTCGCTGCACCCCGAGAAGATGTGCCAGGCGGTGCTCAAGCACGGCGCCCAGCTCGGCATCGCCCTCGACGGCGACGCCGACCGCGTCATCGTCGCCGACGAGGAGGGCAAGGTCGTCGACGGCGACGCGATCATGGCGATCTGCGGCCGGCACCTCCTCAAGAAGAAGGCGCTCAAGAAGAAGACCGTGGTCGCCACGGTGATGAGCAACATGGGCCTCGACCTCGCCATGTC
>CAZDGH010000100.1:0-8812 GCA_964504805.1 uncultured Myxococcales bacterium | reverse complement strand
CGGAGGCCGGCGGCCGGGTGGTGCGCACCAAGGTCGGCGATCGCTACGTCGTCGAGGAGATGCGCAGGAGCGGCTACGCCTTCGGCGGCGAGCAGTCGGGACACCTCATCTTCCTCGACCACGCCACCACCGGCGACGGCACCGTGGCGGCGCTCTCGCTGCTCGGGGTGATGCTCGAGACCGGCAAGCCGCTCTCGGAGCTCGCGGCCGTGTTCTCGCCGGTGCCGCAGACGCTGCTCAACGTGCCGGTGCGGCAGAAGCGGGAGCTCGACGAGCTGCCCACCGTGCTCAAGACCATCAAGGGCGTGGAGATGAAGCTCGGCAAGGACGGCCGCGTGCTGGTGCGCTTCTCCGGCACCGAGGCGAAGGCCCGCGTCCTCGTCGAGGGCCCCGACGCCCGGCGGAACGAGTCGTTCGCGAAGGAGATCGGGCAGGCGCTCTCCACCGCGCTGACCTGAGCGCGCCGTTGCAAAGCGCGTCCGGGTGCGGTTTCGTCGCCTCTCGAACGGAGGCGTCGACGCGTTGACCACGACCGAGCCGAGCTCGCCCGGCGCGCACGAGGACGGCTTCACCTCCGTCGGCGGGCTGCGCGTGCACTGGGAGGCGTGGGGGCAGGGCGAGCCTCTCGTCCTCGTCCACGGGCTCGGCGCGGCGGCGGTGGTGTGGCGCCGGGTCGGCCCGCTGCTGGCGCGGGCCGGCTACCGGGCCCTGGCGCTCGATCTCAAGGGCTGCGGCCTCTCGGCGAAGCCGCGCGGCGACTACTCGCGGAGGGCGCTCGCCGCCCTCGTCCTCGGCTTCATGGACGCGCTCGGCGTCCGCCGCGCCCGCGGCCTCGTCGGCCACTCGATGGGCGGCGCCATCGCCCTCGAGATCGCCGCCGCCCGCCCCGAGCGCCTCGACGCCCTCGCGGTCGTCGACGGGCAGGGCGTCCTCACCTCGCCGCGGCTCCTCGCGGCGGTGAAGCGGGTGACGCCGCTCGTGGGGCCGGTCGCCTCCGGCGTCACCGCGCTGGCGCCGCTCGCGCACCGGCGCTTCTTCGCCAAGGTGTACCTGCGGCGGATCTTCGGCGACAAGTCGCGGGTCACCGACGAGCTCGTCGACTCGTACGCGCAGCTCTCCGACGCCGCCTACCAGCGGTCGATGTTCGCGATGCTCGAGCACCTCGGCGACACCGCGTCGCTGGCGGCGGCGGTGCCGTCGATCCGCACGCCGTCGCTGCTGGTCTGGGGCGGCGCCGATCCGGTCTGCCCGCCGGCGGTCGGCCGCGAGCTGGCGGCGGCGCTGCCCGACGCGGAGCTGCACGTGCTGCCCGGCGTGGGCCACACGCCGGCGGAGGAGCGGCCCGACGAGACCGCGGCGCTCCTCGTGGACTTCCTCGCGCGGCGCACCCGCCGCGCCTGATCGACCGGAGAGACGATGGGCCCCTGCAGGCTGGGCGTGAACGTGGACCACGTGGCGACGCTGCGCCAGGTGCGCAAGGCGCGCTACCCGGATCCGGTGGCGGCGGCGGCGGCGGCGGAGCTCGCCGGCGCGGAGCAGATCACCATCCACCTCCGGGAGGACAAGCGGCACATCCAGGACCGCGACCTGCAGGTGCTGCGGCAGACGGTGAAGACGCAGCTCAACCTGGAGATGGCCGGCTCGCAGGAGATGGTGAAGATCGCCTACGAGACGCGCCCGGACATCTGCACGCTGGTGCCGGAGCGCCGCGAGGAGCTCACCACCGAGGGCGGGCTCGACGTCATCTCGATGAAGGACCCGATCGGCAAGGTGGTGAAGACGCTCCGCGACGCCGAGATCGAGGTCTCGCTCTTCATCGACGCCGACCTCGACCAGGTGAAGGGCGCGCACCGCGTCTCGGCGCAGCGGATCGAGCTCAACACCGGCCGCTACACCGAGGCGTCGAGCGCGGCGGAGCGGGCGAAGGAGCTGGCGCGGGTGATCGACTGCGCCAAGGCCGGGCGGAAGCTCGGGCTCCTCGTCGCCGCCGGCCACGGCCTCAACTACGAGAACGTCGGGCCGATCGCCGGCATCGGGGAGATCGAGGAGCTGAACATCGGCCACGCCATCGTCGGCCGCGCGGTGATGGCCGGCATGGACCGGGCGGTGCGCGACATGATCGAGCTCATCCGGCTGGCGCGGCGCTTCTAGATGCGGATCCTCACCGCAGCGGAGATGCAGGCCGCCGATCGGGCGGCGATCGAGCACGGGATCCCGGGGCTCCTGCTGATGGAGCACGCCGCGCTCGCGGTGGCCGCGACGGCGAGGCGGCTCCTCGGGCCCGCGGGGAAGGTCGTCGTCGTCACCGGGGGCGGCAACAACGGCGGCGACGGCTGGGCGGCGGCGCGGCTCCTCGCCTCGGGGGGCGTGCCGGTCACGGTGCTGCCGCTCGTCGGCGCCGAGGCGCTGTCCGGCGACGCCGGCACGATGGCGCTCGCGTTCGCGAAGCTGTCCGGCGCCGCCCCGGCGGCGGTGGCGGACGGCGTGAAGCCGGCGATCGCCGCGGGCCCCGGCGACGTGGTCGTCGACGCCATCTTCGGCACCGGCCTCGCCCGGCCGCCGGAGGGCCGGTTCCTCGCGGCGATCGAGGCGATCGACGAGGCGCGGCGCCGCGGCGCGAAGGTGCTCTCGGTGGACCTGCCGAGCGGGCTCTCCGCCGACACCGGCCGCCCGCTCGGCGCCGCCGTCGTCGCCGACGCGACCGTCACCTTCGCGGCGCTGAAGCGCGGCCTGGTGCTGGAGCCGGGGGCGTCGCTCGCCGGCCAGGTCGAGGTCGCCGACATCGGCATCCCCGAGCGGCTCCTCGGCGGCAAGCCCGCGCTCCGGCTCCTCGGCGAGGCCGAGATCCGCGGGCTCCTCCCGAAGCGCGAGCGCGACTCGCACAAGGGCACCTACGGCCACGTCCTCGTGGTCGCGGGCTCCGAGGGACGCACCGGCGCCGCCGCGCTCTGCGCCAAGGCGGTGCTCCGGTCGGGCGCCGGGCTGTGCACCGTGTCGGCGCGGGCGCCGGCGCTGCCGCAGATCCTCGCCCACGTCCCCGAGGCGATGGGCGCGGCGCTCCCGTACGACGGCCCGCTCGGCCCCGCCGACTTCGATCACCTCTCGAAGGCCGTGGAGGGCAAGGCGGCGCTCGTCATCGGCCCCGGGATCCCGCGGGGGCCCGAGACCGGGCAGCTCCTTGCGCGGCTCCTCGCCGAGACCGACTGCCCGGTGGTGCTCGACGCCGACGCGCTCAACGCCCTCGAGATCGAGAGCTCGGTGCTGAAGGGCGCGGCCACCGAGCTGGTGATCACGCCGCACCCCGGCGAGATGGCGCGGCTCTGCGGCATCCCGACGTCGCTGGTGCAGGAGGACCGCCTCGGGGTGGCGACGCGCTTCGCCAAGGAGCACTCCTGCGTGGTGGTGCTCAAGGGCGCGGGCACGGTGATCGCGGATCCCGACGGCGAGACCGCGGTGAACCCCACCGGGAACGCCGGCATGGCGACCGCGGGCACCGGCGACGTGCTCGCCGGGGTCGTCGGCGCGCTCCTCGCGCAGGGGCTGCCGGCGCCGGCCGCCGCGCGGGTCGCGGTCTGGGCCCACGGCCTGGCGGGAGACCTGCGGCTCGGCGAGCGGGGGCGGATGGGCCTCGTCGCCTCCGACGTGGTGAAGGGCCTCGGCGCGGTCTGGGCGCGGCTCGGTGCCTGAGCCGCTGGCCACGGCGGAGCTCGCGCTGCGGGGCGCGAAGGCGACCCGCGCGCTCGGCACGAGGCTCGGCCGGGCGCTCGAGGCCGGCGACTTCGTCGGCCTCGAGGGCGAGCTCGGCGCCGGGAAGACGACGCTGGTGCGCGCGACCTGCGAGGCGCTCGGCGTGCCCACGGACCAGGTCGCCTCGCCGACCTTCGCGATCGTCTACCCCTACGTCGGCGGCCGGATCCCGCTGCACCACGCGGACCTCTACCGCCTCGCCGGCGCCGACGAGCTGCACGCGGTGGGCTTCGACGATCTCCTCGACGGCCGCTCGGCGCTGCTCGTCGAGTGGATCGACCGGATCCCCGAGGCGGCGCCGCCGGACTGGCTCCGGATCGAGCTCGTCCACGAGAGCGAGCGCTCGCGCCGGGCGCGGCTCTCGGCGTACGGCCCGCGCAGCGCGGCGTTGCTGGGGAAGCTCCGCTAGCCGGCGGCGCGACGCGGCGGGGCGCAGCCGAAGTCCGAGAGCATCCCGCGCCGGAGCCGGAGCTCGGCGTCGACGCCGACGAAGCCCTCCTCGGGCACCTCGAACCAGACGTCCTCGGCCGAGAGCTTCTCCGAGGCGAGGATGCAGTGGTTCACCCGGCCGTCGCCGGGGTCGGACGCGGCCTCGCACTCCGGCGAGAAGCGCGGGCAGGTGCCGCGCTCCGAGCACTTCACCTTGTAGGTGGAGACGTGGAGCGGGCGGCTCCGGCGGCAGGCGACCATGAGCCGGCCGTCGCCGACGAGGAAGTTCGTGGACGACGGCGTCTCCGCGCCCGGGTCGGCGAGGCCCGAGACGATCGCCACCGTCTCCGCCAGCGCGGCGGCGACCTCGTCGAAGGAGGGGTTCGCGGTGGGGTCGGTGCGCGTCGCCAGCCGGGTGAGGAAGAGCGCGAAGCAGCGCTCGCTGTCGGTCTCGCCCTGCACCGAGGCGAGGAAGGCGCGGTCGATGCGCGCCTCGAGCTCGGCGCGGACCTCGTCGAAGCGCGGGATCGTGCCGTTGTGGGCGAAGAGCCAGCGCCCCCAGGCGAACGGGTGCGCGTTCTCCGGGCCGATCTTGCCGACGGAGGCCTTGCGCACGTGGGCGATGACGCCTTGGGCGGAGACCATCCGCGCGATCCGCGCGAAGTCGGCCTCGGCGAAGGCCGCGCCGGCGCCGCGCTCGAGCAGGGGCTCGGGCTCGCTCCCCCACCAGCCGATCCCCCAGCCGTCCGGGTGCTCGCGGCTCTGGGTCATGAGGGCGTTCTCGGCCCGCAGGAGGGAGCGGTGGGCCGAGGAGGGAGCGCCGGAGCGGAAGCCGAAGAGCCTGCACATGAGCGAGATCGGGAGAACCGGCAGCGTAGCACGCCGGTTCCCGCCTACGTGCAGGCGGCCGGGCGCGTGCGGTCCTCGAAGACGACGCGCCCTCCGGCGAGGACGACCCGGGCGTGGGGCACCGCCAGGTGGTAGGCGAGGTGGTCCACGCTCGTCGCGCCGTGGACGACGAGGTCGGCCCGGAGGCCCGGGGCGAGGCGGCCGCGGTCGGCGAGGCCGAGGGCGGCGGCGGAGCCGGCGGTGGCGGCGAGGAAGGCCTCGGCGGGCGAGAGGCCGTTCCCGAGGCAGGCGAGGCCGAGGGCGAGCGAGAAGCTCTCGGTCATCGCCGAGCCGGGGTTCACGTTCGAGCCGAGGGCGAGGGTGACGCCGGCGTCGGCGAGGGCGCGGCCGGGGGCGTAGCGCGGGCACTTCAGGTACAGCGTCGAGATCGGCAGCAGCGTCACCGCGACGCCGGCCGCCGCGAGGCGCGGGATCGCGGCGGGCGCGACCTCCTCGAGGTGATCGGCGGTCGCGGCGCCGAGCTCGGCGGCGAGGGCGGCGCCGCCGCCGTCCGAGAGCTGGTCGGCGTGGAGGCGGACGCCCAGGCCGAGCGCCCGCGCCTTCGCCGCGAGGCGTCGCGCCTCGTCGGCGGTGAACGCGCCCTTCTCGACGAACGCGTCGACGAACGAGCACAGCGGCGCCGCCTGCGGGAGCAGCTCCTCGAGCATGCGGGTGACGAACGCGTCGCGATCGGAGGCGGCCTCGGGCGGCAGCGCGTGGAGGGGCAGGGCGGTGGCGACGAGGGACACCGGCTGCGAGGTGCCGAGCGTCCGGATCGCCCGGAGCAGCTTCAGCTCGTCCTCGACGGTGAGGCCGTAGCCGCCCTTCGCCTCGGCGGTGGTGACGCCCTCGGAGAGGAGCCGCGCGAGCCGCGGCCGCGCGAGCGCCACCAGCTCGTCCTCGGAGGCGGCGCGGGTCGCGCGGACGGTGGCGAGGATCCCGCCGCCCTTCGCCAGCAGCTCCTGGTACGTGGCGCCGGCCGCGCGGGCGCCGAACTCGGCGGCGCGATCGCCGGCGAAGACCACGTGGGTGTGCGCGTCGACGAAGCCCGGCCCGACGAGGCCACCCCCGGCGTCGAGCGTCGCGTCCGCCCGCGGCGTCGCGGCCTCGGGGCCGACCCAGGCGATCCGCTCGCCCTCGACCAGGACCGCGCCGCGCGGCACCACGCGGAGGCGATCGCCGGCCGGCCCGTCGCAGGTCACCACCGCCGCCGCGTTCCGCACCAGGAGCGAGCCCATGGCCGCTCCGTACCCGGTTTTCCAGAGGCCGGAAACTGGATCGCCGGTATCGCCACGCTAGGGTGGGTGCAGGTACGACGCTGTAGGAGGATCCATGGCCCGCCGGTTCATCGCCCTCGTCCTCGCCGCTCTCGCCTTCGCCCCCACCACCGCGTTCGCCGCCAAGACCAAGGCCGACGCGCGGAAGCGCGTGGACGCGCGCCCGCTCGACGAGGGCTTCCTCTACGCCGGCGTCGCCCCCGGCATGAACTTCGGCGGCCACGCCCTGCCGCGCGCGCTCTACATGGACGTGCTCAACGCCGGCTGGGTGCTGCCGCAGGGCATCGACCTCTCGTTCGCCCTCACCGGCACGAACCTCGTCCCCGACGCCGGCGACTACTCGGTGACGATGGGCCGCCTCGCCGTCGGCTACCGCCCTTTCCTCCGCGACCCGCTCCCGATCCTGCAGCCGTACGTCCTCGCCGGCGCCGGCCTCGGCGGCGAGGGCCGCTACCTCTGCGAGCCCGAGCCGTCGTGCGACCCGGCCACCACCGAGTGCCGCGACGTCTGCGGCCGCGCCAACTGGGCGATGAGCCTCTTCGCCGGCGGCGGCCTCGACGCGAACTTCCACCTCGTCGACGTCGGCGACCAGCAGCTGCTGGCGTTCGCGGGGATCCAGGCCCGCTACGAGTACATCCCCGACCGGTTCCACATGCCGGTGGTGACGTTCCCGATCGGGGTGAAGCTGCAGTAGCTCAGGTCCGCGCCTGCGCGCGCCACGCCTGCGTGCCGCCGCAGAGCGCGCGCGCGGCGAAGCCGAGGGCGCGGAGCTCGGCGGCGGCGCGATCGGAGCGGCCGCCGCCCTTGCCGCAGACGGTGACGACGAGGGCGTCCTTCGGGAGCGCCGGCGCGCGCGACGCGAGGGCGTCGAGCGGGATGTGGATCGCGCCGTCGACGTGGCCGGCGGTGAACTCCTCCTCGGAGCGGACGTCGACGACGACGACCTTCCCGGCGCGGCGGAGCTCGCCGGGCTCGAGGCAGGTCGGCTCGGGCTTCGCGAGGGTCTCGGTCATCCGCACCGCCACCACGACGCCCGACGCGAAGGTCAGCGCGGCGACGAAGCCCATCGCGGCGGAGAGGCCGAACGCGTCGGCGATGACGCCGGCGAGGACGGCGCCCACCGCGTAGCCGAGGTCGCGCCAGAGCCGGTAGACGCCGACCGACGAGGCGCGCCACGACGGGTGGGCGACGTCGCCGATGGCCGCGAGGAGCGTCGGGTAGACCATCGCGGTGCCGACGCCGAGCAGCGCGGCGCCGGCGGCGAAGCCGGGGAACGTCGACGAGAGCACCACGACGACGATGCCCGCGGCCTGGGCCCACATGCCGGAGGCGATGAGCCACTTCCGGCCGACGCGGTCGGAGAGCGCGCCGGTGAAGAGCTGCGCGAGGCCCCAGGTCGCCGGGTAGATCGCGGCGAGGGTGCCGATGGCGGCGAGATCGAGGCGCGCCGCCACGAAGAACAGCGGGAACAGGCCCCAGGCCATGCCGTCGTTCAGGTTGTTGACGAGGCCGGCCTGGCTGACGCTGGAGAGGTTCCGGTCGAGGAGCGAGGTGCGGAGGAAGATCTCCCGCTGCGACGGCAGGCCCGCCGCCGGCGCGGCGTGCAGCTTCGACTCGGCGGCGACGTGGTGCTTCGTCTCGCGCACGGCGAGGGCGGAGAGGACGAGGCCGATCGCGACGAAGGCGACGCCAAGATAGAACGGGTGCGGGCGGAGGGCGTAGCTCGCGGCGATCCACCCGGTCGCGAGCGCGCTCGCCGCGACCGCGACGTAGCCGGCGAACTCGTTGAGCCCCATGGCGAGGCCGCGCTTCGCGGGGCCGGCGAGGTCGATCTTCATGATGATCGTCGTCGACCAGGTGAGGCCCTGGCTCACGCCGAGGAGCGCGTTGGCGGCGAGGACCCAGCTCCAGCTCGGCGCCCACATGAGCAGGAAGGGCACCGGCACCGCCACCAGCCAGCCGGCGACGAGCAGGTGCTTCCGGCCGAGGCGATCGGAGAGGCGCGGCAAGCCGCTCGGATCTTCTTTCATCCGGAGGAGCAGGGGGATGGTCCCCATCACGCCGCCCGAGAAGATGACCCGGGCGGCCTCGACGCGTCCGACGCGCGACGAATCGATGCTGCCGCGCGTCTCGAGCTCGTACCCACCGCCGCTCTTCTCGCGCACGGCGACGACCTCGGTCTCGGGGCGCACCTCGACGCCCTTCTTCTCGGCGAGATAGAGATAGTTGCGATCGAGCGTGTTCTTCGCGCCGACGCGGCACCCGGTCATGCACCCGCCGCAGTAGGTACAACCCGTACGCGCCGGGCCCTCGCCGTGAAAATAGGGATCGGCGACCTCCTTGCCGGGCGTGCCGAAGAACACCGCCACATGCGGCTGCTCGAAGTGCTCCTCGCGGCCGATGTCCTTCGCGATGTCGCGCAGCACCCGGTCCGCGGGCACGAGCTGGGTCGCCTGCGTCGCACCGAGCAT
>CAZDGH010000099.1:8116-15349 GCA_964504805.1 uncultured Myxococcales bacterium | reverse complement strand
CTGCTCCACGCCGGTGCCGGCGAAGAGGTAGAGCTCGCCGCTCCGGACCGGGTGGGCGAACGCCGCCGGCTTCAGCGTGAACGGTCGCGACGGCTGGCCGGCGATCGGCGCGTCGCCCGAGTCGCAGATGCCCCAGGCGTCGAGCCGCGTCTGGTTGACGGTGCCGGCGACGACCGGGGTCCCGGCGGTGGTCTTCTTCGGGAAGTAGATCCGGTTCACCACGTTGGCGCCGCCCGACCCGCCCCAGCCCGCCGGGTAGCCGGTGTCGATCAGGCGGTCGTTGTCGAGGTCGAGGAGCGGCACGTCGGCGATGATGTTCCCCATGTCGTACGCGGAGAACTTCTTCAGCGCGTAGCCCGTGGCCACGTCCAGGGCCCAGACGTTGCCGACGTCGTCCTTGGTGCCGTCGCCCTCGATCACGTACCGGCCGGTGAACGGCAGGTTCAGCGCCTGGGTGTAGAACTCCGGCACGCCGGTCATGCACGCGGTGCCGGAGCCGTTCGTCGAGGTGCAGTTCTTGTAGTCGGAGTTGTAGCCGTTGCCGAACACGGCGAGCCAGGTGACCTTGCCGGTGGTGCCCGACACGTTGAGGTGCACCGGGCCGATGGTCGGCGCCGACCAGGTGCGGCCGAGGCCCTGGTCGCCGACGCGGCTGAAGTCGGTGAACTCCCACATCGGGAGCGGATCGTCCGGCTTGGTGACGTCGACGGCGGAGATCCACGAGCCGCCCCAGCCCTGGCCGCAGACGAGCACGGTGCGCCAGCCGCAGAGCGCCGGGTCGTCCGGATCGTTCGGGCAGGTGCACTGTCCCGACGCGTCGCACGACATCGTGCTCGTCGCGTCCGGGTAGACGCGGACGTCGTCGGCGCGGCAGGAGAGATCCTCGGAGTAGAACCGGTCCTTGCCGCCGAGGACGTTGACGACCGTGTTCGCCATCTGGCTCGGCGGCAGGTATGCCCACGCCTCGTCGCCGGCCTGCCAGCGCGGCGCGATGTTGAGCTTGAGGTTCTGCAGGTCGGGCTGCGCGTAGAACGCGTGGATCATGCCGTCGTTCGCGCCGACGTAGATCATCGTCGGGCGCTTCGCGAGGGCGTTGCGGTACTCGGCGAAGCCCGGGTCGCGGTACGGCCGGTTCGGCGGGTCGATGAACGCGACCGAGCTGTGGACGATGTCGCCGAGCGCCCACTTGCGGCCGAACGGGTTGCCCGCGTCCTCGGGCAGGCCGTGGAGCCAGTGCCCCACCTGCGCGAGCTGCGCCCCGGTGATGCTCCCGGTGAGGAGCGGCCCCACGCCCGTGTTGAGCACGACCGGATCGAGGAGCGACGGCGGCAGCGTGTTCAGCGCCCCGCCGGTGGCGTCGAGCGGCGCGAGCAGGCCGGTCGGGATCGTCAGGTACGATGCCCAGGCGGTGTTGAACTGCCCGCCACCGCTCGGGGTGATGGCGTAGCGGCGGCGCTCGAGGACGACGGTGGTGCCCTCGGGCACGTCGTGGACGTCGTCCCGGACCGCCGTGAAGATCGTGCGATCCGAGCTGCCGCCGGCCACGCGCTGCGTCAGCCTGTAGCCCGCCTCGAAGACGCAGGGGTTCCCTGCGGCGCCGCAGCCGCCGGCCTCGGGCGGCGAGATCAGGTCCAGCGGGCCGCCGTCGGCGGGCCGCCGCAGGTCGGTGAACTGGAAGTCGCCCGAGAGGTCGCCGTTCTCCTCGAACAGCTTGATCCCGTAGAGGATGCCCTTCGTGCCCGGCATCCGGAAGCCGCCGTAGCTCAGGAAGTTGCGGGCGACGCGACCGACCTCTGCCGTCTTCTGCGGCACGCTGGCGATGATCGGGGACGCGCCGGTGAACTCGCCGGCGAGGGCCGCCTCGAACGCCTTGTTGAAGGCGGCGACGAGCTCGGCCTCGGTGCGGGCGATGAGGGCGCTGCCGGTGTTGCAGGTGTCGTCGTGGTCGAGTCCCTGGCACGGGAAGCTGTCGGACGCCGCGTCGTACGACATGTGGCCGGCCCGGGCGTACGCGTTCAGGTCGTTCACGAGCGCGGCGTCGTTCCCGGGCACGAACCCGATGACCACCGTGCGGACGAGCTTGCGATCGGGGTCGCCGGCGTGGACGTGCAGGTTCAGGAGCTCCTGGATGGCGCGGACCGTCGCGTTGCGACCCGCGGTGAGGGCGCAGGCAGGCGTCGCGCCGAACGGGCTCGTCAGCGAGCAGTCGGTGGCGGAGCGGGTGCAGGTGTCCTGGCCGTCCGTCATCAGGATCACGTAGTAGTCGCGGCACTTCGCCTGCGGATCCGCGCCCACGGTGTCGGGGTCGGTGTCGGCCGTCTCGCCGTCGAGCTCGCTCGACTCCCGCTGCCGGTCGTTCTCCCCGTCCACGTCCGTCCCCGTGGCGTAGCCGCGGCCGATGCGCCGCAGCATCTTCCCGGCGAACTCCACGGAGATGGCGAGGGCGGTGTCCGCCTCGGCGCGCATGACCGCCAGCTCGTCGCGGATCGCCTGGCGGCCGTCGGCGGCGTTCGGGTAGGCGATGAGGCAGGCGCCGCAGGCGCGGCCCAGCTCGGAGTGGCCCGCGTTCGCCGCGCCCAGGACGTCGGGCGAGTACGCCGTCGTGCCGTTGCCGTTCAGGTCGATCGCCCGGTTGTTCGGGTAGAAGTGGACGAACCCGATGCCGACGCCCTCGAGGGTCGGGTCGTCGAGGATCCGCGTCAGCGCCGACCTGGCGGCGTCGAGGCGCGAGCGCGGGCGACCGTCGGCGTGGAAGCCGTACTGGTTCCCGTCCGTCTGGTTCATGGAGTACGAGTTGTCCATGATGACCATGACGTACGGCATCCGGTCGGGCGGCATCGCGTTGTACAGGTAGTCCGCGGACGCGATGCCCGGGACCGCGGCGACGGCCGCGACGGCCAGGCAGAGAGCGCTGCGCTTCATGGCATCACCCCAAGACCGAGAACGCATGTTAGGTCCCACTGCCGAGCATCACGGACGAGGACGCGAAGTTGCAGTTGTTCGCACGCTCGTTGATGGCGCCCGCGCCCGCGGGCCCGCCGCCGTCCATCCCCTGGAGCCCTTCGGGATCGCCGCACTGGCGGAGCACGGTGCCGAGCCAGGCGATCCCGAGGACGCGGTTCGGCGCGGCGAGCTCCTCGACGCGCCCCTCGGCGAAGACGTGGCGGGACTGCGCGAGCGGCGCGTTGCCACCGCCCCAGACGCGGTAGCCGTAGCGCAGGTCCGCCGCCCCGTCGCCGTCGGAGTCGACGAGCTGGTAGTACGTCGGCGCCGGGTTGCCGGCGGGACCGAACTGGCCGGCGGCGGCGTTGGTGCGATCGTCGTTGATGTTGTCGATGATCGCGGTCCGCGAGAACACGCCGAGCCCGGTCTCCGCCGCGACGACGGCCTGCGAGCGGTAGGTGCGCCCCGTGGCGGCCACGGCGTCGGAGCCGCCGAGCGAGACCGCCGCCGCGCCGGCCACCGCCATCACCAGGATCGCCATGAGGACGATGAGGAGGCTGAAGCCTCGCTCGTGCGCCCTTCCTCTCGTGAAGCTCCGGGTCATGACGGCTCTCCTACAGGTCGATCGGGCGCACGCGCCACGCGACGCTCTTGATCTCGCCCAGGCTCTCGAACGAGTACACCGGCGCCGTGCCCTGGCGCGCCGGGTCGAGGTCGATGCCCTCGAGGAAGGTCGGGTCCTCGCGCGGGGCCGCGACCTTGAAGCTGACGCGGACCGCGCGGATGCGGTCGTTGTCGAGGATCATCCGCATCACCGAGTCGGGCACCGTGGGGTCGAGCGAGTTCGTCGACACCTGCATCGGCTCGTCGACCGCCGGTCCGGCGAGGTCGAAGACCGCGACGCCGCCTGCCCCGAGGTCGAGGCCGCGCACGTCGGCGGCGGCCGACGGCGCGCCGGCGATGTGCTGCGCGGTCGGCGCCATCCCCTCGAAGTTGCCGTTCCCGAGCGGCGCCGTGGCCGGGTAGAAGTTCATCGGCGGCGAGAGCAGCACGCCGCTCTGCGTGTTGCGCGCGGCGCCCACGAGGTTCGCGTCGCCGACGAGCTGCCCCGGCCGCGCCGCGACGCGGTACGAGAACAGCGCGAAGTCGTAGCGGCCGTCGCAGCCGCCGGCCCCCGAGGTCGTCGGGTTCGCGGGATCGCAGCGCATCGCGTTGTCGAGCATCACGTTGTCGACGAGCACCATGCGCTGCGGGCCGTTCGGGCCGAAGCCCCAGGGATCGACGATCCGGTGGATCTGGCCGCGGATGACGGTGCGCGCGTGCGTGCCCGGGCCGATCAAGTTGGCGACCTGCAGGACGGTCTGCGGGGCGGTCGGCACGAACTCGTACGCGACGACGTTGTTCGGGCTCGACGCGAGCGTCGCGGTCGCCGGCGGCGCGGTCGCGGAGGCGGCGTACGGGCTCGCCGAGGCGGCGCCCGGCGGCGGCGCCGGCGGCGTCCAGGAGTTGCGGGCGATGATGATCCGCCACGGGTGCGCCTCGAGGAGCGCCGGGCAGCCGCTGACCGCGGCCGGGTGCCGGCTGCCCGGGGCGATGCAGTGGGTGGTGAAGAGCTCGCTCGAGGCGCCGGCGGAGCGGATGTCGCGGAGCATCAGCTCGAGGCCGAGCCGCCCGGCGGAGACGGTCTGCGTCGCCTCGAGCTGGGCGCCGGTCGCGCGCTGCATGTTCGTCACCGCCGCGAACGCGGCGAGCGAGACGACGCCGGCGACGCCGGAGGCGACCATGAGCTCGAGGAGGGTGAAGCCGCGGGAGGTCGTCTTCATGGCTACTCGCCCCCCACGAACTGGGCGACGTTGCGCCGCGCGAGGGTCTGGCCGTTCGGCGCGCGCCACAGCACCTTCACCACGCCCTGCACCAGGCAGTTGCCGCCCGGGCACGGGTTGGCGGGGTTCGCGTTGGTCAGGTCGTAGCAGACCGAGAAGTGCTCGCCCTCCCGCACGACCGGGATCGGCCCGACCCGCATCTGCTCGCCGGGACCGCCGTTCTGGTCGTCGTTGCAGCCGGGCAGCGGACGCCCGTTGACGACGAGCGGCGCAGACGCCTCGGCGTAGTCGATGGTGTGCGGCAGCACCTCGGCCCTCCAGTACGTCGAGAGGTTCGCGCCGCCCGCGAGATCGAGCCTCGTCGCGCCCTGGGTGTCGAAGCGGATCTCGTTGCGGAGGGCCTCGGTGTACTCGACGGCGATGGCGGCGGCGGTCGCCTCGCGGCGCGCGGTGGCCTGCCGCTGGGTCGCGTAGCTGACGAGCGGCATCATCGCGGTGAGGCCGATGGCGAGGATGCCCACCGACACGAGCACCTCGAGGAGGCTGAAGCCGCGGGCGTCGCGGCGCGGGTGGAAGAGCGCGATCACGGGCACTCCCAGGCGAGCGGGGCGGGCGGCACGGTCGGCCGGTAGAGGCGCGCGCGGCCCGTCGCGGGGGCGATGCCGACGGAGAGCGCGTGCGCGCGCATCCCGCCGCCGGCGACGTTGTTCTCGGGGACGAAGGTCAGCGACATCCCGTCGAGGATGTCGACCTCGCCGCTGGGGAAGAAGTTGATCGAGGTGATCGCGGCGCCGCAGAGCGTGCAGCCGTCGTCCGGGAGGCCGGTGACGTTCGGCTCGACGCCGCAGCGGAGCGGCACGCCGGCGAGGCCCGTGACGTCGGCGTTGAGCACGCCCGGGAACTCGTCGGCGACACAGGTGCGGAAGTAGCGGCGCACCGTCCCGTCCGCCGGGTTGATGGACGAGCCGGTCCAGCTCAGCCCGGCGGCGCCGGTGCGATCGGGGCAGGCCGCGTCGGCCGGGTCGATCGTCACCGTGAACATCGTGTTGGTGCGGGCCGCGATGGCCGGCGCCGCGCGGAGGTCCATGAGGAGCTGCCGGGCGGCGGAGTTCGTCCGGTGGATCGGCATCGCCGCCGACAGGTTCACGGCCGCCACCGACGCGAGGATGCCGAAGATGGCAACCACGATCATGAGCTCGAGCAGCGTGAAGCCACGCGCGGCGACCTGGCGGCGCATCCTACCTCCGTGAACCGTTCGCTTCCGGGGGCGAAGAAGCAACAACCATGCCCTCCCGGGCGGCAGGTAAGCCTCGGGAAACGAGGAGCATTCTCCCACACCGGCGGCCGGGCGCGAGCTTCCGGTCTGCATCGTTTGCGAGACTACGAAGAGATTGCATAGGCGCGCACGGGCGCGGCGCGGGCCTTTCTCGGGACCGGCGAAGGTGGGAGACTTCCGCCGATCCACGACCACGCAGCGGCGCTCGGCCGGCCACGCGCACGCGACGGCCCACGGGGACTCGACACATGACGGCCATGAACCTGCTCCGCCGGGCGCTCGCCCTGGCGCTCTGTGCCTTTCCCGCAGCGGCCGCCGCCGAGAACCCGGCGTGGCCCGCGGCCGACCGCGAGCTCTCCCCCGAGGCGCTCGCCGATCCGGCGAACTGGCCCGACGATCCCGACTACGGCGGCCGCTGGAACTTCTGGTCGTTCGTGCCCGCGGAGGTCGCGGACAACGTGGGCTTCCGCGCCGAGGAGCTCGCGCTCGGCACCGGCATGAGCGTCGACCGCGCCTGGCTCTACACCACCGGCGACTTCGGCGTGACCATCGCCGTGCTCGACTCCGGCTTCAACTGGTCGAACCGCGACCTCGTCAACAAGTGGAAGCTGAACGCCGCGGAGCTGCCGGTGCCGCAGCGCGCGGACGGCACCGCCTTCCCGGCGCACGACGCGAACGGCGACGGCAGGTTCAACGTGCAGGACTACACGAGCGCGGTCGGCCACGGGCAGCCCGACGCCGCGACCATCGTGGACCCGCGCCTCACCGACTGGAACGGGAACGGCATCCTCGACCCGCAGGATCTCATCCACCACTTCTCCGACGGCACCGACGCCGACGGGAACGGCTACGTCGACGACGTCTGCGGCTGGGACTTCCTCTGGGACGACAACGACCCGTACGACGACGTCGGCAACGGCGGGCAGGGCTACAGCCACGGCGACCAGATGACCCGCGAGTCGATGGCCGAGGGCAACAACGGCATCGGCTCCATCGGCGTCTGCCCCGGCTGCTCGGCGCTGCCGCTCCGCGCCGGCGACTCGTTCCTCGCCGACGTCAACGCCTTCGCGGTGGCGGCGGTCTACGCGGTGGACCAGGGCGCCAAGGTGATCCAGGAGGCGCTCGGCACCATCAACCACACGCCGCTCTCGCAGGCCGCGGTGGACTACGCGTACGGCAAGGGCGTGGTCG
>CAZDGH010000099.1:0-8106 GCA_964504805.1 uncultured Myxococcales bacterium | reverse complement strand
CCTCCGCCGCCGACGAGGCGAGCTACCACCACAACTACCCGGCGAACCTCGACCGCACGCTCTACGTCCACGCCATCGTCCACGACAAGGACGACTGGGAGGACTCGACCACCTTCCTGAACTTCAACAACTGCACGAACTACGGCGGGCACCTGCACATGTCGACGTCGGGCGGGAGCTGCTCGTCGGAGGCGACGAGCCGCTCCGGTGGCCACGCCGGCATGATCCAGTCGATGGCGAAGGCCGAGGGGCTCGAGCTCACCGCCGGCGAGGTGCTGCAGCTCTTCTGGATGGCCGCCGACGACATCGACGTCGCCGGGTCCGAGAGCGATCCCACCAAGTACCCGAGCGCCGAGGGCTGGGACCTGCACTTCGGCTACGGCCGGAACAACGTCTGGCGCTCGGTGAAGATGGTCGCCGAGGGCCGCATCCCGCCGGAGATGGACCTCGCCAGCCCGCGCTGGTTCGAGACCTTCGCGCCGGGCGCGCCGCTCTCCGTGGAGGGCTACGTGGCCGCGCGGGCGCCGTTCGACTTCGTGATCGAGGTGGCGGCGGGCGTCGACCCCGAGGACGGCGCTTCCGCGCGATCGCGAGCCGCGACGGCGCCACCGGCCGCGTCGACGGCGTGCTGGCGACCATCGACACCTCGACGCTCTTCGCCGACGCGACGATCCCGCCCACCGAGGACGCGCACCAGTTCGCGGCGACCGTGCGCGTCCGCGCCATCACGCACTACGGCGACGCCCGTGGCGACGTCGAGGGCACCTTCCGCAAGACCTTCTTCGTGCACCGCGATCCGATGCTCCACGAGGCGTTCCCGCGGTGGATGGGCGCGTCGGGCGAGTCGTCGCCGCGGCTCCACGATCTCGACGGCGACCGGAAGGACGAGCTGGTGATCGCGACGGCCGACGGCCTCGTCCACGTGCTCGACGTGAACGGCGAGGAGTGGCCCGGCTTCCCGGTGCGGCTCCACGACGTGCCGCGGCTCGCCGCGCACGCGGGCGCGCCGGGCTGGCAGCCGGGCGCGCTCGGCCCCGACTGGCAGGAGTCGCTGCTCGGCGCCGTGTCGATCGGCGACGTCACCGGCGACGGCCGGCCGGAGCTCGTCGTGGCCACGCTCGAGGGACGGGTCCACGTCATCGCCACCGACGGCACCATCGTGCGCAGCCTCGGCATCGACCGCGACCTGCTCGAGTGCGACTGGGGCCTCGAGCCGGCGAACCCCGCCGGCTGCCGCTACACCGGCGCCCGCAAGGTCGTCGACGGCGCCGGCGAGGACGTCTGGGAGCACCGGCTCTTCCACCCCGGGTTCTTCGCGGCGCCGGTGCTCGCCGACTACACCGGCGACGGCGCCCTCGACATCGTCCAGGCGGGCATGGACGGCGTGCTCTACGTCTGGGACGGGACCACCGGCGAGGACGTGCCCGGCTTCCCGGTGCGCGTCTACGACCCGCGGCCGGCGCGCGGCGAGAACGAGGACGGCGATCGTACGCTCCGCAGCTCGCGGGCCGAGATCCTCTCGACGCCGGCGGTGGCGGACCTCGACGGCGACGGAAAGCCCGAGCTGCTGCTCGGCACCAACGAGGTCTACGGCGAGGCCGCGTCGAAGGGGCGCATGTACCTCATCAAGGGCACCGGCGGCACCTCGCCCGACGACCCGATGTCGGCCTGGTGGCCGGGCTGGCCGATCGAGGCGTTCGGGCTGACGCTCGACATTCTCCCGATGGTCGGCCGCGGCGCGCCGAACAACCCGGTGATCGCCGACATGGACGGCGACGGCGTGGTGGAGCTCGGCGCCCACGCGATCGCGGCGCAGCCGAACTTCTTCCGGTGGAAGGACTTCGAGATCGTCGACGGCAACCTCGGCCGCACCACCGACAACGCCTTCCTCGGCACCGGCGACAACTCGACGCCGGGCCCGAACGCGTCGTCCGACGACCTGCCGTCGTGGATCCCGGTGAACTCCGGCTCGGTGGCCGACCTCGACGGCGACGGCCTGCTCGAGTACGTCTGCGGCACGATCGGCTCGAGCGTGATCTTCGGGATCGACGGCGGGCAGCGCGGCGCGTTCGACCACCAGGTCGCCGCTTGGTCCATCGGCAACGCGATGCGCGACACCGATCTGTCGCGCAACAAGTTCACCGCGCCGATGCTCCCCGGCTTCCCGCAGAAGGTCGACGACTACATGTTCTTCGTGAACTACGCGGTCGGCGACGTGGACGGCGACGGCAGGCCCGAGGTCGTGAACGGCACCGGCGGCTACCGGGTGACCGCGTTCAACGCCGACGGCGAGCAGCCGGCGGGCTGGCCGAAGCACACCGGCTCGTGGATCGCCTCGACGGCGGCGCTCGGGGACCTCGACGGCGACGGCTTCCTGGACGTGGTGGTCCACGGCCGCGACGGCTGGCTCTACGCCTGGCGCACGACGGGATCCGCGAAGAGCATCCAGTGGGAGGGCTTCCACCACGACGCCCGCTCCACCGGCAACTTCTCCACGCCTCTCCCGGAGCGACTCGGGCCCGAGGACGTGGTCGGGGGCGACGGGGGCGACGGCGGCGGCGAGGGCGGAGAGGGGGGCAGCGACGCGGGCGGCTGCTGCAGCGTCGCCGGGACCCGCAGCGGCGCCGCCGGCACCCTCGGCCTCGCGCTCGCCCTCGCGCTCCTGCGGGCGCGCCGCCGACGCTAGAGGCGCCCCCACGCCGACGGCGCGGGGCCCATCACGAACCGCAGCGTGCCGCCGCCGGCGAGCTGCCCGTGGCGGAGCTCGGCGCGCTCGAGCGGCGCGCCGTCGAGGGTGACCGACTGCACGTAGATCGCCTCCGCCGACGCGCCCTCCGCCTCGATGACGAGGGTCGCGCCGGACGGGAGCGAGAGCGTCGCTCTCGGGAAGCGCGGCGCGCCGAGGATCCAGAGGTCGCCGCCCGGCACCGGGTAGAGGCCGAGCGCGGCGAGGACCCACCACGCGCCGAGCGTGCCGCCGTCGTCGTTGCCGGCGAGGCCGTCCGGCGTGGCGGCGTAGAGCTCGTCGGCGACCCACCGCGCCCAGCGCTGGGTGAGGTCGGGGCGTCCCGCCTGCGCGAACAGGAACGGCGCGTGGATATCGGGCTCGTTGCCGTGCCAGTAGTACGGCCGCGGCAGCGCGCGGGCGGCGAGGTCGTCGGCCGGGAGCCCGTCCCACTCGGCCTTCGCGCCCTCGAAGAACGTCTCGAGGTGGTCGATCATCGCGGCCTGCCCGCCGAAGAGCGCGACGAAGCCCTCGACGTCGTGGGCGGCCATCCACACCGAGTGCCAGGCGTTGGCCTCGACGTACGCCTCGTCGAAGGCGAGCGGGTCGAACGGCTCCTCTCCGGCGAGGGTGCCGTCCTCGAAGCGCGGCCTCAGGAACCTCGTCTCGGGATCGAAGAGCGCGCGGTAGCCCTTCGAGCGGGCGTCGAGGAGCGCGGCGTCGTCCGTCTCGCCGAGGTGGGCGGCGAGGCGCGCCAGGCCGTAGTCGTCGTGCGCGTACTCGGTGGTCTTCGAGACCGAGCGGGAGACGCTCGCGGGCACGTAGCCGTGGGCCATGTATGGCATCACGTCGTTCCGTCCGCCGCGGCCGCCGGGCGGGTCGGCGTCGTCGAGGGCGGCGGCCCGGAGGATCCGGTAGGCGCCGGCGTAGTCCGGCCCCTCGACGCCACGGGAGGCCGCGTCGCCGAGGACGATCTCCGCAGACGCGCCGATCATCGTGCTCGCCTCGCCGGTGGCGATGGGCCACTTCGGGAAGAACCCGGCGACCTCCGCGAACGCGTGCAGCGACTCCACCGACTCGCGGGCGGCGCGGTGATCGAGGAGGCCGTAGAGCGGGTGCACCGTCCGGTAGGTGTCCCAGAGCGAGAAGTCCGAGAGCTGCCGGCGGCCGGTCGCCGTCGCGGTCGTCCCGTCCGGCGCGCGCCACCGCCCGTCGACGTCGGAGATCGCCGTCGGCATGAGGTACGCGTGGTAGAGCGACGTGTAGAAGAGCGTCCGCTCCTCGGGCGTGCCTCCCTCGATCGCGACCTTCCCCAGCACCTCGTCCCACGCGGCGGCGGTCGCCGCGGCGGTGCCCTCGAGGTCGAACGCGGGCAGCTCCGCCTCGAGGTTCCGCGCGGCGCCGCCTTCGTCCACGAGCGACACCGCGAGGGCGACCTCGACCGGCCCCCCGGCGGGATCGAACGACAGCGCCGCGCCGGCGCGATCACCCGTCGCGCCCGCGCCCGGCGCCGGCACGCCGTCGTCGCCCCATACCCGGGCCTCGCGCCACGGCCGCGAGACGCGCGCCGCGAAGAACACGTCGTACCCGCCGAAGCCTCCGGACATGCCGCCGCGGGCGTGGAGCCTGCCGCGGAAGCTCGACGAGGCGGCGTCGAGCGCGAGCTCCTGCGCGGTGACCTCGCCGTCGCCGAGCATCCGGTCGAGATCGACGATCGCCCACGCCTCGGTCGCGCCCTCGGGCCACGTCCAGCGGTGGATCGCGCCGTGCTCGGTGGCCGCGAGCTCCACCCGGATCCCGCCGCGATCGAGCGTCACCCCGTAGCGTCCCGGCGACGCGTGCTCCGTCTCCTTCCGGAACGGCGACTCGTAGCCGTCGACGTCGGTGCGCGTCTCGTCGAACCCGTCCGTGGGCATGAGCGACACCACGCCCATGTCCGTGGCGCCGGTGCCGTGCAGGTGCAGGTGCGAGAACCCGCGGACGTGGTCGTCGCCGTACCAGTAGCCCGAGTAGTGCAGGAACAGGATCGTCCCGTACGGTCCCTTCGTGTCCGGACCGACCTTGGCGAGGCCGTTCGGCGCCACGGCGCCGGGGAAGGCGCTGCCGTGGGCGAAGCCCATGCCGCCGGAGCCGACGAACGGGTCGACCTCGGTCGAGGGAGCGGGCGTCGGCGCCGGCGCCGGCGCGCCCTCGGGGGCGGCGGCCTCGTCGGCGCACGAGGCCGCGAGGCAGGCGGCGAGGAGCAGGGCGGGCTTCTTCATCGCCGCCGAGGCTACACCAGCGCCGCTACTCGCCGTCGGGGCTGGTCTCCATCCGGAGCTTCTCGAGCCGGTAGCGGAGCGAGCGGAAGGAGAGGCCGAGGAGCCGGGCCGCCTCCTTCTTGACGCCGCCCGACCGCGACAGGGCGCGCTCGATGAGCCGCTTCTCCTCGGCGTCGAGGTAGGCCTGCAGGTCGAAGCCGCCGGGCAGCTCCGCCGGCTCCGGCGAGGGGCCGAGCGACGAGGGTGGTCGCGCCACGGGGCCGCCGCGGAGCTGCGCGGGCAGGAGCTCCATGCCGATGACGTCGCCCTCGGCGAGCGTCACCGCGCGCTCCACCACGTTCTCGAGCTCGCGGACGTTGCCGGGGTAGGGGTGGTCGAGGAGCGCCGCCTGCGCCTCCTTCGACAGCCTCGGCGCCGGGCGGCCCTGCTCCGAGGCGACCTGCGCGAGGAAGTGCTCGACGAGCAGCGGGATGTCCTCGGGGCGATCGCGGAGCGGCGGCACCCGCAGGCCGATCACGTTGAGCCGGTAGTAGAGGTCCTCGCGGAAGCGTCCCGCCTTCACCTCGGCGGCGAGGTCGCGGTTCGTCGCGGCGATGATCCGGACGTCGACCTCGACGTCCTTGACGCCGCCGACCGAGCGCACGGTCCGCTCCTGCAGCGCGCGGAGCAGCTTCACCTGGACGAGCGCCGGCAGCTCGCCGACCTCGTCGAGGAAGAGCGTCCCGCCGTCGGCGGCGGCGAACAGGCCCTCCTTGGCGGCGATCGCGCCGGTGAACGAGCCCTTCTCGTGGCCGAAGAGCTCGCTCTCGATCAGGCCCTCGGGGATCGCGCCGCAGTTCACCGCCACGAACGGCGCCCCGGCGCGCGGGCTCTTCTCGTGCACCGCGCGGGCGACGAGCTCCTTGCCGACGCCCGACTCGCCGGTGACGAGCACGGTGGCGCGGGTCGGGCCGATCTTGTCGATGAGCTGGTAGAGCTCGCGCATCGCCTGGCTGCGGCCGAGGAGCCGGCCGTAGCGGGAGCGCTCGCCGAGCTTCTGCTTCAGCGAGACGTTCTCGCGGACGATCGAGCGCTTCTCGAGCGCCTTCTGCACCACCAGCGAGAGCTCGTCGAGCTTGAACGGCTTGAGCACGTAGTCGTACGCGCCGAGCTTCATCGCCTGGATCGCGTTCTGCGTGGTGGCGAACGCGGTGATCACCACCACCTCGGTGGTGGGGTGGAGCTGCTTGGTGCGCTCCAGCACCTCGATGCCCGAGCGGCGGCCGAGCTTCAGGTCGGTGATCACCAGGTCGTACTCGTCGCGGGCGATGCGCTCGCACGCGACCGCGCCGTCCTCCTCGCTCTCCACCTCGTGCCCCGCCTTGCGGAGGACGATCTCCAGGAGCTCGCGCATGGAGCGCTCGTCGTCCACCACCAGCACCCGCGCCATCTACGCCTCCGCCGCCGGCAAGGAGACCGTCAGGCTGGTCCCCTGGCCGGGCTGGCTCTCGACCGTCACGTGGCCGCCGTGGGCGTCGACGATCCGGTGGACCGTCGCCAGCCCGAGGCCGGTGCCGTCCTTCTTGGTGGTGAAGAACGGCTCGAACATGCGCGCCGCGTCCTCCGGGTCGATGCCGTGCCCCGTGTCCTCGACCCGGACGAAGACGTTCCGCCCGTCGGGCGCGGGGCCCGTGGTCACGGTGACGCTCCCGCCCGGCGCCGTAGCCTCGGCGGCGTTGACGAGTAGGTTCCACAGCACCTGCTTGAGCTGCGACGGATCGGCGCGGGCCACCGCCGGCGCGAGGCGGGTCTCTCGACGGAGCGCGGCCGCCGCCGGATCGACCGCGAAGACGTGCAGCACCTCGTCCACGAGCTCCGGCAGCGACACGTCGCCGAGGCTCGGCGTCGCCGGCCGCGCGAAGGCGAGGAAGTCCGTGACCAGGCCGTTCAGGCGCTCGGCCTCGCGGAGGACGATGTCGAAGAGGCGCTGGTGCTCGCCGCCCGCCGGCTGCGAGGAGGCGAGCAGCTCCACCGAGCCGGAGATCGAGGCGAGCGGGTTCCGCAGCTCGTGGGCGAGGCCCGCGGCCAGCTTGCCGACGGCGGCGAGCCGCTCGGAGCGCGCCGCCACGACCTCGAGCTCGCGGAACCGGGTGAGGTCCTGGAAGACGCCGGCGAAGCCGATGCGGCTGCCCTTCTCGTCGAAGAGCGGGGTGAGCGTGAAGCCGAGGTACCGCTGCGAGCCGTCGGGCGCGATCCAGGCGATCTCGAGCCGCTGGATCTCGCGCCCCCGCTTCGCCTCGTCGACCGCGGGGCGGAGGGGCGGCACCAGCTCGAGCAGCTCGCGGCCGGCGAGATCGGCCAGCTTGCGGCCGAGGATCTCCTCGCCCGCGCGGTTCAGGAACGTCACCCGGCCGGCCTCGTCGGTGGTGACGATCCCCGAGGCGATGGAGCGGACGATCGAGTCGTGGAGCGCGTGCAGCTTGAGCAGCGAGCTCTCGGCGACCTGGGCGCGCTCGCCCTCCCGGACGAGCTGGCTCGCCACGTAGGTGCCGAGGACGGCGGTGAGCGCGAACGCCGCGCCGTGGGTGAAGAGGTTCTGCAGCAGCACCGCCAGCGGCAGGCGCTCCTGCCCGAGCCGGCCGTCCACCGGGCCGACGAGCCCGGCGTGGAGCGCGACGACGAGCCCCGCGTGGGCGAGGATCGACGCCCCGGCGGCGAGCCAGGCGCCGCGGCCGGCGAGGAGGATGCTGCCGTTGACGACGGCGAGCAGGAACATGAACGAGAAGAGCGAGTCCGCGCCGCCGGTCAGGTAGACCAGCACCGTCGCGAAGACGACGTCGCCCACGACCTGCGCCACGGCGAGCTCGTGGACCCACCGCCGCATCCGCAGCAGGACCACGACGCCGATCTGCAGGGCGTTGGTCCCCGCGGCGAGCGCCGAGAGGAGCAGGGCGACGCGTCCGCCGAGCGGCTCGTCGCCCTTGAAGGCGAGGATGGCGGTGGTGCCGACCAGCACCGTGACCGCGGCGACGCGGAACGCGGAGAGCCAGAGCAGCTTCCGCTCGAGCTCCGTGCGCGGCGCGGCCGGAGCGGCGGCCGTCGCCGCGGAGGCGGGCGGGGGCGCGGGGCCGGCGAGCGGCT
>CAZDGH010000098.1:905-15490 GCA_964504805.1 uncultured Myxococcales bacterium | reverse complement strand
CGGCGAGCACCGCGTCGTCGTGCACACCCGCGAGGGCATGGTGAAGCGCGGCGTCATCCGCGATGCCGACCTCGAGGGCGTGGCGCTCGCCGTGGAGGCGACCGCCGGCCTCGAGCAGATCCCGACCGAGCGCATCAAGGCGGTGTTCTTCATGCTCACGCCGGGGCAGGCCCCGACCGCGCCGCAAGGCAAGAAGCTCCGGATCACCTTCGAGGACGGCCGGCCGCTCGCCGGCTTCGCGCCGGACTACCGCCCCGACGACGCCGGCTTCTTCGTGATCCCGAGCGACGCCCGCACCAACACCGCGCGGATCTGGGTCTACCGCGCGGCGGTCCGCGAGGTCCTGCCCGGGTAAAGCGGCGTTGCAGCCGCCGGGGCCCGGGTTGCCCCGGCGGCTACGCCGTACGGGATCCGGACAGCCGCGGCGCGCCGAACGCCCGTGATTCCGCGCGCCTGCGCCGCGCGCGACCGCGGCACGAGTCTTGGAGTGCGACCTCCGCCGACCCCGGAGGACCTCCATGCGCCGCACCCTCGCCCTCACCCTCCTCGCCCTCGCCGCCTGCGGCGGCCCCGCCGACGACGAGAGCGGCGTCCCGCCCGGCACCCTCGAGCGGGCGTTCACCGCCGCGTCGAACGAGTACCGCGTGCCGGTGCAGCTGCTCCAGGGCATCGCCTGGGTCGAGACGCGCTTCCTCATGCACCCGGGCGAGGCCGCGATCGACGGCGGCTACGGCCCGCTGCACCTCGGCGACCTCGACGGCTCGCTCCCGCTGGCGACGGAGCTCACCGGCCTGTCGCGCGAGCAGCTCACCACCGACGTCACCGCCAACGTCCGCGGCGGCGCGGCGGTGCTGCGGCACCTCGCCGATCGCGTCTTCGCCGGGTACCCGGCCCTCCGCGAGGAGGAGCTCTCCGACTGGTACGACGTGGTCACCCGCCGCACCGGCTGGGAGGACCTGCGCCTCGCCGAGGACTACGCCAACCGCGTCTTCTACGCGATCGAGCACGGCGTCTCCCGCGAGCTCCCGAACGGCGACGAGGTCGTGCTGCACCCGGTGCCGGTGCGCCTCGACCGCAAGCGCGCCTTCGGCGAGACGCTGCAGTTCAACGGCTCCGACGGCTACCCCGGCGTCGTCTGGTCGGCGGCGAACGCCGGCAACTACTCGCAGGGCCGCGCCGGCCACTCGATCCGCTACGTCGTGATCCACACCGTGCAGGGCAGCTACGCCGGCGCGATCTCCTGGTTCCGCAACCCGTCGGCGAACGTCTCCGCGCACTACGTGATCTCGAACCGCGGCGACATCACGCAGATGGTCCACCACGCCGACACCGGGTGGCACGCGGGCAACTCGACCTACAACAAGGAGTCGATCGGCCTCGAGCACGAGGGCTTCGTCTCCGATCCGGGCTGGGCCACGCAGGCGATGTACGACGCGTCCGGCGCCCTCACCCGCTGGCTCTGCGACACCTACGGGATCCCGAAGGACCGCACGCGGATCATCGGCCACGTCGAGGTGCCCGGCGCGAACCACACCGATCCCGGCCCGCACTGGAACTGGGGCACGTACATGGGGATCGTGCAGAACGGCGCCGCCGCGCCGTCGACCGGCACGCTCCGCGGCGTGGTCTACCTCGATCCCGACACCGCCCACCGGATCCCCGGCGCCCGCGTCTCGCTCTCGAACGGCCTCTCCACCACCGCCGACGGCAACGGCGCGTTCCGGTTCGACGTCGACCCCGGCGACTACACCGTCGAGGCCTCCGCCGACGGCTACGTCCGCGGCTCGGTCTCGCGGCACGTCGACGCCGGGCAGGAGACCTGGGGCTCGGTGGGCCTGCGCCCCTCGACGCCGACGGGCGTCTACCGCGGCACGGTGTTCGAGCTGCGCGCCGACGATCCGTGCCGCGCCGACCCGGACGTCGCCTGCGACATGTCGACGCGCCTCGACGGCGCCACGGTCACGCTCTCCGACGGCGGCCGGACGGTCTCCTTCGTCTCCGGCATGAGCAACGACCAGACCGAGTCGGTCGGCGGCGGCCGGATCTGGGTCGAGGTGCCGGCGGGGCGCTGGACCGCCACCGCGCAGAAGGCGGGCTACGGCACCAACGCCGCGACCCGCGACATCGCCGCCGGCCAGGAGACCTGGGGCTCGATCGGCCTGCTCCGCGACGGCGCCGCCGACGAGACGCCGCCGGTGGTGACGCTCGAGGCGCCGGTCGACGGCGCCACGATCACCGACCTCGCCGAGGTCGCGGTCCGCGGCTCCGTCGCCGACGCGGCGCTGCCCTCCTCGGTCACCGTGAACGACGCCGAGGTCCCGCTGGTCGCCGGCCGCTTCGAGACCACGCTCCGCCTCGTCGCCGGCGCGAACGTCGTCACCGTCGTCGCCCGCGACGCCGCCGGCACCGCCGGCGAGGCGCGGGCCACGGTCCCCTACGCCCCGCCGGCCGGCGGGGTCGACGGCTTCGTCTTCCACGCGCCGGACGAGGCCGCGCGCGTCGCCGGCGCGCTCGTCGAGCTCGGGCAGGAGGGCGCGATCGTCGCCTCCGCCGAGACGGGCGCCGACGGGTCGTTCCACCTCGACGTCCCCGGCGGCGACTACGTCGTGGCGGTGACCGCGCCCGGCTACCAGCCCCACTACGAGACCATCACCGTGCCCGAAGGCGGGCGCCTCTCGGCGAAGTGGGGCCTCTACCCGGGCGGCGAGCTCGAGCACTTCCTCGAGATCACCTCGCCCGCCTCCGGCGCCGCGCTCGGCGGTGACGAGGTGCTCGTCGCCGGCTTCACCTCGGTCTACGGCGGCACGCTCACCGTCAACGGCGTCCCCGCCACCATCGGCGCCGAGGGCGGCCGGGACCGGAGCGGCTTCAGCTTCTCGGCCACGGTGCCGCTCGTCGCCGGCGAGAACGTCGTCGAGGCGGTGCTGGTGAAGGACGACCTCGAGCTGCGCCACGCGATCACGGTCACCCGGCTCGACGGCCTCGGCGGCGGCGGCTCGACGGCCTCGACCGCCGCCGGGGACGAGGGCGGCTGCGCGTCGGCCGGCGGCACGCCCGCCTCGCTGCTCGCGCTCGGGGCCGTCGCCCTCGCCCTCGGCCGCCGGCGGTCGCGCGGGTAGTGCCGAAACGGCACGCTGTGGCACGATCGGCCCGGCCTCCCTCCGGAGGCCGGAGGTCGCATGCCGAAGCGCGCTCGCTGGGCCACGGGGAGGACGTGCGTGCTCGTCGGCGGCGCGCCGCCGCCGGGCCTCCCCGAGGCCCTCGCCGAGGTCGGCTTCGAGGTCCGCACCGCCGGGAGCGCCGCGGGCCTCCCGGAGCTCCTCGCGGCCGGGCCGGTCGGCGCGGTGATCGTCACCGCGGCCCTCGGCCTCGACGGCCTGCGCAAGGTCGCGGCGACGAGCCTGCCGCGGCAGCCCCTCGCCCCCGTGCTCGCCATCGGCGCGAGCGCCTCGCCCGACGACGCCGTCGCGGCGGTCCGCGCCGGCGCCAGCGACTTCGCCCCGGCGCCGGCCGAAGCCGCGTCGATCGTCGCCCGGCTCCGCGCCACCCTCGTCGCGCCCCCGGAGCCCGCGGTCTCCGGCGCGGCGACGCTCGAGCGGGTCGGCATCTACGGCACCTCGCCCGCGATCCGGACGCTGCAGGCGACGCTGGAGAAGATCGGCCGCTACAAGGCCAACGTGCTCCTGCTCGGCGAGAGCGGCACCGGCAAGGAGCTCGTCGCCCGCGCGGTCCACTCGCTCGGGCCGCGGCGGCAGCACCCGTTCGTGCCGATCAACTGCGCCAACCTCGGCAGGGACATCCTCGAGAACGAGCTGTTCGGCCACGAGCGCGGCGCGTTCACCAGCGCCGACGCGCGCAAGCGCGGCCTGCTCGAGCTCGCCGACGGCGGCACGATCTTCTTCGACGAGATCACCGAGATGGAGCTGCCGACCCAGGCGAAGCTCCTCCGGGTGCTGGAGCGAAACGAGTTCCGGCGCGTCGGCGGCACCGAGTCGGTGAAGGTCGACCTCGGCCTCATCGCCGCCACCAACCGCGACCTCGAGCGCGCCATCGCCGAGGGACGCTTCCGCGAGGACCTCTACTACCGGCTCAAGGTGGTGACGATCGCCATCCCGCCGCTCCGCGACCGCAAGGAGGACGTGCCGGCGCTCATCGACACCTTCGTCGCCGACTTCCACCGGCGCACCGGCGGAAAGATCCGCGGGATCTCGCCGCAGGCGCTCCGCGAGCTGATGGACTACGACTGGCCGGGCAACGTCCGCGAGCTGAAGAACGTCATCGAGAGCGCCGCCGTCCTCTCGACCTCCGAGACCATCGAGGTCGACACGGTCCTCGACGTGCTCCCGCACGGCCGGGCCCGGGCCCGGGCGCCGCGGCCGAGCCCGGAGGTGCCCGACGGGAAGGCGCCGGCGGTGGTGGAGATCCCGTCGGGAGCCACGCTGGCGGACGCCGAGCAGCGGCTCGTCCTGGCGGCGCTCCGGCGGTTCCCGACCAAGGCCGAGGCGGCGAGCGCGCTGGGCCTCGGCCTGCGGACGCTCTACTCGAAGCTCGCCCGCTACCGCGCGGAGGGCGTCTCCATCCCGGAGACCGACTGAGGCGAGCGTGCCGCTTCGGCATGCCGCCCAGGCATGCATGCCGAAACCGCACGCCGTTTCGGCAGCCGATCGGTACCCGTGCGCTCCCCGGCCCCCGTCCGGTCGGTCCGGCCGCCGGCATGGCGGATGCTAGTCCCGCGTTGCTTCGGGACGGTGAGGTCGATGCCACAGGACGCGGCGGGCGGGGCGACAGCGGACGAATCAGCCGGCGGGGTAGCTGCGCCGGCGGCAGGCGGCGGGAAGGCGCGGGCCGCGACCGGGAAGCGGAGGCGCTACAAGGACGCCTTCGGCGAGCTCGCCACGCTCGCGGCGGGTCGGGTCCGCCCCGCGCCGGCCCTCCGCCAGGCCCTCGCCGAGGGGTACGGCCGACCGAACCTCAAGACGGACGTCCTCGCCGGCCTCGTGGTCGGCATCGTCGCCCTCCCCCTGTCGATGGCGCTCGCCGTCGCCAGCGGGGTCCCGCCGCAGCACGGGCTCTACACCGCCATCGTGGCCGGGGCGGTGACGGCGCTCCTCGGCGGCTCGCGGACCCAGGTCACCGGGCCGACCGCGGCCTTCGTCGTCATCCTGGTGCCGATCGCGTCGCAGTTCGGCCTCGGCGGCCTGCTCCTCGCCACGGTGATGGCCGGCGCCATCCTGGTCTCGCTCGGGTTGCTGCGGCTCGGGCGGCTCATCAGCTTCATCCCCTACCCGGTGACCACCGGCTTCACCGCCGGCATCGCCGTGGTGATCGCCACGCTGCAGCTGAAGGACTTCCTCGGGCTCTCGATCGCGGCGATGCCCGAGCACTACCTGGAGCGCGTCGAGACCCTGGCGCGGGCGCTGCCCACCGTGCACCTGCCCGACCTCGGGCTCGGCGCCTTCACCCTGGCGGTCCTCCTCCTCTGGCCGAAGCTCACCAAGCGCGTGCCCGCGCCGCTCGTGGCCCTCGCCGCCGCCGCCGTCGTCGGGGCGCTCCTCACCCGCTTCGTGCCGGGCTTCGACGCCGCCACCATCGCCAGCCGCTTCTCGTTCGTCTCGGACGGCGTCACCCACCCGGGCGTCCCGAACCTGCCGCCGCTCCCCGGCCTGCCCTGGCTGCAGCCGGGTCCGGGCGGCGCGCCGCTCTCCCTCGACTTCGCGATGATCCGCGCCCTGCTCCCGTCGGCGTTCGCCATCGCCATGCTCGGCGCCATCGAGTCGCTGCTCTCGGCGGTCGTCGCCGACGGCATGGCCGGCACCAAGCACGACCCGGACGCCGAGCTCGTCGCCCAGGGCGTCGGCAACCTGATCGGCCCGTTCTTCGGCGGCTTCGCGGCCACCGGCGCCATCGCCCGGACCGCCACCAACATCCGCGCCGGCGGCCGCTCGCCGATCGCCGCGGTCGTCCACGCGCTGTTCATCCTCGCCGCGGTGCTGGTGCTGGCGCCGCTGCTCGGCTACCTGCCGATGGCGTCGCTGGCGGCGCTGCTCCTGCTCATCGCCTGGAACATGAGCGAGGTGAAGCACTTCGTGCACGTGGTCCGGGTGGCGCCGAAGAGCGACATCCTCGTGCTGCTGTCGTGCTTCGGCCTGACGGTGATCTTCGACATGGTCATCAGCGTCACCGCCGGCGTGCTCCTCGCGTCGCTCCTGTTCATGCGGCGGATGGCGGAGACCACCGGCGCGCGGCTGGCGGCGCCGTCGCACCCCGCGCTCCACGAGCCGCTGCCGCCGGGCGCGGTGCTCTACGAGATCGCCGGGCCGCTCTTCTTCGGGGCGGCGGAGAAGGCGATGAGCGCCCTGGGCTCGATCGGCGGCGCCGCGCTGCGGGTCGTCGTCCTCGACATGACGGCGGTCCCGGCCATCGACGCCACCGGCCTCGTCAACCTGGAGTCGGCGCTGGCGCGGCTCAGGGCCCGCGACGCCTACGTCTACCTCGCCGGCGTGCAGCCGCAGCCGGCCCGGGTCTTCGCGCAGGCCGGCGTGGGGACCGGCGGCAGCCACGTCGCCCTGGTGCACGACGTCGAGACCGCGGTGGCGTTCGCCCGGCGGAAGGTGATCGAGCTGCAGCACGCCGAGGCGGCCGCCGCGGCGCAGGCCTAGTGGAGCCAGGGCCCCTTGCCGTCGTCCTTCTTGCGGGGCGGCGGGGGCAGGTCGGCGTCGTCCTCGCCGCCGCGGATCACCGAGAGGTGGCTCGAGCGGCGCTTCAGCTCGCGCTCGATCTGCCAGGCGCGGAAGCGGAGCCAGAGCTTCCGCGGCGAGGCGAGGACGCCCTCGGCCCACGCCAGCGCGAACACCATCGCGAAGAACTCCGGCATCACCGTCACCGGCCCGGCGACGATCGCCGCCAGGCCGACGAAGCCGAACGACGCGGCGATGAGCCACTTGCCCTTCACCGGCAGGACGAACATCAGCAGGATCTGCCGGTCCGCGAACTCGCGGGCGAAGAGCACGATGATCGCGCCGACCCCGACCCAGACGCCGTCGTGGGAGGTGCCCGACTGCTCGAGGAGCAGCGCGAGCGGGATGGTGACCAGGGCGCCGAGCGCCGCGGCGCTGACGTAGAAGCCGAGGTACCGCCGCGGCCCGAGCACCGCCTCGACCTGCCCGCCGATCGACCAGAGCAGGAGCAGCCCGAAGATGAAGCCGAGGATGCCGACCGTCTGCAGCGGGTGGACGAAGGCGTAGGTGACGACCTGCCAGAGCTCGCCGTGGATGACGCGCGCCGGCGAGAACCGGAGGTGGACGAGCACCTCCTGCCCCGCGTAGGTGTTGGCGCCGATCGAGAGGAGGATCGAGACGATCGCGATCCCGATCACGAGCGGCGTCGTGACCCGGCCGCCACCCGAGAAGCCGCCTCCCCCGAACATCGTCCGCTGCGGTCGCAAGGCGCCTCCCGCGGGGCGAGGCCCCGTCCCGACAGCTTAAGACGCTCCGGGGGGCGTGCAACGGACGCGCCGCGCGGTCCGCCCTCGTGGGCGCCCCGACCGCGACGCCGCGCGCCGCGCCTACGGCTGCCCGCGCTCGCGGAAGAACAGGGTCACCGTGAGGCAGTGGAACTCCTTGTCGGAGCTCTGCGTCACGACCTTGTCCACGACTTCGAGGCCCGGGTTGTCGCGGAGCCACTTGGTGATGTTCTCACCCATGCTCTCGCGGTCGCGGGCCAGCGTGGTCGAGAAGACCTTCACACCGGTGAAGCTCGGCATCGCCCTACCCTCGGTCGGTTCTCGTGCCTTCGGCGCCGGTTCGTACCGCGTCCGGCCGCCGGATTCCAGCCAATTCACGCCCTTCGGGAGATACCCCGACCGGAGCCCCGCCGCGACGCCTTCGACTTGGTGGCGCGCTTCGCCGCCAGGGCCTTCGGGGCGGCCTTCGGCGCCTTCGGCGCGGCCTTCGCGCCCTGGCCGCGGACGACCTCGAGCACCTCGGCCTCGGTGAGGGTCCGGTTCGAGGTCTTGGCCCGGGCGAGGATGGCCTTGCAGAGCGCCTCCTCCGGCTCGAAGCCGCGCTGCTTCAGCCAGTAGGTCACGTTCGACATCCCGCTCATCGGGCCGACGTCGATCGTCTGCTCCTTGCCGAACTCGCCGGCGGGGACCGCCGAGTAGACGCGGTCGGCGAGCCACTCGTCCTTCTTCTTCTTGGCCTTGATGATCGCCGCGGCGTGGACGCCGGTGGCGGTGCGGAACGCGTCGTCGCCCGAGAGCGGGTAGTTGATCGGGATCGGCACCCGGGTGGCCCGCGACACCGTCCGCACGTACTCGACCAGGTTCGACAGATCCCAGTCGATGACGCCGAGGAGCTTCAGGTTCACCAGGATGAGGTCGAGCGGCGCGTTGCCGACGCGCTCGCCGATGCCGAGGGCGCAGCCGTGGACGCGGTCGGCGCCGTACTCCCAGGCGAACAGCGAGTTCACCAGGGCGAGGCCGCGGTCGTTGTGGCCGTGCCAGTCGATCTTGACCTCGGCGCCGGTGCCGCGGACGAGGTCCTTGGTCCACTGGATGAGCCGCTTCATCCCGTCCGGCGTGGCGTGGCCGACGGTGTCGCAGAGGCAGAGCCGCGAGGCGCCGTGGTCGATGGCGTTGCGGAACAGCCGGTCGAGCGTCGCCGGCGCCGAGCGGGTGGTGTCCTCGGTGACGTAGCAGACGTTCAGCCCCTCCTTCACCGCGAAGTCGATGGCGGTGGCGGAGGTCTCGAGCAGGTGCTCGACCGGCCAGTCCTCGGCGTACTGCCGGATCGGCGACGAGCCGATGAACGCGTAGAGCGTCAGCGGCACGCCGGTCTTCTGCTGCACGTCGGCGATCGGCGCGATGTCGGCGACGACCGTGCGCGCCGCGGCGCAGCACTCGATCCCGAGCTTCCGGTCGCGGATGTGCTTCACCAGCGTGGTGACGTCCTGGTACGCCCGCGGGCCCGCGCCCGGCAGCCCGAGGTCGGCGCTCTTCACCCCGAGCGACGCCATCAGCTCCACGATCCGGAGCTTGTCCTCGATGTCGGGATCGACGACGGACGGCGACTGCACGCCGTCCCGCAGCGTCTCGTCGAAGAGGTCGATCGGCTTCTGCGTCAGCGGCGCCACGACCTCGAGCATGTTCCAGTCGTAGACGAGCCCCTCGTGCCCGCTCGGCACGCCGGTCCCGCCCTTGCTCGCCTTCGAGACGCCCACGCTGACCTCCGCCGGATGCGACCGTTCTACCGCTGCAAGGCTCCAGGCTCCAGGCCCAGGGGCCAGGCTCCAGCGGCCAGGCTCCAGGCTCCAGCAACCGGTGGCTGCGCCTGCCGGAGCCTGGAGCCTGAAGCCTGGAGCCTTCTTCTCAAGCCGCTTCGACCAGCACCGCCAGCCCCTGCCCGCCGCCGATGCAGGCCGAGCCGATGCCGTACTTCTGGCCGCGGCGGGCGAGCTCGTAGAGCAGGTGCGTGGTGATGCGGGCGCCCGAGGCCCCGAGCGGGTGGCCGAGGGCGATGGCGCCGCCGTCGACGTTGGTGGCGTCGCGCGGCAGCCCGAGCTCCTTCTCGACGGCGAGGTACTGCGGCGCGAAGGCCTCGTTGACCTCGAAGAGCGAGAAGTCGGCGAGCTTCGCCTGGGCGCGGTCGAGGGCGGCGCGGATCGCCGGCGCCGGGCCGATGCCCATCACCGTCGGGTCGCAGCCGGCGACGCCCCAGTTCACCAGGCGGCCGAGCGGCTTCAGGCCCTTGCGGTCCGCGTAGGCGCGCGAGGCGAGGACGAGCATCGCCGCGCCGTCGCAGATGCCGCTGGCGGCGCCGGCGTGGATGACGCCGTCCTTCTTGAAGACCTTCGGCAGCTTGGCGAGGCCCTCGACGGTGGTCTCGGGGCGCGGGTGCTCGTCCCGCTCGAACTTCACGGTCTGGCCCTTCCGCGCCGGCAGCTCCATCGGCGCGAGCTCCTGCGCGAAGCGGCCCGCCTCCTGCGCCGCGGCCCACCGCTTCTGCGACAGCACCGAGAGCTCGTCCACCGCGGCCTGCGAGATCCCGTACTGCTCGGCGAGCTTCTCGGCCGTCATCGCCATCGGCATGCCGGTGTACGTGTCGGTGAGCGCGCTCCAGAGCGTGTCCTCGAGCGCGGGCGCCTTGCCGAGCGGGAAGCCGGCGCGGCCGCCGCGGAGCACGTGGGGCGCCTGCGACATCGACTCGGTGCCGCCGGCGAGCACGACCTCGGCCTGCCCGGTGAGGATGAGCGACGCCGCCTGGGTGAGCGCCTCGAAGCCGGAGCCGCAGAGGCGGTTCACGGTCACCGCCGGGACGGAGACGGGCAGGCCCGAGCGGAGGCCGACGTGGCGCGAGAGGTAGATGGCGTCGGCGGAGGTCTGACAGACGTTGCCGACCACCACGTGCCCGACGTCGGCGGCGTCGGCGCCGCTCTGGGCGAGCGCGGCCTTCGCCGCGTGGACCGCGAGGTCGGTCGCGGTCTGGTCCTTGAGCGCGCCCATCATGGTGCCGAACGGGGTGCGCTTCGCGGCGAGGAAGACGATCTCGGTGCTGCCTGCGCTCTTCATGGGACGCTCCTTGGGTGCTGCGTGTGTCGCCTCAGACCCTGCCGTACTTGTGCAGCACGGCGCGGACGAGGAAGCCGATCCAGAGCACGGCCGCTCCGGCGAAGACCACCCGGGCGAGCTCGCGGCGCCGGGTCTCGCGGCGGCCGGGGCCGCTCTCGTAGAACGCCCGGGCGCTCCGCTCCCGATCGGCGAGGGTGAAGCCGGCGGCGGGGCGGAGGCCCTTGGCCTCGAGGCTCTTCACCCGGCGCCGGTGCGCGTTGAGCACCTCGGTCGGCGTGCCCATCGGCAGCCCGCCCGCCAGGTAGTCGGCGTCGTCGGCGGCGGGCCACTTGAAGTCGGCGGTGATCACCGCGCCGCCGCCCTCGAGCGGGGTGAAGAAGTAGAGCCACGCCTCGTTGGTCACCGGCATCACGCCCGCGAAGGCGTGCTCGGCCTCGGACGCGAGCACGAGCTCCTTCTGCGTCATCCCGAGCGGCTTCTTCTCCCACTTCACCCCGAGCGGCGAGAAGCCCAGCGCCTTCACGTCCTCGAGCATGGTGGCGATCGCCGAGCCGTGGCCCGCGGCGGTGACCTCCCCGGGGCCGCCCTCGACCCGGATCCGGGTCAGCTTCGGCGCCAGGAACAGGATCGCGCCGGGCAGGTTCCGGTAGAGCAGGAACGCGATCAGCGCGGCCGAGGCCGTCAGGTAGAGCCACTCGCTCTGGGTCACCGGGCGGCCTCGAAGGCGGCGACCGCGCGGGCCGCCACGAAGTCGCCCACCTCGGCGGTGGTGCGGGCGCCGCCGGCGTCCCGGGTCAGGTAGCCCTCGGCGACGGCCTCCTCGACGGCGCGCTCCACGGCGCGGGCCGCGTCGGCGCGGCCGAGGTGCTCGAGCATCAGCGCGATGGTGAGGTGCGTCGCCAGCGGGTTGGCGATCCCCTTGCCGGCGATGTCGGGCGCCGAGCCGTGCACCGGCTCGAAGAGGCCGATCCGGCCCGGGTGCACGTTCGCCGAGGCCGCGAAGCCGAGGCCGCCGGTGATGCCCGCGCCGACGTCCGAGAGGATGTCGCCGAAGAGGTTCGAGGTGACCACCACCCGGAACAGCTCCGGCTTCATGCAGAGCTGCATCGCCAGCGCGTCGACGTACATGTGCCGGAGCTCGAGGTCGGCGTACTCGCGGGCGAGCTCCTTCCAGACGCGCTGCCACAGGCCGTGGGCGTGGCGCATGGCGTTCGCCTTGTCGCTCATCCACACGGTCTTCACGCCGTGCTTCCGCGCGTGCTCGAGCGCGGCGCGGCAGATCCGCTCCACGCCCTTGCGCGTGTTCACGTCCTCGTTGACGGCGACCTCGTCGGCGGTGCCCTGCTTGAAGGTGCCGCCGACGTCGACGTAGACGCCCTCGGTGTTCTCGCGGAAGAAGACGATGTCGATGTCCTTGCGCGTCTTCCCCTTCAGCGAGGTGAGCCGGTCGTGCAGCAGCCGCGCCGGCCGCAGGTTCACGTAGAGGTCGAGCTCGAAGCGGAGCGCGAGCAGGATCTCCCGGGCGTGGCGCGAGTCGGGGATCCGCGGATCGCCGACCGCGCCGAAGAGGATCGCCTGGTAGCCGTCACGGAACGCCTCGAGCTGCGCCTTGGGGAGCGTGGTGCCGTCCTTCAGGTAGCGGTCGGCGCCGTAGTCGAAGGTCTCGAGGACGAGGCCGAGCTTCGCCGGGCGCTCGAGGGCGCCGAGGAGCTTCACGCCCTCGGCGACCACCTCCGGACCGACGCCGTCGCCGGGGATCACCGCGATGCGCGCCATGGTCGCTCCAGATCGACGGGGGAGCGGTTTTCTATAGTCCCGCTCCCGAGACGGTCAAGGCGCGGCGTGCTGCGCCGCCGCCCAGCCGACCGCCGCCGGCGCGCTCATGCCCTCGAGCGCGGCGAGCGCCTCCGGCCCCCGCCGGAGCGTGCCGCGATCGCGCGAGGTGACCTCGAGGCCGCCGTCCTCGGTGCGGCGCGCGGTCGCGAGCGGGACGCCCTGCTCGTCGAGGAGCGCGAGGCCGTCCGCGGTGCGCACGAGGCGGTGGACGGCGCCGTGGTGCGACAGGCGCACGCCGCCCTGGCCGTCGTCCGAGAGGACGAGCTCGGTCCCGTCGTCGAGCGGGACGGTCGCGTCGGCCCTCCGCGTTCCCCCTCCGCCGAAGAGGTTCTTCCCGGTCCAGTACTCGAGGGTGTTGAAGATCAGCGCGTCGCCGATCGCCGCGAGCTCGTAGACCGGCACGATGATCATCGCCAGGAAGACGATCTCCTCGACGATGTCGTTGCCGAGATCGCCGTTGAACTTGTGGATCGCGAGCGTGAGCCGGAACGGGCCGTAGCACGCGGTGGACTGGGTCAGGAGCGCGGCGGCGAAGAGCGCCAGGATGACGCGACGCATCGAGAGATCCTCCGATCCATGGGGTTGCATAAGGTCGGTTGCCGACTACAGTGCGTCGCACCTTCGGGGGACGGACGTAAAGGAAGAAACGCATGCCGACGCCGCGGGCGATGACGCTGACGCAGAAGATCCTCGCCCACCACGCGATCGGGCCGACCCGGCCGTGGGTCGAGGCGGGCGACGTCCTCCGGGTCCGCGTCGACTGGACGATCGCCTCCGAGCTCGCCTGGAACGGCATGGACCGGACGTACGGCCTGCTCGGCCGCCCGGAGCTCCACGACAAGGAGCGGTTCTTCCTCGCCGTCGACCACACCGTGGACCCGGTGACGCTCGCCTCCGATCCGCGGGCGCAGAAGCTGGTGAAGCTCTCGCGGGACTTCGCCGCCGAGAAGGGCGTCCGCCACTTCTACGACTCGAACGTCACCATCCTCCACACCAAGTTCTACCGGGACCTCCTGCAGCCCGGGCAGCTCGTCCTCGGCGCGGACTCGCACACCTCGTCGCACGGCGGCCTCGGCGCGTTCTCGATCGGCCTCGGCGGCGCGGACGTCACCGCGGCGATGGTGCTCGGGGAGTCGTGGATCGAGGTGCCCGAGGCGATCGCCGTCGAGTACGCGGGCGAGCTCACCTTCGGCATCGGCGGCAAGGACGTGATCCTGCGGACGCTCGGCGACCTCGGGCGCAACACGGTCGCGATGGAGCGCAGCGTCGAGTACCGCGGCGACGCGGTGCGCACGTTCTCCACCGACGTGCGCTTCACCATCGCCAACATGACCGCCGAGTTCGGAGGCCTGAACGGGATCTTCGAGGCGGACGAGGTGGTGGCGTCGTGGCTCGCGCGCCGCGGCGAGCACGTCGACGACGCCCGCTACTTCCGCGCCGACGAGGGCGCGCCGTACGTCGAGCGCTTCCGCATCGACCTCGGGAAGCTCGGGCCCACCATCGCCAAGCCGTTCTCGCCGGACCACGTGACGCCGGTCGAGGCGCTCGCCGGGATGGAGCTCGAGGGCTGCTTCATCGGCGCCTGCACCACCACCGAGGAGGAGCTCGTCCTCGCCGCGCTCGTGCTCGAGGCCGGGCTCGAGGGCGGCGCGACGCCGCCCCGGACGCGGAACCGCCTGGTGGTGCCGGGCGACCTCTCGATCCAGGAGAACCTGCGCAGGCACGGCCTGCTCGGCGTCTACGAGCGCGCCGGCTTCCGCGTCGGCCCGCCGGGCTGCTCGATGTGCCTCGGCGTCGCCTCGGAGAAGGCCGGCAAGGGCGAGCGCTGGATCTCGTCGCAGAACCGGAACTTCGAGAACCGCATGGGCGAGGGCTCGCTCGCGTACCTCGCCTCGGCGGCGACGGTGGCGGCGTCGGGGCTCGGGATGAAGGTCGCCGATCCGCGGCCGCTGCTCGAGAAGGTGGACCGCGCCCGCTACGAGCGGATCCTCGGCCGCGACGGCGCGCGCCCGGTGCCCGAGGTGCGGGCGAGCGAGCCCGAGGTGGAGGCCGGCGAGGCCGCGGCGTCGGGCGCCACCGGCGAGGCCGCCGCCGCGGGCCGCACCGTCCGCGGCCGCGTCCAGCGCTTCGGCGACGCGGTCGACACCGACGCGATCATCCCCGGGCAGTTCTGCCACCTCAC
>CAZDGH010000098.1:0-895 GCA_964504805.1 uncultured Myxococcales bacterium | reverse complement strand
ACCCGGCTCGAGGAGCTCGGGCAGAAGGCGTTCCACCTCGTGCGCCCGGAGTTCGTCGACCGGGCGAAGGCGGGACGGACCATCGTCGTCGCCGGCGAGGGCTGGGGCTCGGGCAGCTCCCGCGAGCAGGCGGTGTGGGCGCTGCAGGGCGCCGGCGTCGAGCTGGTGATCGCGAAGAGCTACGCCTTCATCCACAAGCGGAACCTCGTCAACGAGGCGCTCCCGTACCTGGTGGTGAAGGACGAGGCGTTCTACGAGCTCGCCGCCGAGGACGCGGAGCTCGAGGTCGACCTCGCGGGCGGCGCGGTGAAGCACCTCGGGAGCGGCCGGACGTTCCGCGCGCAGCCGGTGGCGAAGGTCGTCGCCGCGCTGGCGCGGGAGGGCGGCCTGGTGCGCGCCATCCAGCGGCACGGCAAGCGCGTCTTCTCGGTGCTCGCCGCCGGGTAGCTACCTGTTGGCGTAGGTCATCACCAGGTACATCACCGCCTCGCGCGCGCCGTCGTTCCGGTACACGTGGGCGCGGTCGGCCTCGAAGAGGATCGCGTCGCCGGCCTCGAGCCGGTGCTTCTCGTCGCCGACCTCGAGCTCCACCTCGCCGGCGGTGACGACGAGGTTCTCCACCGTGCCGCGGGCGTGGGCCTCGGCGTGCTCGGCGGAGCCGGGCGCGAGCTTCAGCTCGTAGAACTCGGCGCGGGCGCCGCCGCCCTGCGGGAAGAGCGCGCGGGACGAGAAGGTGCCGTCCGCCGAGGTGAGGCGCCGCGCCTTGGCGCCGCGGAGCACGGTGGTGCCCGGGGCGACGTCGGCCTGCATCATCGTGGAGAAGGGCACGCCGAGCGCGGTGGAGATCTTCCAGAGGACGTTGATCGTCGGCGCGCTCTGGCCGAGCTCGATCTGC
>CAZDGH010000097.1:0-15564 GCA_964504805.1 uncultured Myxococcales bacterium | reverse complement strand
GACGCAGGCGCCGGTGCCGCCGCGCCGCCCGCCGCCGCCTGCCAGTCCTCGCCCGGGTTGCCGACCACGCCGATCGCCTGGCCCACCTTCGCGGTGCCGCCGTCCTCGACGAGGAGCTTCAGGATCGTCCCGCCCTGGTACGCCTCCATCTCCAGGGTCGCCTTGTCGGTCTCGACCTCGGCGATCGGATCGCCGGCCTTCACCGCCTGGCCTTCCTTCACCAGCCACTTGCGGATGGTGCCCTCAGTCATGGTGTCCGAGAGCTTCGGCATCTGGATCGCGGTGGCCATCTAGCGCCGCCCCTCGAGCGCGAGCTTCACGCACCGGACCACGCTGCCGCCGTCGGGCCGCGCCAGCTTCTCGAGCGACATCGCGTACGGCATCGGAACGTCGGCGCCGGTGACGCGGAGCACCGGCGCATCGAGGACGTCGAAGCAGGCCCGCTGCACGACGTCGGAGATCTGCGCGCCCACGTTGAACATGGGCCAGCCCTCCTCCACCACCACGCAGGCGCCGGTCTTCTGCACGGAGCGCACGATGGCGCCCTCGTCGAGCGGCCGGATCGTCCGCGGGTCCACGACCTCGGCGGAGATCCCCTCCTTCTCGAGGAGCTCGGCGCCGTCCATGGCGACCTTGAGCGACTTGCCCCACGCGACCAGCGTCACGTCGGTGCCCTGCCGCTTCACGTCGCCCTTGCCGATCGGGATGACGAGCTCGCCCTCGGGCACCTCGCCCTTCCAGGCGTACATCGTCTCCGACTCCATGAAGACGACCGGGTCGTCGTCGCGGATGGCGCTCTTGAGCAGGCCCTTGGCGTCGGCGGGCGTGCCGGGGACGATCACCTTCAGGCCGGGGAAGTACGCGTACTGCGCCTCGAACCACTGGCTGTGCTGCGCCGCCAGCGACGACGCCGCGCCGTTCGGGCCGCGGAAGGTGATCGGGCACCGGAGCGCGCCGCCGGACATGTAGCGCATCTTCGCCGCGGTGTTGACGATCTGGTCCATCGCCAGGATGGCGAAGTTCCAGGTCATCATCTCGATCACCGGCCGCAGGCCCGCCATCGCCGCGCCGACGCCGAGGCCGGCGAAGCCGAGCTCGGAGATCGGCGTGTCGACGACCCGCTTCTTGCCGTACTTGTCGAGCAGGCCCTTCGACACCTTGTACGCGCCGTTGTACGCGCCGACCTCCTCGCCCATCAGGAAGACGTCCGGGTCGCGGCCGAGCTCCTCGTCGAGCGCCTCGTTGAGCGCCTCGCGGAAGGTGAGCGTGCGCATCTACTTCACCTCCCGCGGATCGATCGGGCTCGCGTAGACGTCGGCGTACAGCTCCTCGGGGCCCGGCCAGGGCGACGCCTCGGCGAAGCGCACGGCCTCGTCGACCTCCTGCTCGACCTCGGCGTCGACGGCGTCGAGCTTCGCGTCGTCGGCGAGCTTCGCGTCGACGAGCCGCTTGCGGAGCCGCGGGATCGGGTCGTTCTGCCGCTCCCGATCGACCTCGTCGCGGGTGCGGTACACGGCCGGGTCCGACATCGAGTGGCCGCGGAAGCGGTAGGTGCGCGCCTCGAGGAGCGTCGGGCCCTCGCCGGCGCGGGCGCGGTCCACCGCGGCCTTCACCGCGTCGTACATCGCCAGCACGTCCATGCCGTCGGCGGGCGCGCCGGGGATGTTGTACGCGCTCGCGCGCTTGTAGACCTCGGTCTCCGCCGACGACACCGCGATCGGCGTGCCCATGCCGTAGCGGTTGTTCTCGCAGATGAAGATCGCCGGCGCCTTGTAGAGCGCCGCCATGTTCAGCGCCTCGTGGAACGCGCCCTGGTTCACCGCGGCCTCGCCGAAGTAGCAGACGGTGACGCGGTCGTTGCCCTTGTACCGGGACGCCCAGGCGGTGCCGAGCGCGAGCGGGATCTGGGCGCCGACGATGCCCCAGCCGCCGTAGAAGCCGCGCTCGACGTCGTAGAGGTGCATCGAGCCGCCCTTGCCCTTCGACACGCCGGTGACCTTGCCGAAGAGCTCGGCCATCACCGGGCCGGGCGGCGTGCCGGCGGCGAGGATCTGGCCGTGGTCGCGGTAGGCGGAGATGACGAAGTCGTCGGGACGCACCGCCGCGGCGGTGCCGACGGCGACCGCCTCCTGCCCGATGTAGAGGTGGCAGAAGCCGCCGATCTTCTGGAGGCCGTACTGCTGCGCGCACCGCTCCTCGAACCGGCGGATGAGGACCATCCGCCGGTACATGGTGAGGAGGGTGTCGGGGACGAGCTTGTCGGACGGGCGTGCGTCGGGCGCCAACGCGTACCTCCGGCTGCGGGGAGCTCCCGGCGAAGAGGGGCACCGGGGCGCGGGAGAGATAAGAGCCGCCCTCCCCGGGTGTCAAAGGAAAAGGCCTTACGCGACGCGTCGTTCCGGGGGGTGGTGCATGGGATCGGACGGGCCTCCGTCGGATCTCGCACGGCCGGCGACGAGGCCGGCCGTGAACCGAGAGGAGCCGCCATGATCCGCGTCATCCCGCTGCTCGCCGCCCTCGCGCTCGCGGTGCCCGGCACCGCCCTCGCGCGCGGGCACCACCCCGATCACGCCTGCGCCCGTGGCCACGAGGACGGCGGCTGCTTCGCCAAGGACGACCGCCCGAAGAAGGGCAAGAAGGCGAAGAAGGAGAAGAAGGGAAAGAAGGCGAAGCACGATCGCGACGGCCGCGGTGGGTGCGACGGCGCGGACCGCGGCGATCACGATCGCGATCGCGACGAGCGGCCGGAGGCGCCGATCCGCCACTGACGCGCGGCTCGTGGCCGACCGAGGGGCGGCGCCGGAGACGGCGTCGCCCTTCGTCGTTCCTGCGCCTGGCGGGCGGTGCAGGACCGGGGCGACCCACCTTGACACCCCCTCCCCCGCCCCGCTACACACCACCCCTTTTTCGCAGCACGGGCGGGCGGGCCTGTGGTCGGGGTCCGCTTTTTTGTGCCCTGTTCGCGACAGGTTCGCCACGTCCCGGGCGTACGTCCGGGGCCCCGTCCGAAGGAGCCGTCCATGCACCGCCACGCCCTCGCCCTGCTCGCGCTCGCCGCCGCCCTCGCGGCCGGCTGCAGCGAGCCCCGCACCTCCACCGGCGAGGACGGCGGCGACGGCGAAGGCGGCAGCGGGGGCGGCGCGGGCGGGTCCGGCGGCGGGGCGGGCGGGTCCGGCGGGTTCTTCGGGTCGACCTCGATCTACGACCTCCAGGATCCGGGCCGCGGCGCGGTCTCCGGCTCCGAGGTCGTCGTCCGCGGCGTCGTCGTCACCGCGGTGCAGGAGGTCCGGCAGCCGGACGACTCGTTCGCGCCGCAGCACTTCTACGTGATGGAGCCCGAGGGCGGGCCGTACTCCGGCATCTTCGTGCGCAACGGCGGCAACAACGGCCCGGTCACCGCCGCGCCCGCGCAGGGCGACGTGGTGACGATCACCGGGACGTTCACGGAGTTCTTCGACCGCTCGCAGATCGAGCTGCTCTCGATCGAGGTCACCGGCACCGCCGCGGTGCCGACGCCCGTCGACGTCGACGCCGAGTCGATCGCCACCGGCGGCCTCGAGCAGGAGCTGTACGAGGGCGTGCTGGTGCGCGTCGCCGACGCGGTGGTCACCGAGACGCCGGTCCTCGGCAACGACGGCGCCGATCACGGCGCGTTCCGGATCAACGCGGCCGGCCGCGCGACGGGCGGCGTCGTCGTCGAGGACGACTTCGGCCACGACTACGTGCGCGTGCTCGGCGATCGGTTCCAGTCGGTCGTCGGCGTCATGGACTACAGCTTCGAGCAGGCGGCGCTGCTCCCGCGGAGCAACGACGACCTCACCTTCCTCGACGGCACCCACCCCGGCCTCACCGAGGCGGGCGAGGTCACCATCTTCCAGATCCAGGACGTCGCCGCCGAGGGCCACCCGCGGCCGCCGTCGTCGGTGATCGTCCGCGACGTGGTCGTCACCGCCGCGGCCGGCAGCCGCTTCTGGGCGCAGGAGCAGGCCGGCGGGCCGTTCTCGGGCATCCAGGTGCGGCTCGCCGACGGCGCCACCGCGCCGCGGCTCGGCGACGTCGTCACCGTCGCCGCGACCTACACCGAGTACTTCGACGTCTCGCAGCTCCAGGACGCCACCGTCGAGGTGACCGCCGCGGCGCCGGCGCTGCCGCTGCCGGCGGTGGTCGAGGCCGCGGAGGTCCGCACCGGCGCCGCCACGGCCGAGCCGTGGGAGGGCGTGCTGGTCGAGGTGCGCGACGTCTCGAACGTCGAGGATCCGGTGCTCGGCTCCGACCAGCTGGACCGCGGCGACTTCCGCGTCGCGGCGACCGCCGGCGGCACGATCGAGACCGGCGTCGTCGTCGGCCACGTCTTCGCGAACGACTACGAGGGCACCGTCGGCGACGCCTTCTCGTCGATCGTCGGCGTCCTCGACTTCTCGTTCGGCGAGTTCCGCCTCGAGCCCCGCGGCAACGAGGACATCACCTTCACCGACGGCACCCACCCCACCGTCCCCGAGGTCGGCGTCGTCACCGTCTACCAGCTCCAGGACGAGGGCCACCCGGACTTCGCCGGCACGAACATCCGCGCGACGGTGGAGAACGTGGTGGTGACCGCGGCGAACGACCGCGACTTCTGGGTGCAGGAGGCCGGCGCGCCGGAGTTCGCCGGCCTCGCGGTCCGGCCGGGCGCGCTCGCGGCCGTGACCATCCCGGCGGTCGGCTCGGTGGTGAACGTCCACGGCCAGGTCTACGAGTACTTCGGCAAGACCCAGCTCACCGCCGACCTCGTCGAGGTCGTGAGCCCGGCCGGGACGATCCCGACGCCGGTCGTCGTCGCCGCGGCCGACGTCGCCACCGGCGGCGCCGACGCCGAGACCTACGAGGGCGTCCTGGTCGAGGTCCGCGGCGTCGAGAACGTCGAGGACCCGGTGCTCGGCACCGACGGGCAGGACCGCGGCGACTTCCGCGTCAACGAGGCGGGCCTGCCGTCCGGCCTCGTCGTCGGCCACGCCTTCTTCGACGACTACGACGGCCAGGTCGGCGACGGCTTCTCGAGCCTGGTGGGCGTCCTCGACTGGTCGTTCGACGAGTCGCGGCTCGAGACCCGCGGGAACGAGGACATCACCTTCACCGACGGCACCCACCCCGAGCCGCCGGTCGCCGGCGTCGTCACCATCCAGGAGCTCCAGGACGTGTCGCTGCCGACGCACCCGGCCGAGGGCGCCGGCGTCGAGGTGCAGGGCGTCGTCGTCACCGCGGTGCGCGGCCTCGACCTCTGGGTGATGGACCCGGCGGGCGGGCCGTTCTCCGGCATCGCGCTCCGCCTCCCCGGCGACGGCTCGATCGCCGCGCCGGTGGTCGGCACGCTCGTGGACGTCGGCGGCACCTACGACGAGTTCTTCGACCGCTCGCAGCTCCAGGTCTCCGCGCTCACCGACCGCGGCCCCGGCACGGTGCCGGCCGCCGAGGTGCTCACCCCCGACGAGCTCGCCACCGGCGCCGCCACCGCGGAGCGCTGGGAGGGCGTGCTCGTCGAGGTCCGGAGCGTCGAGAACACCCAGGATCCGGTGCCCGGCTCCGACGGCGTCGACCGCGGCGACTTCCGCGTCCAGGCCTTCGGCGGCACCGGCGGCGTCATCGTCGGCCACGCGATGCCGACCGACTACGCGGGCTCGGTGGGCGATCGCTTCCAGTCGATCGTCGGCGTGCTCGACTTCTCCTTCGAGGAGTTCCGCCTCGAGCCCCGCGGCAACGACGACGTCACCTTCGAGGACGGCACCCACCCGAGCCCGAACGTGGCGACGACGACCGTCTACGCGATCCAGGACGGCACGATGGCCGAAGGCGCGAACGTCCGCGTCGAGGGCGTGGTGGTGACCGCGGTGCGGGCGAACGGCTCCTTCTTCGTGATGGACCCGGCCGGCGGCCCCTACAGCGGCGTCTACGTCTTCAAGCCGGCGGCGGTGGTGCTCCCGGCGATCGCCGTCGGCGACGTTGTCGACCTCGAGGGCGCGACCAGCGAGTACTTCGATCTCACCGAGCTCGAGGTCACCGCCGCGACCGTGACCGGCACCGCGCCGGTGCCCGCGCCCGCGGTGCTGTCGCCCGACGACATCCGCACCGGCAGCGCCACCGCCGAGCAGTGGGAGGGCGTGCTCGTCACCGTCCTCGACGTGCAGGTCACCGAGGCGAACGTCCTCGAGAACGGCGCCGACCGCGGCGCGTTCCGGGTCGCGCCGACGCCGGGCGACGGCACGCCCGGCGACGACCTCCTCGTCGACGACCTCTTCCCGTACGCCTACACCGCGAACCGGACGCTCGACGACGTCTTCGCCTCGGTCACCGGCCTCGTCGACTACTCCTTCTCGAACTACCGCCTGCAGCCGCGGGGGGACTCGGACCTTGTCCCGTAGCGTCCGCCGCGGCGCCCTCGCCGCCTGCGCGCTCGCGCTGGCGGCGGTGGGCGTCCACGCCTGCACGATCACCACCGACCAGCCCGAGCTGTGGGGGCAGGATCTGTCGCTGACGATCCTGCACACCACGGACATCCACAGCCGCATCCTCCCGTACGACCTGCAGCCGCTGAAGACGGACCAGGACATGGGGCTGCGGGCCGACGCGCCGCCGTACGGCGGGGCGGCGCGGCTGGCGGCGCTCCTGAAGCGGGAGCGGGAGCGGTCGCAGCGGGCGATCCACGTCGACTCGGGCGACTGCTTCCAGGGGGCGCCGATCTTCAACGCCAACGACGGCGAGGTCGAGGTGCGCTGGATGAGCCTCGTCAACGCCGACGCCGTGGTGGTCGGCAACCACGAGTTCGACGCCGGCGTCCGCAACCTCGCCAACCAGTACGCCGCCTGGGGCCGCTACCCGCTGCTGGCGGCGAACTACGACTGGTACGACTGGCGCGACGTCCGCTTCACCGAGCTCGGCCGGATGTCGAAGCCGTACACGATCGTCAACGTCGGCGGCGTCCGGGTCGGCGTCATCGGCATGGCGAACATCTCCTCGCTGAACTCGATCGCCGAGGGGAACAACAGCCTCCAGGTCCACCCGCTCGAGCAGAACGAGACCGCCCGTGCCTGGAGCGAGTTCATCGCCACCCAGGTGGACGTCATCGGCATCACCAGCCACCTCGGCCTCACCGAGGACCAGGAGCTCATCTCGGGCTACGAGGCCGTCTACCGGAAGAGCGAGATCCGGCCCTACCTGACCCGCAAGCGCGACCCGTGGACGATCGTCGAGGAGCTCGGCGACGACCGCGTGCTCGTGCACATCCCGGGCGTGCGCAACCTCGACTTCATCGCCGGCGGCCACCTCCACGTCGTCACCAACCCGCCGCAGCTCCTCACCGACGTCGACGGGCGGAAGGTGGTGCTCTTCCACTCCGGCGCCTTCGCGAAGTACCTCGGCCGCCTCGACGCGGTGGTGCGGATGCCGGAGGACCCGGAGACGCTGTCCGAGGACGAGGCCCGGGTCTCGAAGACGCGCGGCGCCGAGATCGTCGCCCACGACTACTACGCCTTCCCGGTGGACGCGGTGTGGTGCAAGGACCACCGCACCACGCCCGAGCTCTCGCCCGAGGCCGACCCGGCGTTGGCCGAGGCGTACATCGCCGGGGCGCGGCAGGACTGCGCCGAGCGCGAGGACGCCGCCACGCTTCGGCTGCTCGACTCGTATGGGGTCGACCTCGCCATCCGCTTCGACCTGACCCGCATCTTCGCCTACGCCCCCCGCGAGATCCTGCGGCGCAACAGCGCCACCGGCGGCGACGCACCGCTCGGCAACATGACCGCCGAGTCGATGCGCAAGCGGAACGGCGTCGAGGCCGAGTTCGCGATCACCAACACCCTCGGCATCCGCGACTCCCTGTACCGCGGCCCGATCACCATCGAGTCGATGTTCAACGTGTTCCCGTTCGAGAACACGATCACGATCATGTACCTGTCGGGCGCCGAGGTGCAGGAGGTGCTCGACTTCGTGGCCTCGCGCTCCTCGGGCCGCGGCTGCAACTCGCAGGCGCAGGTCGCGGGCGTCCGCTTCACCATGGACTGCGGCCAGGTGCTCCGGAACCGCGAGGAGCGAGCCTGCTCCGCGCCGGCGGACTGCGAGCGCGCCGGCGAGGCCGACATCGACTGGGAGTGCCGCGAGCGCACCTGCTTCGCCCACCCGGCGCGGAACATCGAGCTGAACGGCGAGCCGATCGCGCCGGCGACGTCGTACAAGCTGGCCACCAACGACTACATCGCCAAGGGCGGCTCCGGCTTCCGCACCCTGAAGCGCAACACCACCCGGCTCGACACCGGCGTCTCGCTCCGCGACGCGCTCATCCAGTTCATGCGGTCGAGCTACTGCACCTGCGACGAGCTGCTCGACGAGGGCGACGTGGTGCGCCGTTGCCCGAACAACGTGATCGAGGAGAACGGCGAGCGCATCGTCGACCCGCTCGCTACCGCCCACTGCCGCAACGCCCAGGCGTTCGAGGACCTCCTCGACGATCCGGAGGCGGACCTCCTCGAGGAGGGCGCGCCCCGCGTCTTCGCCGGCAAGTGCGACTGCAACGACATCCTCGCCCGCACCGGCGACCGCGAGGAGGACGAGGCGCGGGTCGAGGACGCCTGCGGCCACGTCACCGACGACCTCGAGCAGTTCTGCATGCACCCGACCGACGTGCCGATCGTCGTGGGCGTCGAGGACGACCGCATCGAGCGGAGGATCCAGTGAGGCGCCCCGCCCTCGCCCTCGCGCTGGCGGTGCCGCTCCTGCTCGCCATGCGCTGCGAGGACGAGACCCGCCCCGGCCCGACCGGGCTCGCGTCGTTCCGGGTGCGCGTCCTCGCCGATCGGGGCACGCCGGAGGAGCCCGTCCCGGTGCCGCGCGGCGTGAGCCGGTTCCGCATCCGCGCCATCGCCGTCGGCTACGACGGCAGGCCGCTGACCACCTACCGCGGCACCGCCCGGGTGAAGGTGACGCCGGGCCGCACCGTGCCCGCCGCCTTCCCGCTCGCGTTCGACGACGAGACCCCGGACGACGGCATCGCCGAGACGTCCGTCGACGTCCTCGGCGTGCACTCGACGACGCAGGTCTGGGTGATCGACGACGATCCCTCGAAGACCGATCCGCCGACCTACGCCTCGGGCGTGGGCGGGCCGGTCTGGTTCGACCAGCCGACGCTCGCCGACGTGAACCAGATCCCGCCGAACGGCGACAACACCGGCTCGGCGTACCCCGGCGACTTCGTCGAGATGACCCGGCGGGGCGAGCCCGGCGAGCCGGGGACGCGGCGCGATCTCCTCGTCACCGCGATCTTCAACGACGGCTTCTACGTCACCGACCTCGCCGAGGCCGCCGATCCGCTCCGGCCCGGCAACTTCGCCTCGCTGTTCGTCTTCAACTTCAGCTACCCCGAGGACCTGCTCGTCGGCGATCGCCTCGAGCACCTGCAGGGCACGCTGCTCGACTTCTCGGGCAACACGCAGCTCGCGTTCCCGACCTGGGTGCGCGACGAGGGCGGACCGTACCTCGCCGATCTCGAGGCCCTCGAGCGGGCGGCGCCGGCCCTCGACGCCGACACCTGCGGCGCGACCTCGTTCGCGAGCCGCGAGCTCTGCGGCTACAGCTCCTCGAACTTCGACCTCGAGTCGCTGGAGTCCGCGATCGTGCGCGTCCCGCGGGTGCGGCTCCCCGACCTCTGGGCGCGCTGCGATCTCGACGGCGACGGGGACATCGCGCCGTTCCGCCAGGAGGGCAGCGCGTTCGTCTGCAACGAGGGCGACGAGGAGTGCCTCTGCAACGTCGCCTGCCTCACCTCGAAGAGCTGGTCGGTGCCGGGCTGGGAGGATCGCGCCTTCGACGCCACCGGCCGGATCTGCAGCGAGCTCGGCGGCTACCACACGTTCGGCCAGTACGCGGTGCGCATCCTCGGCACCGAGGGGAACGAGCCCCGGGTGAACCTCACCTCCCGGGACGCGGTCCCCGACTTCGATCCCCTCGCCGAGGGGTCCCTCGGCGCGGAGCTGTCGGTGCGGGGCGTGCTCCGGCACGTCCGCGCCGCGCGCCCGCGCTGGCTCGTGAACACCCGCGGGCCCGAGGACCTCTGCTGCCTCTCCGCCGAGCGCTGCCCGGCCGGCCTCACCCCATGCGGCTGACTTCCGACGCGTCACCTGGAGTGGACTTGAGAACCCAGCGCTTCGCCGCCGCCCTCGCGGCCGTCGCCACCGCCGTCCTCCCCGCCGCCGCAGCCGCCGGCGAGTTCATGGACACGCGGCTCACCTTCCTCTTCACCGACGAGGACGTGCTCCATGGCGCCGGCGAGACCACGCCCTCGTCGCCGGCGCCGCGCATCGGCGGCGGCCGCTCGTCGACGCTCTTCTTCGACAACTACGAGACCAAGTACACGGGCTTCGAGACCCTCACGAACCTGGTGCTCTACAAGAAGGACAGGAGCTTCTTCCAGAACGTGGAGACCGAGGGCGCGGTCCACATCCTGTTCTTCACCGAGTCCACGAGGCCGGTCTCCGACGCCTCCTCGTACCTGCGCCTCACCTGGCGCGACCCGACCTGGAAGCCGTCGGAGGGCGTCTCGCTGACCGCCTTCCCGATCTCGGCAGACCGCTTCCGGCTCGGGTACAGCTACCGGCTCTCCTGGGGCGGCAACCCGATCTTCCCGCGTGCCGGCAGCACGCCCGGCGTGAAGCTCCAGTTCACCCGCGGCCCCGTCTACGCCTTCCTCGGGCTGAAGACGGCGCAGCTGCTCAACGACGAGACGAGCGAGGTCGAGACGAACTACGGCGCCCTCGCCGGCGCCGGCTGGGACATCCTCGACACCCTGCGCTGGGAGGTCGGCGGCGGACTGTTCCAGCGCGGCGTGATCCCGAAGGACGAGCTCCTCGGCGAGCCGACCACCGCGCTCGGCGCGTCCACCCAGCTCACCTTCCACGTCGGCATGCCCGTCGGCACCTCGGTCGACTTCAAGCTCTACAAGAACGATCCCGAGCTCTACGAGCAGTTCTTCAAGCCCGAGGACTACCCGGGCGGCGTCTCGTTCTCCGTGTCCGCCGAAGGGACCTACCTGGTGCAGACGCTGCAGGACTCCGGCAACGTCGCCAGCACGGTGCGCCAGCCGGCGACCGCCGCCGACCTCCAGGCCAAGGTGAAGATCGACAAGACCCGCATCCACGCTACCGGCTCGTACCGCGACCTCGCGTTCGTCCTCTTCAACGTGCCGTCGCTCGTGCCCTACCAGGACTTCCCCGAGGACGCGGACATCACGCCGGAGCTCTTCGTGGCGGCGGGCGCCGACTACTTCTTCGAGTCGATCCACCTCACCCCGGGCATCGTCGGCGGCGTGCAGTTCCCGGCCTCGATCACCACCGAGACGGTGTTCGAGCTGCCGAACTCCTCGGAGACCGTGCGCGGCGTCCGCACCGTGGTCGTCCGCGACGAGGGCCGGTTCGACATCCTCCCCGCGGACGACGAGGCGGTGCCGATCTACTCGGTGAAGGGGACGGCGCGGCTCGACATCTCCGAGTCGATGGCGGCGGTCGGCGAGGTCTTCTACAACCTCGACGGGAACCGGGCGACGATCGCGGACAACGAGACCGAGGGCGGCAACCAGCCGGTCCGCGTCTTCGAGGACCCCGATCAGCTCGGCTTCAACGTCCTCCTCCAGGCGCGCTTCTAGTCTGGTAAGAAGGCGCCTCGCTTCCACCGGGAGGGACCGTGCTGCTCGCGGGCAAGAAGATCCTCGTCACCGGCGTGCTGACGCCGCAGTCGATCGCGTTCTCCGTGGCGGAGCTCGCGCAGCAGCAGGGCGCCGAGGTGCTGCTCACCGGGTTCGGCCGGGCGAAGAGCCTGACCGAGCGGAGCGCGAAGCGGCTGTCGCCGGCGCCGGAGGTGCTCGAGCTCGACGTCACCAACCCGCAGCACTTCGCGGACCTCCGCGCGGAGCTCGAGAAGCGGTGGGGCAAGGTCGACGGCGTGCTCCACGCGGTGGCGTTCGCGCCCGAGGACGCCCTCGGCGGGAACTTCCTCAACACGCCGTGGGAGAGCGTGCAGTCGGCCTTCCGGATCTCGACGTTCTCGCTCAAGGAGCTCTGCGCCGCCCTCGCGCCGCTGATGCCGCCGGGCGCCGGCGTCGTCACCCTCGACTTCGACAACCGCGTCGCCTGGCCGACCTACGACTGGATGGGCGTCTGCAAGGCGGCGCTCGAGGCCACCGTGCGGTACCTCGCCCGGGACCTCGGCCCGAAGCAGATCCGGGTGAACGCCCTCGCTGCCGGCCCGATCGTCACCATGGCGGCCAAGGGCATCCCCGGCTTCAAGACCCTCGAGCGCCGCTGGGCGAAGCAGGCGCCGATGGGCTGGGACTCCCGCGACCGCCACGAGGCGGTCGCGAAGAGCGCCATCGCCCTGCTCTCCGACTGGTTCCCGGCGACGACCGGCGAGCTCGTCCACGTGGACGGCGGCTACCACGCCATCGGCGCGGCGCCGATCGACCCGGACCTCGAGGAGCGCGAGGAGGCGGCGAAGAGCTGAACCTACGGGTTCTTCTTCGACGACCGCTCCATCGTCTCCTTGATCGTCCCCTGGACCCGGCCGATGCCCTCCTTCACGGAGCCGGCGGCCTTGTCCACGGTGCCGAGGTTCTTCTGCCGCCGGCTCCCGAACAGCTCGCCGAACGCGCGGCGCAGCCGGCCCTTGCCCTGATCGATCTTCCCGCTCTCCTCGTACCTCGCCATGGCGCACCTCCGCATCGGATGGTGCGCACCGGCGGGCCGCGGCGCGTGCTCAGTCGGCCGTGACGGAGGCGAGCTCCTCGACGGTCGTGGAGCCGTCGAGCAGCTTCCGGAGCGCGTGCTCGCGGAGCGAGTTCATCCCCTCCTCGCGGCCGAGGGCGGCGACCGTCAGCGGATCCCTCCCGTCGACGATCGCCTGCGAGATCCGGTGCGAGATGTCGAGGAGCTCGAAGACGCCGGTGCGGCCGCGGTAGCCGGTGCCGCGGCAGGCGGGGCAGCCCTGGCCGCGGCGCGCGGTGAGCCTCCCGCTCGGCGGCGCCGTCCCGCCGAGGGCGGCGAGCTCGTCGGCCGTGATCGTCACCTCCACCGCGCACTGCGAGCAGACGGTGCGGACGAGCCGCTGGGCCATCACCCCGAGCAGCGTGCCGCCGATGAGGAACGGCGGGACGCCGAGGTCGCGCAGCCGCCCGATCGCCGAGGGCGCGTCGTTGGTGTGCAGCGTGGAGAGCACCAGGTGGCCGGTGAGCGCGGCCTGCACCGCGGCCTGCGCCGTCTCGCCGTCGCGGATCTCGCCCACCATGATGATGTCGGGATCCTGCCGGAGCACGTGGCGCAGCGCCGACGCGAAGGTGAGGTCGATCTGCGGCTGCACGCTGATCTGGTTGAAGCCCTCCCAGACCATCTCGACCGGATCCTCGATGGTGGTGACGTTGACGTCGGGCTGGGTGAGGACCTTGAGCGCCGAGTAGAGCGTGGTCGTCTTGCCGGAGCCGGTGGGCCCGGTGACGAGGACGAGGCCGTGCGGCCGGCCGATCCAGCGCGCGAAGCGCTCGTGCTCCTCCGGGTAGAAGCCGATGTCCTCGAGGTCCTGGAGCAGGACGTCGGGGTCGAAGATGCGGGCCACCACCTTCTCGCCGAACGCCACCGGCACGGTGGAGACGCGGAGCTCGACCTCGCGGCCGTTGCGCACGGTCTTGATCCGGCCGTCCTGCGGCCGGCGCTTCTCGGCGATGTCCATGCGCGCGAGGAGCTTGAAGCGCGCCACCAGCGGCGCGTGCACCGCCTTCGGCACCGTGTAGACGTCGTGGAGCACGCCGTCGATCCGCATCCGGACCCGGCTCTCCTCGCGGCGCGGCTCGATGTGGATGTCGGAGGCGCGCTGGTCGTAGGCGTAGTGGAGGATGTACTCCACCGCGTTCACGACCGGCCGGTCCTCGGCCTCGAGCGACTCCTGGTCGCTGAGCTGCACCAGCTGCTCGAGGTTGCCGACGTCGACCACCGGGCCGGCGGCCTGGCCGAGGGCGGCGGTCACCGACTTCTTGAAGCCGTAGACGTCGGTGATCGCCTGGAGGATGTCGGCCTTCGAGCAGAGCACCGGCCGGATCTCCGAGCCGACCAGGTGCCGGAGCCCCTCGAACAGCTCGCGGTCCCACGGGTTCGAGACGGCGAGGACGAGGACGCCGTCCTCCTGCGCGAGCGGCAGGCACGCGTGGGTGCGGGCGTAGGCGCGGCTCATCGTCCGGGTGATGAGCGCCATGTCGAGCTTGAGCGGATCGAGCTTCCGGGTCGGCACCGAGAGCGAGCCGGCGACGAGGTCGGTGATCCGGTCCTGGTCGAGGACGGCGCCGGAGCGCGAGCCGTCGGCGAGCTTCAGCGACGCCACCAGCTCCACCGGCGAGACGCGGTACTGCGGCCCCTTCGGCCTCCCGCCGCCGTGCTCCTTGAGGATGCGCGCCCGGTGGGCGTGCTCGCGGGCGAGGACGTCGCGGCGCGTCGACTCGTCGAGCGCGCCCTTCGACACCAGGATCCCGAGGACGAGGTCGGTGGAGAACGAGGCCGCCGAGCGATCCGGCGGCACCAGCGGCACCGCGTGGCTGCCCGACGGGAAGCGCGAGGCCGGCGGCGGCGTGGGGCTCTTCGGCGCGAGGGGACGCTCGTCGGACATGGAGGGATCCTACAGCTCGCCGGCGAGCCAGCTCACCGCGTTGGGGTAGAAGGCGGCGTCGTCGAAGTCCGACCAGCCGTCGAAGAGGGTGTTGCCCGGGTGGCCGGTGCCGTCGTCGGCGCCGGCGGAGTCGCCGACCACCACCAGCCGGCCCTCGCCGACGAGCGCCGCCGCCGCGAGCACGCCCCCGGGCGCGCGGCAGAGCTCGACCGCCGGCGCCGCCACCGTCAGCGTCGTGGCGTCGTAGAACCCGAGGGCGCGCACGCGGCCGAACGGCCCCTGGAGCAGCCGGTGCTCGCCGAGGTCGGTCGCGGGCGCGGCCCGCTCGAGGTCGTCCTTCACCGCCCGGATACCTGCCTCGGGCGCAGCGGCGAGGAGCGCGTCGGCGACGTCCGCGCCGTCGGCGCCGTCGCCGTCGCGGTCGCTGCCGGCGTGGTTCGCGAGCACCAGCAGGCCGCCGCCGCCGCGGACGAAGGACCACACCGCCTCGACCTCGTCGGCCTCGAGGAGCTCGTTGGCCTCGGGGAGCACCAGCACCGCCGCGCCGGCGAGCGCCGCGGCGTCGAGGCGCCCGCTCCGCGGCACCGTGCGCACCTCGAAGCGGCCGGAGGCGTGGAGCGCGTAGCCGAACGAGGAATAGGCCCCGGCCCAGTCCTCGGGGCCGGCCGGATCGGGCGGGTCCGGGAGCGCGGCGCCCGGCTCGTCGACGACCCAGTCGGCGTTGCCCGCGTCCTCGCCGTGGGACGCGTCGAAGAGCACCCGGAGCGGCGGGCCCGGCGGCGGCGGCGTGACCCGCACCTCTTCGGAGACGCGGTTCCCCGCGGCGGAGGGGTCCTGGAGGTCCACGGTGACGACGTGCTCCTCGCCGCCTACGAACCAACCAGCGATGACGACGGCGATGAC
>CAZDGH010000096.1:0-15624 GCA_964504805.1 uncultured Myxococcales bacterium | reverse complement strand
CGGTGGCGAGCCTCGGCGCGGTCGGCCCCGGCGGCGCGCGGGTGTTCTGGGCGCCCGCGCCGTCCCACGCCTACGACGGCGTCGACCGGTACGTCCTCGCGGCGGGCGGCGCGGTCCCCGCGGCGCCGTTCGCGCTCGGCGCCGGCGCCGGCACGGCCACCACCACCACGCCGTCGGTGGCGGTGCTCGGCGACGATCGCGCCTACGACTTCTACGTGGACGGCGACGACCCGTACGCGGTGGCGATGGTGCGCGCCACCGCCGGCGCCGCCCTCGTCGTCGAGGTCCCCGACCCGGTCGCCGCCGAGGCGACGCTCGCGGTGTCGCTGCAGGGCGGCCGCAACCCGCCCGGCTCGCCCGATCACCGCTACGAGCTGCGCTGGAACGGCGTGCCGGTCGCGCTCCCGTCGTGGGACGGCAAGGTCTCGCACCAGGTGGAGGTCACGCTCCCGCCCGGCTCGCTCGAGCCGTCGGGCCGGAACGTCCTCGAGGTGATCGCCGCGGCGGGCGTCGCCGCGTCGGACTACGTCTACGTCCACGACGTGCGCGTCGCCTACGAGCGCCGCCTCGTCGCCCGCGGCGGGCGCCTCGCGTTCGAGGCGCCCGGCGGGAGGCCGGTGCGCGTCGCCGGCTTCCGCTCCGCCGACGTGCTCCTCGCCGACGTCACCGACCCGTCGCGGCCGCGCCTGCTCGACGCGCCGGTGGTCCCGGACGGGAAGGGCGGCTTCGTGCTCGCGTTCGAGCACGCGGCGATCGGCACCCGGCGCTACGAGGCGGCGACCGGCTCCGCGCTCCACCGCCCGGCCGTGCGCGCCCACCGCGGCGATCGCCCGCGGCGGCTCCCGGGCGCCGACCTCCGCGTGGTCACCAGCGAGGCGCACGAGGCGGCCGTCGAGGCGCTGGCCGCCGCGCGCCGCGCCGGGGGGCTCTCGGTGGAGGTCGTCACCGTCGAGGCGATCGCCGCCGCCTTCGCGGACGGCCACCCCGGCCCCGACGGCCTCCGCGCGCTCGTCGAGCACGCGCGCGCGAGCTGGGCCACGCCGCCGCGGGACCTGCTCCTGGCCGGCGTCGGCACCATGGATCCTCGCGGCGTCCTCGGCGGCCGCGACCAGGTGCCGGTGAAGATGGTCCGCACCTCGGCGTTCGAGCTGCGGGCGCCGTCGGACCTGTGGTTCGTGCGCGACGGCTCGTCGGTGCCGATCGCCGTCGGCCGGCTGCCGGCCCGCGACGCCGCCGAGCTCGAGGTGATGGTGGCGAAGCTGCTCGCCCGCGAGGTCGGGCCCCCGTCGGCGCGCGTCCTCGGCGTCGCCGACGGCAGCGACGGCGGCCCCACCGACGCCTTCGAGCGGGAGCTCGACCTCGTCACCGCCGCGCTCGATCCCGCCTCGCTCGTCCGCGTGCACGCCCGCACCGAGCGCGACGCGCCCGGCGCCCTCGCCCGCGAGCTGCACCGCGGCGTCGATCTCGTCGCCTTCGTCGGCCACGGCTGGCAGGGCGGCTGGGGCTGGGACGCGCCGCTCCTCGACGTGCCCCGCGCGCGGTCGCTCGCCCACGGGCGGCACCCGGTGGCGGTGACCTCCACCTGCTGGGAGGGCAACTTCGCCGACCCGCGCAGCGAGGCCGTCGCGCTCACGCTGCTCGCGAACCCCGCGGGCGGCCTCTCGGCGACGGTGTCGCCGACGACGGTGCTGCCGATGGGCCGCCACGCCCGGTACGCGGAGGCGGTGATCGCGGCGCTCGACGCCGGCGCGCCGACCCGCGGCGAGGCGGTCCGGCAGGCGCAGGAGGCGCTGCTCGCCTCGAGCGTCGGCAACGAGGACACCGTGGCGACCTTCGCGCTCCTCGGCGATCCGAGCGCGAAGAGCCCGCTCCTGCCGTAGGCTCCGGGCCCGATGCGCACGGCAGCGGAGCGCCCGCCGATCGTGGCCCTGGTGGGCCCGACCGGCGCCGGCAAGACGAAGCTCGCCCTCGCCCTCGGCGGCCTCCGCCCCGGCGGCCGGGAGGTCGAGATCGTCTCGTGCGACTCGCAGGCCGTGTACCGGGGGCTGGAGATCGGCACCGCCAAGCCGCTCCCCGAGGAGCGCGCGGCGCTGCCGCACCACCTGCTCGACGTCGTCGAGCCCGGCGGCGACTTCTCGGCGGCGCGGTTCGCGGTCCTCGCCGACGACGCCATCGACGGCATCGCGGCGCGCGGCCGGCTCCCGCTCGTGGTCGGCGGCACCGGCCTCTACCTGCGGGCGCTCGTCGACGGGATCTTCGCCGGCCCGTCGCGGGACGACGAGGTGCGCGGCGCGCTCGAGGCGCGGATCGCCGAGGTCGGCCCGGAGGCTCTGCACCGGGAGCTCGCGCAGGTCGATCCCGCCGCCGCCGCCCGGATCTCGCCGCGGGACCCGGTGCGGATCGTCCGCGCCCTGGAGGTGTTCACGCTCACCGGCCGGCCGATCACCGCGCTCCACGAGGAGGAGCGCGGCCGGCCGAAGCGCTACCGCGCGCTGGTGCTCGGGGTGACGCCGCCGCGCGACGAGCTCTACCGCCGCGTCGACGCCCGGGCGCGGGCGATGTTCGAGGGCGGCCTGGTCCCGGAGGCGGCGGCGCTGGCGCGGGAGCCGGCGACCGCCGACCGGCTCGCGCGCACCATGGGCTACCGCGAGGCGCTCGAGGTCGACGCCGGCGCGATCGGCCTCGAGGAGGCGATCGCGCGCACGGCCCAGGAGCAGCGGCGCTACGCGAAGCGGCAGCTCACCTGGTTCCGCGCGCTCGAGGCGGTGGAGTGGCTGCCGTGGCCTCCCGAGCCGGCGGAGGCGGCCGCGCGGATCACACGTTTCTTGACCGCCTCTTCCGCCGCTCGCTAGCATCCGAAGCTCACGCATCGCGCGGAAAATTCGCGATATCTCGCGCGATCCCTCGGGGGCTCGGTGGGGCGCTGACCTTGGCGGAACAGAAGCTACGACTCGGGAACACGGCGAAGAAGGCGCTGGCGCTCGTCCTGGCGCTCGGGCTCTCCGGCGCGCCCGGCCTCGCCCTCGCCGACGAGGAGGCGTTCGCGAACGCGATGGCCGCCTACGAGCTCGGCGACGACGCCGAGGCGCTGCGGCTCTTCGACAAGGCGCTCAAGGGCAAGGGCCTCGCCGAGGCCGACCGGCTCGCCATCTACACCTACGGCGGCGTCGCCGCCTTCCGCAGCGGCGACAAGAAGCGCGCCGGCGAGTACTTCCAGAAGGCGCTGGCGATCGACAAGGAAGTGATCGCGCCGTACGAGGCGCCGCAGGAGGCGAAGGATCTCCTGGAGCGGATGCGCGCCGGCGGCGCGCCGCCCTCCGGCGGCGGCGTCGGCATCGGCCGCCACATGCCGGGCACCGCGGAGTTCAAGGTCGACCGGCCGCAGGAGGTCGACGCCGGCCAGCCGATCCCGCTCAAGGTCCGCAAGGTCTCCGGCGACATCGTCGACGTGCTGGTGCACTTCCGCACGCCGGGCGGCAGCTGGACCCAGGCGACGCTGCTGCCCAAGGACGACACCGTCTTCGAGGGCGAGATCCCGGCGCCGCCGGCCGATCCCGAGACCGGGGGCTCGGTGGAGTTCTACCTGGAGGCGCAGGACTCGCAGGGCGACACCGTGGCGCGCTTCGGCTCCGAGGGCACGCCGAAGGTGACCAAGGTCCGCGCCACCGGCCTCGCGGTGGTCGGCACGCCGAAGGTGCTCACCGCCGAGCCCGCCGACGGAGAGCCCGACGAGCCGGCCGACTTCGGCACGACGGGCGAGACCGACGACGAGGGCGAGTCGGTGTTCGAGCAGTGGTGGTTCTGGACCGGCGCGGGCGTGGTGGTGGCCGGCGGCGCGGTGCTCGCGATCGTGCTCCTCACCGGCGAGGAGGAGGGCGGGATCCCGTGCGACGAGACGGCCGCCGGCACCGGCTGCATGGACGTCACCGTGACCGGCGTGCGCGCCGCGGGGCCGGGGGTGATCCGGTGGTGAAGAGGCTCGCGATCGGGGCGGCGCTCGCGCTCGTCTCGTGCGGCGGCGAGGAGCCGCTCGGGTACGTGGAGATGCACATCTCCGGGGTGAGCGCGCTCGCGGGGACGGCCGAGCTGGAGGCGCGGATCTTCGGCAGCGCCGCGAGCTGCTCCCGGCTGATGGCGAACCCGCTCGAGGTCCGCGCGGCGCCGGCCCACGATCCGGCCGATCCCCAGAGCTGCGATCCCGACGTGACCGCGCTCTGCGTCTTCTCCGAGTGGACCATCGACGTCGGGGGCGGCCGCGGTCGCATCACGGGCATCCCGATCGGGCTCCGCACCATCTCGGTGATCGCCGTCGACGACGAGAAGAACCCGATCGGCCACGGCTGCGCCGAGGGCGTCGAGATCGAGGAGAAGATCGCCACCCCGGTGGAGATCCAGCTCACGCCGGTCCCGTAGCGTCCGCTCCCCAGGCTGCCTGCGCGCGTCGTGCCTCCCGTGGGCACGGCGCTTCCGTCGCTCGCTCCACCGCTGCCCCGTACGCCGGTCGCGCCGCCGCCCAAGTCCGCGGATCCTCGTCGGCACGGCCGTTGCCCTACCGGCGGCCATGCGAACGAACCGATCCGCCGCGCTCCTCGTCTGCTTCCTGGCCGCCTGCTCCGAGACCGCGACCGAGGTCCCGAGCCGCGACGGCGTCCCCGACGTCCCCACGCCCGGGGTCGTGCCGCCGGCGGGGCGGCCCGACCGCGTGCCGGACATGAGGCCGCTCGTGCCGGGGCGGCCGACGCTGCCCGACGAGCCGCTGATGCTCCCGGCCTACCACCAGCCGCTGCGCCTCTCGCGCGACCTCGACGCCGCGACGCTCCGGCAGGTGGTGCCGCTCGGCCGGGGCGGCGAGCGCCTCCGGGTGCGCCTCGTGGCCGGCGACGGGCCGCTCGAGCTCTTCGCCGCCAGCGTCGCCCGCGCCGGCGACGACGGCCTGCCCGCGGGCGAGCCGGTCCCGCTCACCTTCGACGGCCGCCGCGATCGGAGCGCCGGCCCCCGCGAGCTCCTCGTCAGCGACGTGGTCGAGCTGCCGGTCGAGGCCGGCGACGATCTCCTGATCACGCTCGACGTGAAGGGCGCCGCCGCCTCGGGCGAGCACCCGATGCTCCCGGGCAGCCTCGCCGGCGCGCCGGGCGGCGCCGACCTGCGCGAGCTCCCGGGCGAGCCGGAGGAGCGCGCCACCCTCGTCGCCGGCGTCGACGTCGAGGGGCCGAAGGGCCGCCTGATCGTCGCCCTCGGCGACAGCCTCACCGAGGGCTTCGTCGACAAGCAGCGGAACGACGTCCGCGCGTCGTGGCCGGGCGTCGCGCAGGCCGAGCTCGGCGCCCCGGTGCTGAACGCCGGCGTCTCGGGGCAGGGCGTCGCCGAGGCGATCGGGCGGCTCGAGAAGGAGCTGCCCGCGTTCCGCGGCGCCACCGACTGCGTGGTGCTGCTCGGTTCGGCCGACCTCGCCACGCTCGAGTCGGCGGAGCTGGTGCGGGCGCTCGGCGCGCTCTACGAGCGGCTCGCGCCGACGTGCGCCGTCTGGGCCGGCACGCTCCCTCCGCAGCAGGCGGGCGGCGAGGACGCCGAGCGGATCGAGCGCCGCCGCGTCGAGGTGAACGAGTGGATCCGGAGCCGGGCCGACGTCGCCGGCGTCGTCGACTTCGACCTCGTGCTCCGCGATCCCGACGACCCGACGCGCTTCGCCGAGGGGCTCGGCCGCGACGGCGTGCACCCGACGGTCGAGGGGCAGCGCCTCATGGGCGAGGCGGCCGCGGCCGCGCTCGCTACGGGAGGGTAGCGGCGCGCGCCCGGGCGAGCCTGGCGCCGGCCTCGTCGCCGAGCGCCTCGAGGGCCTCGGCGAGGACGAGGGCCGCGTCGCGCCGCACGTCCGCCTCCTGTGCGAGCAGGCGGACGGCGAGCGGCGCCTGGCCCTTCGCCAGGAGCGCCCTCGCGAGCTCCACCGTGGCGATCGCCCGATCCGCGCCGGCGGGGCAGTGCGGCTCCGGCTCGGGCGGCGGCACGCAGGCGGGGCCGTCGTCGTCGTGGCCCGGGTGGCCGAGCGCGAGGGCGGCGAGGAGCGCGGCGAGCTCGTTCATGGCGCGGCCGACGTTGCGCACGCCGGAGGGCGCGGGGAAGGCCGGAGCCTGCCGCAGAGCGTCGTTTACGCGGGGGGTGTCCGCTGCTATACCCCCCGGCCCGATGAGCCACTACGCGCTCGAGTTCGAGCGGCCCCTGCTCGACCTCGAACGAAAGATCGAGGAGCTGCGCCAGCTCGCCACCGGCGGGACGGTCGACTTCGCCGACGAGCTGCAGAAGCTCGAGAAGAAGGCCAAGAAGCTCCAGAGCGAGATCTTCAGCGATCTCAGCCGGTGGCAGGTCGTCCAGCTCTCCCGGCACCACTCCCGGCCCTACACCCTCGACTACGTCGGCGCCATCCTCACCGACTTCGTCGAGCTCCACGGCGACCGCCGCTTCGGCGAGGACCCCGCCATCGTCGGCGGCTTCGCCCGCCTCGACGGCCAGCCGGTCTGCGTCATCGGCCACCAGAAGGGGCGCTCCACCAAGGAGAACATGCAGCGGAACTTCGGGATGCCGCGCCCCGAGGGCTACCGCAAGGCGATGCGCCTGATGGAGCTGGCGGACCGCTTCCGCCGGCCGATCCTCACCTTCATCGACACGCCCGGCGCCTACCCCGGCATCGGCGCCGAGGAGCGCGGGCAGGCCGAGGCCATCGCCCAGTCGCTCGAGCTGATGGCGCGGCTCACCGTCCCGATCGTCTCCACGGTGATCGGCGAGGGCGGCTCCGGCGGCGCCCTCGCGATCGGCGTGGGCAACCGCGTGCTGATGCTCGGGTACTCCACCTACTCGGTGATCAGCCCCGAGGCCTGCTCCTCGATCCTCTACCGGGACCCGACCAAGGCCGAGAAGGCCGCCGAGGCCCTGAAGATCACCGCCGGCGATCTCAGCGAGTTCGGGATCGTCGACGAGGTGGTCCCCGAGGCGCCGGGGGGCGCCCACCGCGATCCGAAGCTCACCGCCGAGCGCCTCGGGCTGGCCATCCGCCGGCACCTGAAGGAGCTCGCGGCGCTCGCGCCCGGCGAGCTCGTCGACGATCGCTACCGGAAGTTCCGCGCCCTCGGCGTGTTCGACGAGGACGCGGTCTAGCTCCCCCGCAGGACCACAGAGGCTTCACCTTGGCCCTCGTCCCCCCGTTCATCGAGACCCTCGCGCCGTACGTCCCCGGCAAGCCGATCGAGGAGACCGAGCGCGAGTACGGCGTGGCGAACGTCGTGAAGCTCGCCTCGAACGAGAACCCGCTCGGTCCCTCGCCGAAGGCCGCCGCCGCGCTGCGCGACGCGGTGGGGAAGCTCCACCTCTACCCGGACGGCGCGAGCTACTACCTGCGCCGCGCCCTGGCCGCGAAGCTCGCCGTGCCCGAGGCCGAGGTGATGGTCGGCGCCGGCTCGAACGAGCTCATCGAGCTGCTCATCCGCACCTTCGTCCACGGCGACGAGGAGCTGCTCCTCGCCAGGGGCAGCTTCATCATGTACCGCCTCGCCGCGCAGGCGGTGGGGCGCAAGGTCGTCGAGGTCCCGCTCACCGCCGAGAAGCGCTACGACCTGCCGGCGATGGCGAAGGCGGTCGGCCCGAAGACGCGCCTCGTGTTCGTGGCGAACCCCGACAACCCGACCGGCACCTACGTCACCAGGGACGAGCTGGTCGCGTTCCTCGAGGCGGTCTACGGCGCCGATCCGACCCGCGGCCCGATCGTCGTCCTCGACGAGGCGTACTTCGAGTACGTCGACGCCGCCGACTACCCCGACGCGCTCACCCTGCGGGGTCGCTTCCCGCTCCTGGTCTCGCTGCGCACGTTCTCGAAGATCCACGGCCTCGCCGGGCTGCGGCTCGGGTACGGCGTGGCGAGGCGGGAGCTCGTGGACTACGTGAACCGCACCCGGATGCCGTTCAACGTCTCGGTGCCGGCGCAGATCGCCGGCGTCGCGGCGCTCGAGGACGAGGACCACGTGCGGCGCACCCACGCGCTCAACCGGCAGGGCCTCGCCGAGCTCGCGGCGGAGCTGCCGAAGCTCGGCCTCTCGGTGACGCCGTCGCAGACCAACTTCTTCCTGGTCGACTTCCACCGGCCCGCCGGCCCGCTCTTCGAGCCGCTGCTCCGGGCCGGCGTCATCGTCCGCCCGATGGGCGGCTACGGCTTCGCGACCTGCGCCCGGATCAACACCGGCACCGCCGCGGACCACCAGCGCCTCTTCGACGCGCTCCGCAAGGTGCTGGCGTGAGCGATCGCCGGCGGCCCTTTCTCCTGGCCATCGACGGCCCGGCGGGCGCCGGCAAGAGCACCACCTCCCGCGGCGTCGCCGCCGCCCTCGGCTTCGCCATGGTCGACACCGGGGCGATCTACCGGACGGTGGCCCTCGCGGCGCAGCGCCGTGGCGTCGCCGTCGACGACGACGCCAGGCTCGGCGAGCTGCTCGCCTCGCTCCGGATCGAGTTCCGCGCCCTCGGCGGCGGCGCCCAGGCGGTGCTCCTCGACGGCGAGGACGTCTCCGCCGCGATCCGCGTCCCCGAGATCTCGCTGGCGGCGAGCGCGGTCTCGGCGCGGCCGGTGGTGCGCGCCGGCCTCCTCGACCTGCAGCGGCGCCTCGCGCTCGCGAGCGAGAGGGGCGCGGTGCTCGAGGGCCGCGACATCGGCACCGTGGTCTTCCCCGACGCCGACCTGAAGATCTTCCTCACCGCCTCCGACGAGGTCCGCGCCCGCCGTCGCCACCAGGAGCTCCTCGCCAAGGGGCAACGGGTCGACTTCGACCAGGTGCTCGCCGACCAGCGCAAGCGCGACGCCGACGACAGCTCCCGCGAGCTCGCGCCGCTCAAGGCCGCCGACGACGCGGTGGTGGTCGACTCCTCGGGCGTGCCGTTCGACGGCGTGGTCGGCCAGATCGCGGCGCTCGCCCGGGCCCGGATGGCGTCCGGCACCGCCGCCGGTTAGAACCGCGGCCATGCGCATCACCATCGCCAGGACCGCGGGCTTCTGCTGGGGCGTGCGCCGCACCGTCACCAAGGTGTTCGACACGGCGGACGGCGCCACGCGCCCCGTCGCCACCCTCGGCCCGGTGATCCACAACCCGCAGGTCGTCTCGAAGCTCGAGGAGGCGGGCGTGCGGAAGTTCGAGCGGGTGGAGGAGGTGCCCGACGGCACGCTCCTCGTGCTCCGCACCCACGGCGCGGTGGTGCCCGAGCAAGAGCTCGCCAGGGCGCGCGGCCTCGAGGTCGTCGACGGCACCTGCCCGTACGTGAAGTTCCCGCAGGTGATGGTCCAGCGGATGAGCCGCGACGGCTACCACGTGATCGTGCTCGGCGACGCCAAGCACGCCGAGGTGAAGGGCGTGGCCTCGTACGCCGAGGGGCCGGTGACGATCGTGCCGGCCGGCGCGACGATCCCCGACCTGCCGGGCGTGAAGAAGGTCGCGATCGTCTCGCAGACCACCAACGACAAGAAGCACCTGCAGGCGATCGTCGCCGAGGCGGTGGTGCGGTTCCGCGAGGTGAAGACGGTCAACACCATCTGCTACGACACCGCCGAGCGGCAGACCGAGGTCCGCGAGCTCTGCGCGAAGGTCGAGGCGGTGGTCGTCGTCGGCGGGCGCGCCTCGGCGAACACCCGGCACCTCGCCGAGATCGCGAGCGAGCTGCTCCCGGCCGGCCGCGTGCACCACGTCGAGCGGGCGGACGAGCTGGACCCCGCCTGGTTCGCGGGCCTCTCGGAGATCGGCGTCTCGGCCGGCGCGTCGACGCCCGACGACGTCATCGACGAGGTGGCCACGAGGCTCGCCACGTTCTCCGTGGGGCCGGCCGAGCGCCGGTACCACCAGCCGTCGTTCGAGCCGACCCACCCGAACCGCTGAAAGCGGCCGGGATCACGGAACAAACGGCCAGCGGCGCGCCTTGACAAGCTCGGGCGGCGCGTCTAGGGTCCGCCGTCCTCACGGGCCCGGGCTGTGCATGGGCCCGCGAGAAGCGAGCATTTTCCCGCGATTCCTTCGCTCCCCGGGGCGTCGCGGGCCACACGACCAGGGGTTCTTTCGCCGTAGCAGCGAGAAGAAAGAGACACGAACCAGAATGTCGAACATGGAGACCAGCCGGATCGAGGGCCAGGACGAGAACTTCGCCGAGATGTTCGAGGCGTCGCTCAAGGAGCGCGGCGGCGACGGCGTCCTCAAGGAAGGCGAGATCGTCAAGGGCACCGTGATCCAGGTGACCAAGGACTTCGCCGTCGTCGACATCGGCTACAAGTCCGAGGGCCAGATCCCGATCTCGGAGTTCACCACGCCGAAGGGCGAGGTGAACGTGAAGTCGGGCGATCCGGTCGAGGTCCTGCTCGAGTCCCGTGAGAACGACACGGGCATGGTCGTCCTCTCCAAGGAGAAGGCCGACAAGATGCGGATCTGGGACGAGATCTCCGCCGCGTGCGAGCGCGACGAGCTCGTCCACGGCACGATCGTCGGCCGGGTCAAGGGCGGCCTCTCCGTCGACATCGGCGTGAAGGCGTTCCTCCCGGGCTCGCAGGTCGACATCCGCCCGGTCCGGAACCTCGACCAGTTCATCGGCAAGGACTTCGACTTCAAGGTCATCAAGTTCAACAAGAAGCGCGGCAACATCGTCCTCTCGCGCCGCGTCCTCCTCGAGAAGCAGCGCGAGGAGCTCAAGAAGGAGACGCTCCTCAAGCTGAAGGAGGGCGCGATCCTCAAGGGCGTGGTCAAGAACCTCACCGACTACGGCGCGTTCATCGACCTCGGCGGCATCGACGGCCTGCTCCACATCACCGACATGAGCTGGGGCCGCATCGGTCACCCGAGCGAGGTCTTCAACGTCGGCGACGAGGTCCGCGTCGTCGTCCTCAAGTTCGACCCGGCCACCGAGCGCGTCAGCCTCGGCCTCAAGCAGATCCAGGAGGACCCGTGGCACCGGGCCGACGAGAAGTACCCGGTCGGCACGCGGGTCAAGGGCAAGGTCGTCAGCCTCACCGACTACGGCGCGTTCATCGAGCTCGAGCAGGGCGTCGAGGGCCTCGTGCACGTGTCGGAGATGAGCTGGACCAAGCGGGTGAAGCACCCGTCGAAGCTCATCAACATCGGCGAGCCGGTCGAGGCCGTCGTCCTCGACATCGACCCGAAGAACAAGCGGATCGCGCTCGGCATGAAGCAGATCGAGCCGAACCCGTGGACGCTCCTCGAGGACAAGTACCCGATCGGCTCCGTCATCAAGGGCCAGGTCCGGAACGTCACCGACTTCGGCATCTTCGTCGGCGTCGAGGAGGGCATCGACGGCCTGGTGCACGTGTCCGACATCTCGTGGACCCAGCGCATCAAGCACCCGGGCGAGATCTACAAGAAGGGCGACGAGGTCGAGGCGGTCGTCCTCAACATCGACGTCGAGAACGAGCGCTTCTCGCTCGGCATCAAGCAGGTCCAGACCGATCCGTGGGAGACGATCCACGACCGGTTCCCGATCGGCTCGGTCGCCAAGGGCAAGGTCACCAAGGTCACCGACTTCGGCGCCTTCGTGGAGATCGAGGCCGGCATCGAGGGCCTCGTCCACGTCTCCGAGCTCCGCGAGGAGCGCGTGGAGAAGCCGTCCGACGTGGTGAAGGAGGGCGACGAGATCGAGGTCAAGGTGATCGACATCAACACCGCCGACCGCAAGATCGCCCTCTCGGTCAAGGCCGTCCTCGCCGGCGGCGACGACTACCGCGACTACCTGCGCAAGCAGGGCGGCGACACCTCGAAGGCGCGCCTCGGCGACCTGATGAAGAAGTTCAACCGCTAGGCCCGGCCTCGCGGCGGCACGTCGGCCCCGGTCGCTCTCGAGCGGCTGGGGCCTTCGTGTTCCTGCGTCGCGGTCTCATCGGAGGGACCGCCGGTCGGGGCAGGGGCCGGGCCTCCGTGGGTCCCTCGCTGGCGGTACCCCGCTGCGGACGCGGCCGCAGCGGGGTCCCCCCCGCCGCGTCCCACTGCGGCCCGGCCCCTGCACCGACCGGCTCTGGCGCACGGTGTGCCGACAGGCACGGCTGCGCGCACTCGACGCGCTACGGCTCCTCGAACGTCTCGACGTCCATGAGATCCGGCGCGCGGCCGAAGGCGACGACGAGGTAGCGGACCTCAGCGGCGGCGAACGCCCCAAACGGTTCGCTGAAGTCGGGGGAGAGGCCCAACGTGTCCCTCGAGGTGCCAGGCCTCCTCGGCCATCGCCCACGTCGCCTCGACGCGCTGCTCGGGCGTCGCCGAGCGCCAGAAGGCGAGGTCCGCCGCCGCGGCCTCGTGCGGCTGCACGCGGCCGCCGGTCCACGTCGACCTGCGCCGCGCCGCGCGCTCTTCCGGCGTCTCGTCCACGGAGGAAGGATAGCACCGCGCGCCGGCGTGGGCCGCGGTCGCGGCCGCCCTTCAGTGCACGCGCAGGTGATCCGGGAGCTCGTTCGCGTCCACCTCGGCGCCGGTGCGCGGGAAGTGCGTCGCGAGCACGTCGCCGACGAGGGCGATGGCGTCGCAGAAGCCGTCGGCCGGGCGGCCGTCGTGGAGGCCGGCGGAGAGCTTGGCGACGGCGGCCTCCCAGCCGGCGGGGCCCATCCGCTCGTGCACGGCCTCGTCGCCGAGGATGACGACCTGGTGCTCGTGGAGGGCGACGAAGACCAGGACGCCGGTGCCGCCGGCGGTGCGGTGGAGGCCGTGCTCGAGGAACGCCGCCCTGGCGCGGGCGAGGGCGGCGGCGCGGAGCGCGGCCTTGCCGGCGAGGGCGCGCTGGAGCGGCGGCCACCGCGCGGCGAGGTAGCCGGCGGCGAAGGCGAGGACCTGGGCGACCGGGAGGATCCAGAGCTCGGCGTGCGGGGCGAAGGCGAGGACGGCGAGGGTGGCGAGCATCGCGCCGGCGATCCCGCCTCGGTCGAGGGCCTCGGTCCAGGCGGCGACGCGCGGGACCACCAGCGGGACGATCTCGCCCCGCGAGCGCCGCTCGGCGTCGCGCACCGCGGCCGCCACCCGCGCCTGCGCCGCCTCGTCGATGACCAGCTCGTGCCTCACCAGTCCCCCGAGGCGCCGCCGCCGGAGAAGCCGCCGCCGCCGGAGAAGCCGCCGCCGCCGCCGCCGCCTCCGTGACCGCCGCGGCCGCCGCCGAGCCCGCCGAGCATCATCGGCAGGAAGACGAGGCCCGAGCGCCGGCGGCCGCCGAGGCCGCGCATCACGAAGAACAGGAAGAAGAACGCGAGCCCGAGGAGCGGCAGGCCGCCCTGGCGCTCTGGGGCAGGGCGCCGCGCGGCGGGCACGCCCTGGACGCCGAGGACGCCCAGCGCCTGCGTCGCGGCGGCGTGGAGGCCGTCGCCGAAGCGGCCGGCGCGGAAGGCGGGCGCGAGCGTCTCGCGCACGAGCCGGGCGGCGATCGCGTCGGGCAGCTCGCCCTCGAGGCCGCCGCCGACCTCGAGCCGCATCTTCCGGTCGTCGACCGCGACCACGAAGAGCAGGCCGTCGTCCTTCTCGGCGCTGCCGAGCTGCCACGCCTCGGCGACGCGGATCGAGTAGCTCTCGATCGGCTCGCCCTCGAGCGACGGCACGAGCAGGAACCCGAGCGCGGGACCGCTGCCGTCGCCGCGCGCGGCCCGTGCCAGGCCCTCGAGCCGCGCGCGGTCCTCGGCGGAGAGGACGCCGGCGCGGTCGACCACGGGCCCGGTGAGCGGCGGCACCTCCGCCGCCGCCGCCGCGGACAGGAGCAGCGCGGCCGCGATCAAAACTCGACCTTCGGCGCCGCCCCGGCGCCCGGCGTGGTGGCCTCGAACTGCGCCTTCGGCTTGCGGTGGTAGAAGAGCGAGTTCGTGAAGCTCGTCGGCGGCACGGTGAGCAGGTCGTTGAACCGCTGCACCGCCTCGACGTAGCGCCGCCGGGCGATGGCGATGCGGTTCTCGGTGCCCTCGAGCTGCGCCTGCAGATCCCGGAAGCGCGCGTCGGCCTTCAGGTCGGGGTAGCGCTCCGAGACCATCATCAGGCGGCCGAGCGCCCGGGTGAGCTCGCCCTGCGCCGCCTCGAACCGGGCGACCGACGCCGCGTCGTCCGGGTTCAGGGTGACCTGCGTCGCCGAGGCGCGGGCGCGGAGCACGCCCTCGAGCGTCGCCTGCTCGTGGGCCGCGTAGCCCTTCACCGTGGCGACGAGGTTCGGCACCAGGTCGGCCCGGCGCTGGTACTGGTTCTCGACCTCGCCCCAGGCGGCCTCGACGGCGTTCTCCGCCCGCGGGATCTCCTGGACGCCGCAGCCGGTGACGAGCACGGCGAGGGCGGCGGCGAGGAGCAGGGACGTGGGCTTTCGCATGGGCGAAAGCTACGCACCCGGCGCCCGCGCCCGCAGGGAGCGTCGCGGCGCCCGCCCGCTCGCCAGGAGCCCTTCGGAGACTGCAACGGCCCGGCGCGCCCCCCCGGGATCGCGCCGGGCCGTTCCCCTCGCAGAGGGAGGAACGTCCGAGCCCCCGGAGGCCCTTCGCCGCTGGCGTCGAATGTCGCCGGCCCGGTACCGTGCGGCCCATGGACGCCGCCGCGCCGTGCTCGGCGCACCCGTCGCCCGCCGCGTGGTCGTGCGGCGGCTGCGGGAACAGCCTGTGTGAGCTCTGCGCCGCGGAGATCCGCGCCGGGACCGGCACGCTCGTGACCTGCGTCGCCTGCGGCGGTGTCGCCCACCCGATCACGGTGCACCGGTCGAGGACTCCGTTCGGGGCGCGGGCGCTGTCCGCCTTCGTCTGGCCCCTCGGCAGCCACGGGCTCCTGGCGATGGCCGCCGCCGGCGTCCTCTTCTACGTGCTCGGCTTCGCCGGGTCGCTCGGCGGGCTCCTCGCCCGCGGCATCACCTGGGCCTACGTCTTCTCGCTGCTCCGGAGCACGTCGATCGGGAAGGACGGGATCGACACCCCGGAGTTCCGCGACATCGGCGACGTCTACGGCCCGGCGTTCCGCAGCTTCGCCGCCTTCGCGGTGACGCTCGCGCCGGCGGCGGCCTACGTCCTCGCCCGCGGGATCCCCGAGGCGGGGCCGGCCGCCTACGTCACCGACCCGATCCTCTGGGCCGCGCTCGCCGTCGGCGCCGCGTACCTGCCGATCGGCCTCGTCATCGCCGGCGCCGGGGGAGGCGTCCTCGCGATGCTGAACCCGATCGCCGTGGTCGGGTACGTGGCGCGGCTCGGGAGGGACTACCTCGTCGCGCTCGGGTACACCTTCGCGGTCGGGCTCGTCGCGGTCGCGCTGGCGCTGGCGGGCACCTACCTGAAGCGGCTGCCGGTGCCGATCCTGCCGGGCGTGCTCGCGGAGATCCTCTCGCTCTACCCGCTGTTCGTGCTGGCGCGGATCCTCGGGCTCTTGCTCTACGTGCGCGGCGACGACCTCGAGTACGGCCTCGCCCGCGACTACGTCGAGCCGGCGTTCCCGCACGCCGTCCCGCGCGGGAAGCCGCGGGGCACCGGGAGCCGCGCCGAGGGCGTCGCCGCGCCGGCCGAGGCGGCAAGCCCCGCGGCGTGGCGCGCGGCCGCCCTCGAGCCGCGGGCGATCGACCTCGCCGCGGCCGCCGCGCCCGCTTCCGCGCCGTCACCCGAGCCGCCGA
>CAZDGH010000095.1:0-15674 GCA_964504805.1 uncultured Myxococcales bacterium | reverse complement strand
GCCGCTCTGGGCCGAGGGCCGGGCGAGGACCGCCGCAGAGCTCGCCGAGGCCCTCGCTGGCGGGCCCGCGCCGCTGCCGGACGCCGCCGCCGCGGAGCTCGCCGCCGCCGCGCGCTAGACCGGCACCCCGCGCTCCCGGAGGAACGCCCGCAGCGCCGCGACGTCGCCGTCGTGCAGGTGCGCGCCGATCCCGAGCGCCCGCGCCGCCGCGACGTTGTCGGGCCGGTCGTCGGCGAACGCGCACGTCTCCGGCGCCCGGCCGCTCCGCCGCAGGAACGCCTCGAAGAACGCGGGATCGGGCTTGGTCAGCCCGACCTCGTACGACAGGTGGAGGCCGCTGAACCGCCCGAGCACCGGGATCCGCTCGCGCAGCCGGCCGAAGTGGAGCGGATCGGTGTTCGAGAGCAGCCAGACCGGGTGGCCGGCGTCGAGCACCTCGGCCGCGAGCGCCTCCATCTCCGGCCACGGGTCGAAGATGTCGCACCAGGCCTCGGCCGCGTCGACGAGCGGCACCTCGCGGCCGAGGGAGCGGCACAGCCCCTCGAGGAACGCCGCCGGCGAGAGCTCGCCGCGGTTGCAGGCGAGGGCCCGCTCGCCGAGGTAGAGCGCCGCGGCGTCGCGGATCGCCAGCGGCTCGCAGCCGGCGAACGAGGCCAGCCGCGCGAGGCCGCGCTCGAAGCGCAGCCGCACCAGCACGTCGCCGAGGTCGAAGAGGACCGCCGTCTTCATGGGGCGCGGAGGACGAGGCCCTTCAAGTACCGCGTCTCGGGCGCGGCGAGCAGCACCGGGTGGTCCCGCGCCGCCCCGCGCCGCTCGAGCACCTGCACGTCGCGGCGCGCGTCCTTGGCGGCGTCGGTGACCAGCGCCTCGAAGGCGTCGACGCCGACGTGGAACGAGCAGGTGAAGGTGAGCAGGATCCCGCCGGGGCGGAGCAGCTGCAGCGCCCGGAGGTTCACCTCCTTGTAGCCGCGGAGCGCGGCGGGCACCGTCGCCTTGCTCTTCGCGAACGCCGGCGGGTCGAGGACGACGGTGTCGTAGCGCTTGCCCTCGGCGAGCCGGTCGCGGAGCAGGTCGAAGGCGTTGGCCTCGGTGACCGAGAGGTTCGAGACGCCGGAGAGCGCGGCGTTCCGCCGGATCGCCGCGCAGGCCTGCGCCGAGATCTCCACCGCCTCGACCTTCTCGGCGCCGCGCGCGAGCTGCAGCGCGAAGCCGCCCACGTACGAGAACAGGTCGAGCGCCTCGCCCCTGGCGTAGCCGCCGGCGAGGAGGTGGTTCTCGCGCTGGTCGAGGAACGCGCCGGTCTTCTGGCCCTCGACCAGGTCGAGCTCCATCCGGGCCGCGCCCTCCTCGTGGATCGTCGGGGCGGCGTAGCTCCCGCGGAGCACGCCCTTCCGCTGCGGGAGGCCCTCGAGCTCGCGGACGCGGACGTCGTTGCGCTCGACGATCCCGGCGGGCGCGCACAGCTCCTCGAGCAGGTCGCAGAGCAGCTCCTTGCGCGACTCCCAGCCCGGCACCAGCGTCTGGATCGAGAGGTGCTTCCCGTACCGGTCGACCACGAGGCCCGGGAGCAGGTCGGCGTCGCCGTGGACGAGGCGCACCGCGCCGGCGCCGGGGAAGAGCCGCTCCCGGAGGCGGATCGCGCTCTCGAGCCGCCCGCGGAGGAGCCCGCGGTCCACCTCCACCGGTTGCCGCGCCAGCATGCGCAGGGCGATCTTCGACGGCCGGCTGTAGAGCGCGGTGCCGATCGCCTGGTCGCGCCGGTCGGTGACGAGCACCGCCTCGCCGCTCTCGATCCGGTCGCCCGGATCGGGCTCGAGGTCGCTGCGGTAGATCCACGGGTGCCCGGCGCGGACCCGGTCCACGCCCTTCTTGCCCAGCTTCACCGGCTGCATCAGAACGCCACCGCCTCGCCCATCACCACCTCGCCGTCCTTCTCGATGACCCGGCACGCGGCGACGTCCGGGTCGTGCTCGAAGAAGACGATCCAGTCCTCCTCGAGCGCCTGGGCGAGGAGCTGCTTCTTCTCCTCGATCGCGGTCAGCGGGTAGAGGTCGTAGGCCGCCACCCACGCCGGCCGGAGGTGCGCCGAGGTCGGGATGACGTCGGAGCCGAAGAGCACCGACTGCCCCGCGTCCTCGACCTGCACCAGCTGCAGCCCCACGGTGTGCCCCTCGGAGACGACGAGGTGCACCCCTTCGAAGAGCTCGGTCGGCCCCTCGACGAGGTGCAGCCGTCCGCTCGCCTCGAGCGCCGCGAAGGTCTCGCGCCGGTAGCTGCCGCGGTCCTTCTCGGTCGGCGCGTGGGCCCACTTCCAGTTGCGGCGCTGCAGGTGGTGCGTCGCGTTCGGGAACGCCAGCTCCGGCACGCCGCCCGCGCCGCGCCGGGTGACGCCGCCGGCGTGGTCGAAGTGGAGGTGGGTGAGGATGACGTCGGTGATCGCCTCGCGCGACGTCCCGGCGGCGGCGAGGCCGCGGTCGAGCGAGTGCACGGAGCGGTCGAGGCCGTAGATCCCCCGCTCCTTCTCGTCCCAGAGGTCGCCCATCCCGCAGTCGACGAGGATGCGCCGGTCGCCGTCCTCGATCAGCAGGCAGCGGAGCGCGAGCGGGATCCGGTTCTGGGCGTCGGCGGGGATCCGCTTCTCCCAGAGCGGCTTCGGGACGATGCCGAACATCGCGCCGCCGTCGAGGGAGATGGTCGCGTCGCGGACCTCGTGGAGGCGGAACCGACCGAGCGCGAGCGGCATGGGTGTATCATCGGCACCGCCCGCGACGGCGCGCAAGGCGCATCGAGCGGCGATCTCGCCATGGCGTACGATCTCGAGGTCCGGCCCTCCGAGGGCGCCGCACGCGACGCGGTGCTGGCCGCGCTCCGCGCCGCGCTCGAGGCGAGGGGCGGCGCGCCGGGCGCCGGCGAGGCGTCGGTGCCGCTCTCGTCCGCGGGCCGGGCGACCCTGGCGCTCCAGGCGCCGGCCGAGGGCGAGCCGTACCTGGTGGTGCGCGTGCCGTACGGCGCGCCGGCGGAGGAGGCGGGCGAGGCGCTCGAGCTCGCCGCCGCCATCGCCTCGGGCCTCGGCTACCGCGTCCTCGATCCGCAGCTCGGACGCGCGGTGGCGGCCGCCGACCGCCCGGCGGTGGAGCGCCGCTTCGAGGAGGCGAGCGCGTGGGCGGTCCGCTACGCCGGCGTCTCCGAGGACGCGCGCTCGGTCGGCGCCGACACGGTGATCCCGAAGGACCCGCCGCGCACCCAGGCGCGGCTCTTGCTCGCGCTCGCGGCGCTGCTGCTCCTGCTGCTCGGCGCCGCGGAGCTGACCGCGCGGCTCTGGGCGCCGGAGGACGTCCCGCCGCCGTACGCCGATCCCCCCGAGGCCGCGCCGTAGGCGCGCGCTACCGCGGGACCGGCGAGGCGACGAAGGCGACGCCGCCGCCCTCGGCGTAGGTGACGTGCGCGCCCGCCTCGAGCGAGGTGGCGATGGCCCGCTCCCGCTCCGGCGCGGTCCACGGCAGGAGCGACTCGGCCTCCTCCGGGTAGAGCACCACGCCCGCGCGCACGGCGGCGGCGAAGAGCAGCGTGAACGCCTGCGCCGGATCCGGCCGCCGGCCGACGACGGTGCGCGACGCCCAGCGGCCGAGCGGCTCGAGGACGGTGATCGGCATGTCCTCCTCGTCGAGATCCGGTCGGGCGACGACGCACAGCCGAGCCTCGAGCTCCGCCTGGATCCGCGCGAAGTCCTTCACCGAGAGCCCGAGCAGGGTGCGCAGCCGATCGGTGGCGAGCACGCCCTTGCGATCGAGCAGGTCGAGCGCCTCCTCGGCCTCGGCGCTGAGCACGCCGCCCGCCCGCGCCTTCTCCTCGAGCGGCGCCGCCAGCACGGCGACCGACGGCCAGAGCTCGGCCTGCACCAGCGTCGGCTGCTCGAAGCAGAGCCGGAGCTGGAGCAGGTCGGGCGCCGCGGCGAGCTCCTTCGACCACGCCTGGAGCACCGCCGCCGGCTGGCCGCCCTGCCGCTCCTGCGGCGTGCAGCTGCGGCCGACGATCGGGTCGACGAGGTTCGGCAGCGCCGACGCCACGGTGAGGTTCACCAGGCGGCGCTCGCGGGCGAAGGCCACCGCCTGCGTCGCGCTCTTCAGCGCCGGCCGGCCGCTCCGGCCGTGCCACCGCTCGCGGGCCGCGAGGGCCGCCGCCAGCCGCGGGTCGTCCGGCTTGCCCTGGGGCCGCTCCGGGATCGTGCGCGGCTCGAACGCCGAGGCGGACCGCGGCCGCTTCGGCGCCTTGGCCGGCTTCTTCGGCGCGGCCTTCGCCGGCTTCGAGGCGGCCTTCGCCGTCTTCGCCGCAGGCTTGGCCGGGCGCTTCGTCTTCGCGGGGATCGCAGAGGGCATCGGTCAGGCCTCCCGGAGCGCCTGCGAGAGGTCGTCGACGAGGTCCTCGGCGTCCTCGATCCCGACCGAGAGGCGGATGAGGCCGTCGGAGATGCCGAGCTTCGCCCGCGTCTCCTCGGGGACCGACGCGTGGGTCATGATCGCCGGGTGCTCGATGAGGCTCTCGACGCCGCCGAGGCTCTCGGCGCAGGCGAAGATCTTCACCCGCTTCAGGAACGTCCGGGCCGCGGGCAGGCCGCCCTTGATCACGAACGTCATCATCCCGCCGAAGCCCTTCATCTGCTTCTTGGCGAGCTCGTGCTGCGGGTGCGACGGCAGCCCCGGCCAGGTCACCTTCTCGACCTTCGGGTGCTCGGCGAGGAACGAGGCGATCCGCGCCGCGTTCTTCGCGTGCCGCTCCATCCGCACGTGCAGCGTCTTCAGGCCGCGCAGCACGAGGAACGAGTCGAGCGGGCCGAGCACGCCGCCGATGGCGTTCTGGCGGAAGTAGAGCGCCTTCGCGAACGCCTCGTCGTTGGTGACGACGCAGCCGCCGACCACGTCGGAGTGGCCGTTCAGGTACTTCGTCATCGAGTGGACGACGACGTCGATGCCGTGCTCGAGCGGCCGCTGGAAGTACGGCGACATGAAGGTGTTGTCGCAGACCGAGATCACCCCGGCCTGCTTGCAGATCGCCGCGATCGCCGGGAGGTCGGCGAGCTTCAGCATCGGGTTCGTCGGCGTCTCGACCCAGACCAGCCTGGTCTTCCCGGGGCGGATCGCCTCGCGCACGGCGTCGGCGCGGGTCGTGTCCACGTAGGTGAACTCGATGCCGAGCTGCCGGAACACCTTGTCGAAGATCCGGTAGGTGCCGCCGTAGAGGTCGTCCGAGCAGACGACGTGATCGCCGCTGGAGAGCGCGTGGAGGATGCAGTCGTTCGCGGCGAGGCCCGACGCGAACACCGCGCCGAACTTGCCGCCCTCGAGGGCGGCGAGGCAGTCCTGCAGCGCGAACCGCGTCGGGTTCTGCGTGCGCGAGTACTCGAAGCCCTTGTGCTCGCCCGGGCCGTCCTGGACGTACGTCGACGTCAGGTAGACGGGCGTCATGATCGCGTCGGTGGTCGGATCGGGCGTCTGGCCGGCGTGGATGGCGAGCGTGTCGAAGCGGTGCGGTCCCTGGCCCATGGCTCCTCGGCGGGCCCGGCGCGGTGAGGTGAGGCCCGCCGCCGGGGCGCGCAGGTATACCACGGTTCCGCGCGCCGCCTACGGCCGCGCGGCGCCGGATCCGCGCCGTATGGGAGCCGTTTCCGCGCCGGGTCAGCCGCGGGCGGGGCGCTTCCCGAGCCACTCGATCAGGTCGATCTTGGTGACGATGGCGGTGATCTTCCCGCCCTCCTTCACCACCGCGACGTTGTCCTCGGCGAAGACGTCCTTGAGCTTGCCGATCGGCGTCTCGAGCTCGACCACGCCCTGCAGGGGCGCGACGAGCGGGTCGATCGAGTCGCCGAGCTTGTGCTTGCCGCCGACGAGCGCGTCGAGCACGTCGTACTCGTGGAGCATCCCGACCGCGTCGCCCTTCCCGTCGACCACCGGCAGCTGCGAGTAGCCGAAGCGCTTCATCCGGTCGACGACCTCGGCGGTCTTCTCGCCCTTCCTGGCGACCTCGACCTTGCCCCGGCGGTGCGCGACCAGATCGCGGACGACGCCGCGGCGCTCCTCCTCGTCGAGGAAGCCGTTGTCGCGCATCCACTCGTCCGAGTAGAACTTCGAGATGTAGCTCTTGCCGCCGTCGGTGAGCACGCAGACGATCACCTTGCCCTTGCCGACCTCGCGCGCGAGCTGGCAGGCGACGGCGACCGCGGAGCCCGACGAGCCGCCGGCGAAGATGCCCTCCTCGCGGGCGAGGCGGCGGGCGTGGACGAACGAGGTCTTGTCGTCCACCTGCCGCACGTCGTCCATCACCGAGAAGTCCATCGCCTTGCAGAGCATGTCCTCGCCGATGCCCTCGACCTTGTAGACGTGGGGCTCGGACAGCTTCCCGGTGTGGAAGTACGAGTGGTAGACGGAGCCGATCGGGTCGACGCCGACGTTCTTCACCGAGGGCTTCTGCTCCTTCAGGTACTTGCCCGCGCCCGACATCGTGCCGCCGGTGCCGATGCCCGCCACGAAGTAGTCGAGCTTCCCCTCGGTCTGCTTCCAGATCTCGGGGCCGGTGGAGAGGTAGTGCGCCTCGATGTTGTCGGGGTTGTGGTACTGGTTCACGTAGAACGAGTTCGGCGTCTCGCGGGCGATGCGCTTCGCGGTCTCGTAGTACGACTCGGGCGACTCGGCCGGCACGTTCGTCGGCGTGACCACCACCTCGGCGCCGAACGCCTTCAAGGTGTCGATCTTCTCCTTCGACATCTTGTCCGGCATCGTGAAGATGCAGCGGTAGCCCTTCACCGCCGCCGCCATCGCCAGCGCCGCGCCGGTGTTGCCGGAGGTGTTCTCGACGATGGTGCCGCCCGGCTTGAGCAGGCCGGCCTTCTCCGCCTTGGCGACGATGTGCATCGCCATCCGGTCCTTGATGGCGCCGCCGGGGTTCAGGTACTCGAGCTTGACGAGCACCGTGGCGTCGTCGGGGCCGACGAGCTTGTTGAGGCGGACGAGCGGCGTGTCGCCGACGCAGGACAGGATGTTCTCGTGGTAGTTCACGCGGCCTCCGAGCCAGGAAGGGCGCGGGTGTAGATCACGACGGGCCCCGGGCGCAACCGCGGCGCGACCTTTCGCGCGCCGCGCGGCGCCGTGCGATGCTCGGCGCCATGTCCGACGCACCCCACGACGTCCTCGTCTCCCACGCCGCCCGCGCCGCGGGCCTGCCCGAGGCCGGGCCCTGGCAGGTGAAGAAGCTCAAGGGCGACGCCTCGAACCGCTCGTACTTCCGCGTCGCCCGCGAGGGCGGCCCGTCCTTCGTGCTGATGGTGATGCCGCAGGAGGTGAAGAGCGAGGAGGCGACCAAGGGCGAGGCGCCGAAGGAGCTGCCGTTCCTGAACGTGCACCGCTACCTCGCGGCGCTCGGGGTGCGGGTGCCGAAGATCCACTCGTACGATCCCGCGGCGCAGATCATGGTGCTCGAGGATCTCGGGGACGTGACCTTCGAGGCCGGCCTGTCGCAGCCGCCGGGCGGCGCCGCGCGGCGCGAGCGGCTGTACGGGGAGGCGATCGACCACCTGGCCGCGCTCCGGGCGCGGACCGACCGCGCGCCGGACGCGGGCTGCCTCGCTTTCACCCGCGCCTTCGACCTCGACCTCTACCGCTGGGAATTCGACCACTTCCTCGAGTGGGGCCTCGAGGCGCGCCACGGGGTGAAGCTCGAGGGCGAGGAGAAGGCGAGGGTCGACGAGCTCGGCGACGCGGTCTGCCGGCAGCTCGCCGAGCTGCCCCGCGGCTTCACCCACCGCGACTACCAGTCGCGCAACCTGATGCTGCTCCCGGGCGACGAGCTGGTGGTGATCGACTTCCAGGACGCGCTCCAGGGGCCGCGGCAGTACGACCTGGTGGCGCTGCTCCGCGACTCGTACGTGGAGCTCGAGGTGTCGTTCGTCGAGGAGCTGGTCCGCCGCTACCTCGGCCGCCTCGCCGAGGAGGGCGGACCGCGGCTCGAGCCGGAGCCGTTCCTCGCCGACTTCCACCTGCTCACCGTGCAGCGGAAGCTCAAGGACGCCGGCCGCTTCGTGTTCATCGACCGGGTGAAGAAGAACCCGTCGTTCCTGCCGTACGTGACGCCGTCGCTCGGCTACGTGCGCGAGGCGCTCGCCCGGCGCCCCGAGCTCTCGGACCTCCGGCGGATCCTGTCCCGGCACGTGCCGGAGCTCTCGTGATCGCCATGGTGCTCGCCGCGGGCTTCGGCACGCGGCTCCGGCCCCTCACCGACCGGATCGCCAAGCCGGCGCTGCCGCTCCTCGGCACCACGCTGCTCGCCGCGAACCTGCACCTGGTGAAGCGCGCCGGCGCCACCGAGGTGGTCGTCAACGCGCACCACCTGCCGGGCACCGTGGCCGCCGCCGCCCGGCGCGCGGCCGACGCCCTCGGCCTCACCCTCCACCTCTCCTTCGAGTCGGCGGCGATCCTCGGCACCGGCGGCGCGCTCGCCGCCGCGCGGCCGCTCCTCGACCGCGGCGCGCCGTTCCTCCTCGTCAACGGCGACGTGCTCTCGGACGTGGACGCCTCCGCCGCGGTGCGCGCCCACGCCGCGAGCCGCGCCGCCACCACCATGGTGCTCCGGCCCCTGCCGCCCGGCGCGCCGTTCGCGCCGGTGGAGGTGGACGAGGGAGGCCGGGTCGCCCGCATCGCCGGCCTGGGCAGGCCGGTGCGCGAGACCGAGCGGCTCACGGCCCACCTCTTCACCGGCGTGCACGTGCTCGGCGGGGCGATCTTCTCGGTGCTCCCGCCGTCGGGCGAGTCGTGCGTCAACCGCCAGGGCCACGTGCGGCTCCTCGAGCAGGGCTTCCACGTCCACGCCCACCTCGAGCCCGGCGGCGCCTGGTCCGACGTGGGCACGCCGGAGCGCTACGTCGCCGCGAACCTCGACCTCCTCCGCGGCAAGCTCTCGCCGGAGGCGATCGGCGACACGGCCGGCGCGGCGCGGCCCGGCCCGGGCGGCGCGCTCGTCGATCCCACCGCCACGATCGAGCCCGGCGCGCGGCTCGAGGCGCCGTGCTTCGTCGGGCCCGGCGCCCGGGTCGCCGCGTCGGCGCGGCTCGGCCCCGGCGCGGTCGTGCTCGAAGGCGCGACCGTCGCGGGCGAGGTGATCGAGGCGGTGGTCGGTCCGGGAGCGACCGTCCGGGCGGGCGTGCGGCTCGAGGGCTCGCTCGCGACCTGAGCCGGATCCGGCGGATTAAAAGCGCGACCCTCGCAGAGCGCGGGGTTTCTCGGCGAGGGTCGCGGCGGCCCCACTCGATGGGGACGCGGGCGGGATATTGGCAAAAGCCCGGGCTCTTGGGAAGTCCCGAAGTTCACCCTGGGTGTGTGCGGGTGGGACGAGCTACGACGCGCTACGACGCCGACCAGCGGGCGAGCACGACGGTGACGTTGTCGTTGCCGCCGGCGGCGTTGGCGCTGTCGATGAGCTGGTGCACGGCCTTCTCGAGGTCGACCGTCTTGGCGAGGATGTCGTTGATCCGCGGGTCGGGGACCATGCCCGAGAGGCCGTCGGAGCAGAGCAGGTAGACGTCGCCGGGCTGCGGGGCGTCGCGCACCACGTCCACCTGGAGCGCGTCCTTCATGCCGAGCGCCCGCACGATCACGTTCTTGTGCGGGAACGCCTCGATCTCCTCGGGGGTGAGCTTCTTCGCCTTGATGTAGTCGTTGAGGAGCGAGTGGTCCTCGGAGAGCTGCGTGAGCTGGCCCTGCCGGTGCCGGTAGACGCGGCTGTCGCCCGCCCACCCGACGTAGGCGCCGCCCTCGACGAAGTGGAGGGTGACGAGGGTGGTGCCCATCCCGCGGTACTTCGCGTCGGACTGCGCCTGCTCGAAGATCCGCGCGTTCGCGAGCTTGATCGCGGCGACGAGCCGGTTCTCGTCGTAGTTCTTGGTCTTGTCCATCTTGAAGGGCCAGGTGGCGTCCTGGTCCTTCCCGGTCATCTTCAGGAACTCGGCGAGCTCCTGCACCGCGATCCCCGAGGCCACCTCGCCCGAGGAGTGCCCGCCCATCCCGTCGGCCACGGCGAAGAAGTTCTCCTCCGGCAAGAGGAGGAAGTTGTCCTCGTTGTGGTTGCGCTTCATGCCGACGTGCGTGCTGCCGGCGACTTCGATGCGCATGCGCGAGGGCTCGGGACGGCGGGAAGTGTCCGCGATCACGGCGGAACGGGGAGGTAGAACAAGTAACCCGGGCCCGCGCCCCGATTCAAGCGCCGGCGAGCGGCAGGAAGGAGACCCGGTCGCCCGCCAGGGTCCCCGTCGAGCGGAGGACGCCGTCGGGGAGCTCGAGCACGCTCGCGGCCCTCCCGTAGATCCGCGTCGCCCGCCACGGCACCACGCGGTCGAGGGCGCGGATCACCACCCCGTCGGCGTCGAGGAAGAGGACGTCGATGGGGAAGCGCATGAAGAAGGTGTGGATGGAGTTGCACGGGACGATGTGCAGCCCCTCTCCGGCGCCGAGGCCGTCCCGGCCGAGGAGGCCCTTGAGCCTCGCCAGCACGGCGTCGGCGCGCTCCGCCCTGTCGGCGAGCAGCTCGTTGCGGGTCTCGTTCCTGGCGACGAAGCGGGTGGGCACGACCGGGATGATCGAGACTCCGTCACGACGCCGTCAAGGCGGTTAGCATCACCTCGCCCCCATGCTCGTCCCGCCCGCGCCGCCGCTCGGCCTCGTCCTCGTCCACCCGCAGATCCCGCCGAACACCGGCAACGTCGCCCGGCTGTGCGCCGTCACCGGCTGCCGCCTCCACCTCGTCGAGCCGCTCGGGTTCTCGGTCGCCGACAAGGACCTGCGCCGGGCGGGCCTCGACTACTGGGAGCAGGTGCTCGCCCGGCTCCACCGGGACGTCGCCGCCTGGGAGGCCGAGGCCCCGTGGCCGCGGGTGCACCTCTTCACCGCCAAGGCGCGTCGCACGCTGTGGGAGGCCGAGCTCCGGCCGGGCGACCACCTGGTCTTCGGCTCGGAGCCCGACGGGCTGCCCGAGGACCTGCTCGCCCGGCACCCCGACGCCACGGTGGCGATACCGCAGCTCCCCGGTGCACGGTCGCTGAACCTTTCCACCGCCGTGGGAATCGCCGCCTACGAAGCGCTGCGACAGATCTCCGCGCGCGCACGGCTCGTGTAGGATCCCGGGCCGTGTCCGAGCCGCTCTGCGATCTGTCGGGTGGGTCGATCAGGACCTCGCCGCTCGCGGCGATCCTGATCGAGGCCCTGCGGGCGCGGGTCTCGGGCGAGCTCCGCGTCGACGCCAACGGCGGCACCTCGCGGATCTACCTGCGCGGCGGGCAGCCCTGCGGCGCCCAGATCTTCTTCGGCTTCCGCTCGCTCGGGCAGTTCCTGCTCGAGCTCGGCTGGATCGACATCGACGCCCTCGACCGCTCGCTGGCCGCGGTCGCCGACGGCAAGAAGCAGGGGCAGGCTCTGCTCGACATCGGCGCGCTCGACGAGGAGCGGCTGAAGGTGGGGCTGTCGCTGCACCAGCAGAGCCACATCCGGACGCTGGCGGCGCTCGAGGAGGGCAGCTACGGCCTCTCCCCCCAGCAGAAGCTTCCGGCCTGGACCGACGAGATCCGCATCAGCGCCCACCGCTGCATCCTCGACGCGCTCGCGGCGCCGCCCGGGCGCGTGGTGGCGGAGCGGATCCTGGCGCGGCTGCCGCCCGGGCAGGGCCTGAAGCTGCGCGACGGCTGGGAGAAGTTCGCCGGCCACTTCCAGCTCGAGCCGCCGGAGCTCGAGCTCGCCTCGCGGCTCGCGAGGCCGCAGCGGCCGGAGACCCTCGCCGCCTCCGGGCACCCGGCGGCCGAGCGCGCGCTGCCGCTCTCCGCCGCCTTCTTCTTCATGGGGCTCGCGGTCCCGGCGGCGCCCGGCTCCGCCCCGACGCCGGTGCCGCAGGCGCGCACGGCCGGGAACGGCGCGGCGGTCTTCTCGGCGCCGGTCGAGGAGACCCGGGCGATGACCTCGCCCATCCTGCCCCCGGCGGCGCGCGTCACGCCGATCGAGGACGAGCCGATCGAGCTCGAGGTCGCCACGCCGGCGGAGACCGCCCAGGACCGGATGGCGCGGCTCATGGCCGCGCAGCAGCGGGAGGTCGAGCAGCTCGAGGCCGCGCGGCGGGCCGCCGAGGAGGAGTCGCGCCGGATCCGCGAGGAGCGCGAGGAGGCCGCGCGGCGGGCGAAGGAGGCCGCGCTCAAGGCGCCGCCGCCGCAGTTCAAGAGCGACGAGGCCGCGGCCCGCGAGCGGCGCGCGCGGATGCTGAAGCGCGCCTTCGGCAACATCCCCGGCGGCCTCCGGATGCCGAACGCGCAGGCCGCCCCCGAGCCCGCGCCCGCGGCCGCGCCCCCGCCGCCGGAGGCGCCGGCGGTCGTCGGCCTCAAGGGCGAGGAGGCCAAGCAGGCGAAGGTGATCGAGGACCGCCACGCGAAGATCGCCAAGGAGGACTACTTCGCGCGGCTCGGCCTCACCCCGAACGCGACCCGCGACCAGATCAAGCAGGCCTTCTTCCAGGCGGCGAAGCTCTACCACCCGGACAAGGTCCCGCCCGCGCTCTCGCACCTGACCCAGAAGCTGAAGGACCTCTTCGCCGCCGTGAACGAGGCGTACGAGGTGCTGCAGGACGACGAGCGCCGCAAGGCGTACGTCGCCGAGCTGAAGCGGCGGCAGGCCTCGGGCGGCCTCTCGAAGCAGCAGGAGGAGGAGCTCAAGGTCGAGATCGCCAAGGGCGACGTCGCGATGAAGCGCCGCGACTGGGTCGAGGCGGAGCGCGCCTACCGCGCCGCAGCCGCGCTCGCCGATCGGCCCGACCTCCTCGCCCACGCGGCGTGGGCGGTGCACAGCGATCCCGCCCGCGGCGGCGAGGCCTCGAAGGCGAAGGGCGAGCTCGAGGCGCTGGCGCGGAAGTTCCCGAACGCGGCGCCGGCCCACTACTACCTGGGCGTGATCGCGCGGGTGGACGGCAACGTCGTCCGCGCCGAGAAGCACTTCAAGGACGCGATCGCGGCGAACCCGAAGCACACCGAGGCGAACCAGGAGCTGCGCCTGCTGCAGCACCGCAAGGCGAAGGGGTAGCGCTACTCCGGCGCCAGCGTGGCGAGGAACGAGGCGATGGCCTCGCGGTCCTCCGCCGACAGCTCCACGAACTCGACGCCCATGCCGGCCTCGTCGCCGGGGACCCGGCGCACCCAGGCGACCCGCGCCGGCGCGTGGATGGCGCGGCCGCCGACGGCGAGCTCGAGCTCGAGGCCCTCGCCGTCCTCGAAGAGCACGTCCGAGCGCAGGAAGGCGCCCCCTTCGGAGAGGTCGAGCGAGTCGAAGAAGAGGTGCCCGAGGCCGAAGCGGTCCTTGGCACGGACCTCGACGGCGATGCGGCGGCGGGCGTGGCGGCGGGCGTCCTCGCGCATGCGGGGCAGGCTAGCAGAGGGCCGTCCGCCGGGCCGATAGCTCGCGCGAGCGGGGCGGTCCATCTCCTTGACACCCCGTCCGATCGGCCCGGATCATGCCGCGCGAGCTCTGTCGGCTCGGTCAGCAACCGGTGCGCGCGCCGGAGGCGGTTGGGAGCGACCCTTTGGCCAAGCAGCACCTCCTCCTCGTCGACGGCGATCCCAAGAGCCTCCGCGTCATGGAGGTCAGCCTGAAGAAGGCCGGCTTCTCCGTGACCACGGCGGTGAACGGCCTCGACGCGCTGGAGAAGTGCGAGATCTCGCCGCCGGACCTCATCCTCTCCGACACCAAGATGCCGGAGATGGACGGCTTCGAGCTCTGCAAGCGGCTCAAGGGGAGCGAGAAGCTCCGCGAGATCCCCTTCATCTTCCTGACCAGCCAGAAGTCGGTCGAGTACAAGGTGAAGGGCCTCGAGCTCGGCGTCGACGACTACCTGACGAAGCCGATCTACATCAAGGAGATCGTCACCCGGGTGAAGATCCTCCTGCAGAAGCGGGAGAAGGAGCGGCTCGAGAAGCGCGATCAGAAGACGGGCTTCTCCGGGAACCTCTCCGACATGGGCGTCGTGGACCTCGTCCAGACGTTCGAGATGGGCCGCAAGACCGGCGTCATCCACCTCGGCGACAAGTACGGCAAGAAGGCCGACGTCTTCTTCCGCGACGGGAAGGTCGTCGACTGCGAGCTCGGGCGGCTCCGCGGCGAGATCGCCTTCTACCGGCTCCTCAACTGGAGCGAGGGCACGTTCGAGATCGAGTTCAAGGGCGTCGAGCGCAAGGACGTCGTCGAGCTCTCCACGCAGGGCATGCTGATGGAGGGCATGCGGCGCCTCGACGAGTGGGGCCGGATGCTCGAGCAGCTCCCGCCGCTCGAGACGGTCTTCGAGGTCGACTACCGGCAGCTCGCCGAGCGGCTCTCCGAGATCCCCGACGACGTGAACCCGCTGCTCCGGCTCTTCGACGGCAAGCGCGATCTCGAGCGCGTGGTCGACGACTCCGACTTCGAGGATCTGGCGGCGCTCTCGGTGATCTCGAAGCTCTACTTCGAGGGGCTCATCCGCGAGGCGACCCCGGCGGTGCAGGCGCCGCCGCCGCCGAAGCGGCCCCCCGAGGTCGACGAGTGGCTGCAGAAGCCGGCGGACGCGGCCCCCCAGCCGGTGACGCCGAAGGCCGCGCCCGCCGCCGTGGTCGCGCAGGAGGCCGCGGTCGACTGGTTCGCCGGGCCGGTGGGCGCCGACGAGGCCGCGGGCGCCGGTCCCGCGGTCGGCGGCCGGAGCTTCACCCCGGCCTGGGGCAGCCCTGCGCCCGACGAGCTCCCGCCGCTGCCGACCTCGGAGCCGGTGCCGCCGCCGGCCGAGGCCGCGCCGCCGCCCCCGGACGCCGCGCCGCCTCCGCACCTGGACGCCGCGCCGCCGCCTCCGCCGCCGAACGAGGCCGACTTCGGCGAGCTCGCCCTCGATCCCGCGACGCTGCCGGGCACCGCGCCGGCGGAGCCGCCGCCGCCGCCGCCGGGCGGACCGTTCCTCGGCCTCATCTCCGACGCGCAGGGAGCGACCGCGCCCGCGCCGCTCGGCGCCGCCGCCGACGGCCAGCCGAACATCATCCGGTTCCCGCCGAAGCGCGGGCTCGCCCGCGAGAAGCGCCTGCGAGAGGAGGCCGACGCCGATCGCCGCCGCGTCGAGGAGGAGCGCGCCGACGTCCGCGGCTCGACCCCGCCGTTCCCGGTGGCGCCGCCCGCGGAGATCGCCAGGGCGCCGGAGCCCTCGGCGTACGTCCCGCCCGAGCCGGCGCCGATCCCGCTCTCCGTCGAGGCGCGGCCGCCGGCGCCGATCCCGCTGGCGACGCCCGCGCCGCTGCCGCTCGGCTCGCCGGCCGCGCCGCCGCCGTCGTGGGCCGCGGAGACGCCGGCGATGCCCGGCGGCCAGCCGCTCGGCCGCGTCTCGCCGCCGAGGCCGAAGGACCCCGACGACGCCTTCTTCGCCGCGCCGCCGAAGCCGGCCGCCTCGGGCGACGAGGGCATGCTCGACGCCTACGAGGCGTCGCTCGCCAAGGGCTCGGGGAAGGGGAAGGTCGTCGGCCTCGCGCTCATCGGCGCGGGCCTCGTCGCCGCCGCGATCGTCGTCGCCACGCAGCTCGGCGGCGGCCCCACCGACGCGGAGCAGCCGGGCGCCCCGGGCGCCGCCGGACCTGGCGCGCCGGGCGGCGCCGACGT
>CAZDGH010000094.1:0-15837 GCA_964504805.1 uncultured Myxococcales bacterium | reverse complement strand
GGCCTGACGGCGCGAGGCCCTCCAGGAACACGAAGGCCGGCGTCCCTCGCGGGAGCGCCGGCCGTTCGCGCACGTCTCGCAGCGAGCGCTTACTCGCCGTGGACGACGGTGCAGTACGAGGCGTAGAGGCCGAGGATGTTCGAGTAGTCGGCGTCGACGACGGCGACCTTCGAGATCCCGCCCTTCTTCGCGGCCGCGCCGGTGGAGGCGTCGCCGGTGGTGATGATGCCGAGGATCGAGGACGCGCAGGCCTCGCCCTTCTTGGCGATCGCGCCACCGCCCGCCGAGCGGTTGATGGAGCCCGACGCGTAGAGGCCCGCGTTCGGGGCGCCGGCCGGGCCGAACGCCATGCCGGCGCAGCCGGTGAGGACCGAGGCAGTCGCAGCGGCGACGGCAACGACGAGGATCTTCTTCATGTGAAACCCTCCGGAACCACGGTTTGGGTGCGCGGTACCGACACACCCGGTGGAAAACGGCGCGCGATCGATACCAAGCCGGATCCGGAAAGCAAAGCAATTTGTCGACATGCCGACCGTCGTCGCCGGCGTCGCCGGTATGCGCTGCGTCAGGCCGAGCCGCTGGTGGGCGCCTCGCGCGGCTTCTCGCGGGCGGGCTCGACCTCGCGGGCGTGGGCGCGGCGCTCGCGCTCCCGCTCCTTGTAGCGCCGGATCGAGCCGGCGAGGATCTCGCCGATGAGCGTGCGGTAGTCCATGCCCGCGGCCTGCGCGATCATCACCAGGTCGCTCCACCCCGGCGTGAGCCCCGGCAGCGGGTTGCACTCGATGAAGAAGACCCGCCCCTCGGCATCCATGCGGAAGTCGATGCGCGCGACGTCCCGGCAGCCGAGCGCCACGAAGACCTCGCGCGCCGCCTCCTCGAGCCTCCGCCGGAGCCGATCCTCGAGCTTCGCCGGGGCGTCGTAGCGGATGCGCTGGTCCCAGTCCTGCTTCATCTCGAAGCTGTAGATGGGGTTCTGCTCGTCGCGGTCGAGGAAGACGATCTCCATCGGCGGCAGCACCCGGGGGCGCCGCTCGCCGAGCAGCCCCACCGTGAACTCGCGGCCGGAGATGTACTCCTCCACCAGCGCCGGCTGCCGGTACTTCTCCACCAGCGAGCGGACCACGTCGCGGACCTCGCCCTCGCTGGCGCAGACGCTCTTCCGCACCACGCCCTTCGAGGAGCCCTCGGCCACCGGCTTCACCAGCAGCGGCCAGCGCACGTCCTTCGGCAGCTTCTCCTTGCCGGTGGTCATCAGCACGTACTTCGGCGTCAGCACGCCGTGCGTGCCGACGATCTTCTTGGCGAGCGCCTTGTCGAGGGCGACGGCCAGCGCCGCCGGGTCGGAGCCCGTGTACGGAATGTCGAGGAGCTCGAGCAGCGCCGGCACCTGCGACTCGCGGTTCCGCCCCTTGAAGCCCTCGGCGATGTTGAAGACGACGTCGACCGGCGTGGCGGCGAGGATGGAGGGCAGCTCGGTGTTGGCCTCGAGGTCGACGACCTCGTGGCCGTACGAGGCGATCGCCTCGCGGATCGCCTGCAGCGTCTTCGGCGAGTCGTACTCCGCCTCGGCGTCCTGCGCGCCGTCCGGCGTCGGCGCCACCCGCTTCACGTTGAAGGTGAAGCCGACGCGGAGCGGCCCGGTCTTCTTCGGCCGCGCCCGCGTCGCCCGCGAGTCCTTGATGGCGCAGCGCTTCATCGAGCTGCGGATCACCGCGTCGAGCACGCCGTCGAAGTGCAGCCCCTCGAGCGCCGCCGCGGCGTAGAGGCTCGCGCCGGGCTCGAGCGACGGCAGCGCGTTGATCTCGAGGAAGTAGATCGCGCCCGACGGCGTGACCCGGAAGTCGATCCGGCCCAGATCGCGGCAGTCGAGCACCTGGAAGACGCGCCGCGCCGCGGACCGGAGCGCCGCCTCGACCTCGGGCGCGAGCGCGGCCGGCGCGCGCACCGAGACCGCGGTCTCGCGCTTCGACTTCAGGTCGTAGTCGTAGATGTCCCAGCGCCGCGGCCCGGCGATCGAGGCGTCGATCACGTACTCGGTCGGCGTGAGCACGCCCTGGCACTTCTCGTCGGCGAGGTGCTCGAGGTACGGCACCGCGACGTCGCGGCCGGCGACGTACTCCTCGACGAGGACGCCGGCCGGGTACCGCTGCAGCATCGCCGCCACCGTCGGCGCCAGGCGGCCCGGCTCGTCGACCACCGAGTCCTGGGTGATGCCCTTGGAGGAGCCCTCGAAGTTCGGCTTCACCAGCACCGGCCCGGAGAAGCGCCCCGGGTCGAGCTCCTCGAGCTTCTCCACGAACTGCCAGCGCGGCGTGGCGATCCCGTGCTGCGCGACGATCATCTTGGTCAGCTGCTTGTCGAGCGTCACCGCCAGCGCGTACGCGTCCGAGCCGGTGTAGGCCATGCCGAGCTCGTCGAAGAGCGCCGGGTAGAACGCCTCGCGGAAGCGGCCGCGGCGGCCCTCGGCGGTGTTGAAGATCAGATCGGGCGAGTAGGCCTCGAGCCGCGAGACGGTGCGCGACGCGGGGCCGGAGACCTCGATCCGCTCGACCCGGTGGCCGAGCCGCTCCAGCGAGCCGGCCAGCGCGTCGACGGTCTCCTTGGAGTCGAACTCGGCCTCCTCCTCGGAGTCGGAGAGCCGCAGGTTGTGGGTGAGCGCGATGCGCATGGGTCCTCAGCGGGCCACCCGCGTGTGGGCGTCGGCCGGCTCGCCCACCTCGGGCGAGAGGGCCTCTCGGGCCACGCGGGAGAGGCGTCGTACGGGGTCGGCGGTGGCGAGGGGGATCTTGGTGTCGACGACCTGGGTGTCGGCGAAGACGTCGCCGATGCGGATCCCCAGGCCGTCCTCGTACAGCATGTACAGCTCGAAGAGCGCGATCGGCACCGCGACGAACGCCAGGAACGGGTTCATCGCGAAGGCGAACGCGAGCGCGACGGGCAGGTTGCGGACGACGGCGTGGCGCACCGACGCGGGGCGGCGCGAGGGGACGTGGACGACCTTCACGCCGAGCAGGCGCTTGCCCGGCGACTGGCCGTTCGGTAGGCCGTCGGCGAGCAGGAGGAAGGCGATCGCGAAGCCGGGGCCGACGCCGGGCACGAACCAGGCGAAGCAGCCCGCCACCAGCAGATCGCCGAGCTTCGCCACCACCCGCGGCAAGAGCTCGGCCTTCGGGTACGGCGACCCCGCGCGGCGGGCGCTCGACGCGCCGTCTCGCCCCTGTCGGCCCATCAGCCCTTCGCGAGCAGCCGGGCCGCTTCCTTCGCGTGGTAGGTGAGGATCAGATCGGCGCCGGCGCGCCGGATCGAGGTGAGCACCTCGAGGGTCACCCGGTCGCCGTCGATCATCCCCGCCCGCGCGGCGGCCTTCACCATCGCGTACTCGCCGCTGACGTTGTAGGCGACGACCGGCACGTCGACCTCGTCGCGGACGGCGCGGATGACGTCGAGGTACGAGAGCGCGGGCTTCACCATCACCAGGTCGGCGCCCTCCTCGAGGTCGAGCCGCACCTCCCGGAGCGCCTCGCGGACGTTGCCGGGATCCATCTGGTAGCCCTTGCGATCGCCGCTCCTCGGCGCGCTCTGGGCCGCCTCGCGGAACGGGCCGTAGAAGCCGCTCGCGTACTTCGCCGCGTAGGAGAGGATCGGCGTCCCGCCGAAGCCGCCGTCGTCGAGGGCGCGGCGGATGGCGCCGACGCGGCCGTCCATCATGTCCGACGGCGCCACCATGTCGGCGCCTGCCTTGGCGTGGGCGAGCGCCTGCCGGGCGAGCAGCGGGAGCGTGGCGTCGTTGTCGACGTCGCCGTCGGCGAGCACGCCGCAGTGGCCGTGATCGGTGTACTCGCAGAGGCAGACGTCGGTGATCACGTAGAGGCCCGGCACCGCCTCCTTCAGCGCGCGGATCGCCTGCGGGACGATCCCGTCCGGATCGGTGCCGGAGCTGCCGGTCGCGTCCTTCGCGGCGGGCAGGCCGAAGAGGATCACCGCGGGGACGCCGAGGTCGAACGCCTCCTTGCAGTCCTCGATCGCGGTGTCGATCGACTGGTTGAAGATCCCCGGCATGGTCGCGATCTCGCGGCGCACGCCGCGGCCCGGCTCGACGAAGACGGGGTAGACGAAGTCGGTCGGCGCGAGCGTGGTCTCGCGGACCATGTCGCGGAGCACGGCGCCCTTGCGCAGCCGCCTGCCGCGGACCTCTGGGAACGGCAACGCGAGCCTCCGGCGTCTCGGGGACGCGCGGAGTCTAGCGGTCGGTCACGGGCGACGCCATCGAGGCCCAGGAACGAGAACGGGCGCCTTCGCGCCCGTGCGGCTTGCCCATGGAGCCCCTCCCGCGACCGGGGAGGGGAGAGCTCGCAGCGTACCGTCCGGCGTGCGGGGGTACTCGCCGCTGCGGCTTCAGGCGGGATCCCAGGCTCGTACCCGGGCGAACGGGTACGGAGGCCCGGCGCGGGGTCACCGGCGGCGAGGGCTCGGCCGTGCCTTGCGGCGGCGGACCGGGACCTTGCCACGGCGGGCGCAACGAACGACCTCGGCGGCGTCGACCGTCCCGCCCTCGATGAGGGCGAGAAGGGCCAGGAGCTCGACAGCCTTCTTCGACTCCATGGGTTTTTCACCTCCGTGGCGTCGTCCGTGACGCACGACAGGAGGCTTTGCGAGCAGCGTGCCACGACGCGCGGCCGGCGCCGCGATCGCCGCAACCACGCGAGATCACGTGTGGGAACTGGAACGGCGGCGGCGAGAAGCCCCCTGACGTACCGTCCGCGCCGGAAAGATCTACTGCGGGCGGTCCCGGTGGGGCGGAAACGCCCGGAAGATCGCGGCAAATCTGACACGTTGACAGTCCACCGGCGGCAGCCGCCCGGACGCCGCCCCGGGCCGGGCCCGTCGGGCGGGCCCTCGGCCGGCTGCACGGCCTGCGGACGAGGCCGGCGGAACGCAGGAACAGCGCGGCCCTGCAGCCGCGCCTCCCGGAGAGACACGCTGCTGGGCCACCACACGCCGGACGATGGCGAGAGCCTACCACGGGTCGGCCGTGGGGGAAAATCCCCACGATCCCGCGGTCGCGGTGTCAGGCCGGATCGGCCGGGTCGACGACGTTGAGGACGAGGCCGGTCGGGATCTTCGGGAAGAAGAAGGTGCTCTTCTGCGGCATCACCTCGCCCGCCTCGGCCACGGCCCGCACCTGCCACATCGGCGTCGGGTTGAGCAGGAAGCCGAGCGGGTAGCCGCCCTCGCCGAGCACGGCCTCGATCGCCTCGCCCGCGTCCTTCACGTAGGCGAGGTTCTCCTTCCGCGCCTGCGACTCCGGCGAGAGCCCGAGCACGCCCTGGAGCACGAGGCCGTGCAGGAGCGTCACGTCGAGGGCGCGGAGCGTGGGGTTCTTCGGGAGCGACGCCACGTGGGCGAGATCCAGGCCCTCCTTGAGGACGAGGAGCCGCGCCTTCCGGTCGCCGCGGGAGAGCGCGAGGAGCGCGTGGCGATCCCTGCCGGCCTCTGCCAGCTTCCGGAGGGCCCAGGCCCGGCCGGCGGGCTTGCGCACGTCCTCCTCGAGCTCGCGCACCTCGAAGTGCTCGTCGAGGAGCGTGAAGAAGCGGCCGGGGTCCAGCGACGGCAGGCCGAAGACGAGGCGGTGCGTCGGCAGGATGCGGAGGCCCGGATCGCTCGTCGCGCAGAGGAACGCCAGCACGTAGCGGTGCGCGCCCTCGGCCGGCGCGCCCTCGGCGAGGCGCCGCTCGGCGTAGGCGAGCGCGGTCTCGTAGCGGTGGTGGCCGTCGGCGATGGTGATCCGCTTCGGCGCGAGCAGCTGCTCGAGCCGCGCGGTCGCGCCGCCGCCCTCGAGGCGGAAGAGCCGGTGCTCGACCCCGTCGTTCGCGGTGCGGCCCTCGGCGTCGGGGGCGCGGCCGAGCGCGCCGGCGAGCGCGTCGGTGACGGCGCCGTCGTCGTCGGGGAAGAGGCCGAAGATCGGCGAGACGTTGGCGCGGACCGCCTCGAGCAGCGCCAGGCGATCGGCCTTCGGCGCCGACAGCGTGCGCTCGTGGGGCAGCACCACGCCGTCGGCGAACGGGTGGAGCCGGAGCCGCGCGAAGAAGCCGCGGCGCACGTGCGGCTCGCCGTCGACGGTGAAGCGCTGCTCGAGGGCGTAGAGCGCCGGCCGCGGGTCCCGGACGAGCACGCCCTGCGCCCGCCACTCCTCGAGCCAGCGCGCCGAGCGCGAGTAGCGGGTCTCGGCGCCGCCGTCGCCGGGCCGCTCCTTCTCGAGCTCGAGGCGGACCACGTTGTGCGGATCGCGCGCCTCGAGGGCGTCGCGCTCGGCCTCGTCGATGACGTCGTAGGGCGGCGAGAGGACCGGGTCGAGGCGCGGCGTCGCGTAGCGCAGGCCGCGGAAGGGGCGGATCTCCGCCACGTCAGCGGGCCCCGCGGCCGAGCAGCACGACCGGGATCGTCTTCAGGAAGATCTTGAGGTCGAGCCACAGCGACCACTGGTCGATGTAGGCCAGATCGAGCTTCATCCAGGTCTCGAAGTCGATGTCGTTGCGGCCGCTGATCTGCCAGGTGCAGGTGATGCCCGGCTTCACCGAGAGCCGCCGGCGCTGCCAGCGCTCGTAGCGCGACACCTCGTGCGGGAGCGGCGGCCGCGGGCCGACGATGCTCATGTCGCCGACGAGCACGTTCCAGAACTGCGGCAGCTCGTCGATGGAGGACTTGCGGAGGAAGGCGCCGATCCGCGTCACCCGCGGGTCCGCCTTGATCTTGAAGACCGGCCCGTCCATCTCGTTCTTCGAGGCCAGCTCGGCGAGCTTCGCCTCCGCGTCGACGATCATCGAGCGGAACTTGAGCATCGTGAACGCCCGGCCGTTCAGGCCCGAGCGCTTCTGCCGGAAGAAGATCGGCCCCGGCGAGCCGGCCTTGATGGCGATCGCCACCACCAGGAAGACGGGCGCGCAGGCGAGCAGCGCCAGCGACGAGATCGCCACGTCGAAGGCGCGCTTCACCCCGAGCTTCACCGGGTGCGCGGGCGCGGTGGAGAACGCCAGCACCGGCGTGCCGTCGAGCTCCTCGAAGTCGACCCGGGCGATGCGGTGCGGGAGGAACGTCAGGCAGAGCTTGGCGTCGAGGCCGAGGTCCTCGGCGATGGCGAAGGCGTGCTCGAAGTCGGCGAGCCGCGTCCGCGGCACCGCGAAGATCACCTCGTCCACGACCTCGCGGCGCAGGATCGGCTCGACCTCGGCGACGGAGCCGAGCACCGTCACGCCCTTCGGCGCCGGCGCGCCCGGCTCCTCGGTGACGAGGCCGACGAGCTCGACGCCCTGCCCCGCCTTGCGCGCGAGGGTGTCGCAGATGTCCTCGGCCTGCTCGCCGCTGCCGACGACGATGACGCGGGTGAGCTCCTCGGGCACGCCGAGGGCGAGCGCGCGGACGACGACCCGCACCGCCACCATCTGCGTGAACGCCAGCGCCATGTAGAGGACGACCAGCGGCCGGCTCTGGTGCTGCTGCTTGAGGAGGAACGCCAGCGCGGCGAGGAGGATCCCGGTGACCACCGCGCAGTAGAGGAGCGTGGCGACGTCGCGGCCGAGCGGCCGCTTCTTGCCGCCGTAGAGCCCGGCGAAGGTCCCGGTGGCGACGAAGGCCGGGGCGGCGACCACGAGCAGGAGCAGGTAGCGGTCCCAGTTGTAGACGCCCGGGAACCAGCCGAGGTGGTAGCGGACCTCGTAGGCGCCGAAGTACGCCGTGACCATGAGGAAGAGGTCGGCGAGGGCCGCCGTCAGGCCCAGGGTACGCGCCGCCCTGCTGCTCAAGGGATCCGCCTCCGACCGTGGAAACGGCGCCTATGTAGCACGCCGGGCGGTCCGGCCGCGACCTACGCCCGGGCGTGGAGGAAGAGCCCCGGGCGATCCCGCCGGCCGTGGCGCGCCCGGCGGAGCAGCCAGCCGAGCGCCCGGCGGGGCGTCGGGACGAGGGGATCCGCGACCACGTCGCCGACCTCGACCGAGGGGAAGCCGGCCCGGCGGCCGGCCTCGGCGAGGGCGGCGGCGGTGAAGAAGGAGACGTGGATCGGCGGGAGCCAGTCGGGCCTCGTCGCCTCGTGGACCGTCGGGCTGTCCCAGCGCGGCACCGTCGCGAAGAGGTGGCCGCCGGGGCCGAGGAGCTTCCTGGCCTCGGACAGGAAGGCCACCGGGTCCGAGAGGTGCTCGAGCACCTCGAAGGCGGTGACCACGTCGTAGCGCTCGCCCGCGCCCACGACCTCCTCGAGCGTCGCCACCCGGAGCGGGACGTCGCCGCGGGCCTGCCCCTCGGCGACCGCGGTGGCGGAGACGTCGATGCCGGCGACCTCGAAGCCGTGCAGCTTCGCGGCCTGGCAGAACGCGCCGACGCCGCAGCCGACGTCGAGGAGCCGCGGCGCGGCCTTCGGCTCGACGCGGGCGAAGAACGGGCGGTAGGTGGCCCAGGTCGCGAACGTCGCCGGATCGGCGGCCTCGCGGAGCGGGTCGACGCAGCTGCGCTGGTACTCGTCGGTGGCGTAGACGTCGTCGTAGTCCGGCGTGGCGCCGAGGGCGTCGGGCGCGAAGCGGAGCGTGCAGCGGCCGCAAGCGGCGAGCTCGTAGCGGCCGAGGAGCGCGCCGGTGCGCGGCGCCTCGCTCCTGCAGACCGGACACGCGGCGGTGGCGCCGCTCATCGCTTCCTCCCGAGCCGGGCGAGCACGGCCCGCGGGAGCCCGACGAGGCGCGCCCGCGCCGCCGCCGGCGCGAGCCCCACGTAGCACACGACGAGCGTGGCGAGCGAGACCGGGAGCGCGAGCCACGGCCGGAGCGCCGCCGGCGTGCCGAGCGCGAGCGCCGAGAGCCCGACCGCGAGCGCCATCGCCGCGAAGGCGCGGCCGACGAACCCGCGCGGCAGGTCCTTGCGCAGCCAGAGCAGGCCCCAGCCGTTGAGGAGCGCGTGGCCGGCGGCGAGGCCGAGCGCCACCGAGAGGCCGCCCCACCGCTCCACGGTGCCGAGCGCCACCGCCAGCAGCACCGCGGCGAAGGTGGCGTTGAAGACGAGGCCGAGCCACGTCCGCTCCCTGGCCTGGAGCACCGGCGCGTTGGCGTTGCCGGCGGACTGGAGCAGCACCGAGGCGACGGCGGCGACGGCGATCGCCTCGCCGGCGGGGAAGGCCTCGCCGTAGAGCGAGAGGATCGGGCGCACCAGCAGCAGGAGCGCCGCGCACACCGGGTAGACGACGACGAGCACCGCCGCCTGCGAGAGCTCGACCACGTCGTCCCAGCCGCCGCGATCGTCCTTCCCCTCGCCGCCGGACGAGAGCAGCGGGAGCGCGACCTGCTGCAGCACCGTGGGCAACACCAGGAGCGCGGTGCGCCACTGGCCGGTGGCCCCGAGGACGGCGAGCTCGCCCTCCCCGCCCGGCTGCCGGAAGGCCGCGGCCTGCGCGACCCACTGCGCCGGGGTCACCACCACCGCGGCGAGGAGCGTGGGCAGCGCGAAGCGGCCGAGGATCGAGGCCTCGGCGAGGGCGCCCTTCGCCGCGAGCGGCACGCCGGCCTCGCGGCACGACGCGGCGAGGACCACGTGGCCGGCGGCGCAGCCGGCGAGGCCGGCGAGGCCGGCGCCGACGATGCCGCCGGTGAGGCCGCCGGCGAGGATCCCGCCGACGGTGCCGATCGCCGTGAGCGCGGTGCGGAGCACGGTGAGGCGCGAGAGCGCCCGGAACGCCTCGAGGCCGGCGAGGGCGCCCGCCTGCGTGCCGGCGAGCGCGGTGGAGAGGAGGAGCGGCGCGCCGGCGGCGAGCGAGGCGGCGAGGCCCGGCTTCTCCAGGGCGGCCGACGCCACCGAGGCGGCGAGCGGGACGATCGCGGCGGCGAGGGCGAGGCCGAGCAGCACCGACGAGAGCAGCACCAGCGCGAGCGCGCGGCCGGCACGGGCGGGCTCGTCCCTCCGCCAGGCGGCGACGTAGCGGGTGCCGGTGGTGCCGAGGCCGACGCCGGCGAAGACCGAGAGCGTCTGCAGCGTGCTGGTCACCATCGACAGGTCGCCGTACCCGTCCTTGCCGAGGAGCTGCGCGCTGGCGACGCCGGCGAGGAGCGCGACGGCGTAGGTGCCGCCGCTCCCGAGCAGCGACCAGAGCACGCCGCTGCCGAGGCGGGCGCCGGCGTCGGCGCGGGCGGCGGTGGCGCTCAGAAGCCACCCCAGAGCGAGAGGGGATCGACCGGGAGCGCCGCCTTCCGCGGCGCGGGGAGCGGGTAGCGGCCGGCGCGGCCGTCCGCGAGGAGCGCGAGGTACGCCGCGCCCATCGCCTCCACCGAGAAGCGCCCGCGCACGTGGGCGACGGCGGCCCGGGACATCCGGGACCAGCGCGCGCCGTCGCCGGCGAGCGCCGCGAGCGCCTCGGCGAAGGCCGCGGGCGCGCCGGGCGGGACGAGGATCCCCGACGCCCCGTCGGCCACGGCGACGTCGGTGATCCCGGGGAGCCGCGACGCCACCACCACGCAGCCCGCGCCCTGCGCCTCGAGCGGCACCACCGGCAGGCCCTCGTAGAAGGACGGGAGCAGGAGCACGTGGGCGCGGGCGAGGAGCCTCGCCACCTCGGCGGGCGGGAGCAGCCCGGTGAGCCGCGCCTCGATCCCGGCCGCGGCGAGGCCCTGCTCGAGCGCCGCGCGATCGGGGCCGTCGCCGACCACGGTGAGCGAGATCCTCGCGCCGGCCTTCGCCGCGCCGGCGACGATCGCCGGCAGGAGCAGGACGCCCTTCTGCTCGTGGGCGAGCCGCCCGACGAACAGCACCTCGAGCGGCGAGGCGTGGCCGTGGCCCTCGCGGCCTGGGACCTCGACGCCGTTGCGGATCTCGACGACCGGCCGGTCGGGGCAGCGGCGCCGCGCCTCGGCGGCGACCTTCGGCCCCACCGCCACCGCGGCGTTCCACGTCCGGGCGTTGCCGCAGCCGACCCGGTAGATCGGCGCGAGGTCGTTGTGCAGCACCGGGAACGCGAGCACGCGATCCGGCAGGAGCCCGAGCGTCGCCTGCAGGTACGGGGCGTGGTGGAGGAACAGCGCGTCGTAGCGGCGCTCCCGGACGAACCGGGCGACGCGGAGCGCGTTCGGCACGCCGAGGGGCCGCTGCGGCCAGGTGGCGCGCACGTGCCGGACGAGGAGCCCCTGCCGCCGGACCTGCTCCGCCCAGGCGCCCTCCTGCACGGTGGTGACGACCTCGACCTCGTGGCCGGCGGCGGCGAGCGCCTTCGCCTGCCGCACGAGGGTCGTCTCCATCCCGCCGGCCTCGAGCGCGTAGGTGACGAGCCCGACCCGGAGCCGCTCGGTCAAGGCTCGGCCTCGAGCCGGTCGGCGATCCGCTCCGAGGCGCGGCCGTCGCCGTAGGGGTTCACGCCCCGTGAGAGCGCCGCGTACGCCGCCGGATCCGAGAGCAGCTCCGACGCCGCGGCGACGATCCGCGCCTCGGTGGTGCCGACGAGCCGGGCGACGCCGGCCTCGACGCCCTCGGGGCGCTCGGTGACGTCGCGCATGACCAGGAGCGGCTTGCCGAAGCTCGGCGCCTCCTCCTGCACCCCGCCCGAGTCGGAGAGCACCAGGTCGCAGCGGGCGAGGAGCGAGACGAACGGCAGGTACGCGAGCGGCCGGAGCAGCTGGATCCGCGGCTCGCCGCCGAGGAGCTTCCGCACCGGGCCGTCGACGTTCGGGTTCAGGTGCACCGGGTAGACGACGGCGACGTCGGGGTGCGCGCGGACGATCCGGAGCAGCGCCCGGCAGATCGCCTCGAAGCCCTCGCCGAAGCTCTCGCGGCGGTGGCCGGTGACGAGGACGAGCCGCTTGCCGGCGAGCGCCGCCTCGTCGAGGCCCGGGATCGGCGGCGGCGCGGCGCGGACCTTCTCGCGGGCCACGAGCAGCGCGTCGACCACGGTGTTGCCGGTGACCTCGATCCGGGAGGCATCGAAGCCCTCGGCGAGGAGCGCGCGCCGCGAGGCCTCGGTGGGCGCGAAGAAGAGCTCGGAGAGCTGGTCGGCGAGGCGGCGGTTCACCTCCTCCGGGAACGGCGCGTACCGCTGGCCGCTCCGGAGCCCCGCCTCCACGTGCGCCACCGGGATCTTCTCGTAGAACGCCGCGAGCGCCGCGGCGAAGGCGGTGGTGGTGTCGCCCTGGACGATCACCCAGTCCGGCCGCCGCTCGCGGAACGGGCCGCGCAGCCCGAGGAGCGCGCCGGCGGTGACGTCGGTGAGGTCCTGCCCCGGCCGCATCAGGCCGAGGTCGAGGTCGGGCGCGAGCTCGAACGCCTCGAGCACCTGCGCCAGCATCTCGCGGTGCTGCCCGGTGGAGACCAGCGTGCAGTCGAACCGATCGGGCCGCGCCCGCAGCGCGCGGACCACCGGCGCGAGCTTGATCCCTTCCGGCCTGGTGCCGGCGATCACCACGACGCGTTTCCTGGCGGTCATCGAGGGGCGGCTCCGGCGAGCGCGGGTGCGAGGTCGAGGCCGACGATCTCCCAGGAGACGCGGAGCGCCTCGTCGGCGCGCTCCCGGAGCGCGGCGCAGGCGGCGACGTCCGCGGGCGCGCGATCGGGCAGATGGTAGCACCGGCCGAGGTCGCCGCCGGGCAGGAACAGGTGCTCGCGATCGAGGGCCGCGCCCTGCGGGAAGGCCACCTCGCCGGGCGCGCCGGCGAGCAGATCGCGGCCGAGGAACGCGGTCTCGCCGAGGTCGAGGCCGAGCAGGCCCGCGAGCGTCGGCGCGAGGTCCACCTGCCCGCCCGGATCGTGGACCTCGCCGGCGTGGGCGCCGCCGGGCAGCCGCACCAGGAGCGGCACCCGCTTCTCGGCGAGGAACCAGCCCGCCTCGTCGTCGGGCGCGAGCGGGAGCAGGTCGGCGAGGTTCGAGCCGGCGCGGGTGAGGCCCTGGTGATCGCCGTAGGCCGCGAGCACCACCTCGTCGAGGGCGCCGGACGCGCGCAAGCCCTCGACCAGCGCGCCCACCGCCTCGTCGGCGTAGCGCACCGACTGCAGGTAGGCGCCGAGCCGGGTGCCCTCGAGGGCGCCGAGGCGCAGGGTCCTGGGCAGCTCGGGGAAGTCGAACGGGTGGTGGCAGGAGAGCGTCACCACGAACGCGTAGGAGCGCGCGGGATCCTCGGCGAGCCTCGGGAGCACCTGCCGCACGAACGACCGATCCGAGAGGCCGAGGCCGACGGTCTCGTCGAGCGCGAGCTCCTTCAGGCTCACGTACCGCTGGAAGCCCACCCGCGGGTAGACCGCGCCGAGGTTCCAGTAGTCGGGGCGCATGCCCTGGTAGGCGGCCGTCCGGTAGCCGCGCTCGCGGAGCAGCTCGGGCAGGCAGCGGAAGTCGTTCTGGGCGTGGTCGAAGTAGACGGCGCCGGTGCGGGTGGGGAACAGCGAGCAGTTCGCGAGGAGGTCGGCGTCGCTGGTCGCGCCCTGGGCGGTCTGGTGGTGGAAGGCGCGGAACCGGAGGCTCTCGCCGGCGAGCCTCGTCAGGTTCGGCGCCACCGGCTGGCCGTCCACCTCGAGGCCGAGGACGAAGTCCTGCAGCGACTCGAGCTGGATCACGACCAGGCCCTTGCCGCGGGCGGCGCCGAAGAGCGGCCCGGGCTGCGCGCGGCGGCGGTCGAGCGCGGCGCGGAGCTCGGCGAGGCGCTCGGGCGGCGCGCCCTTCGGCGCCAGGAGCCGCTCGCCGTAGGCGTAGGCGTCGGCGGCCTGGAAGACGAGCAGCCCCACGTCGCCGACGATCTGGCTGTTGCCGACGTACCGGAGCGCGAGCCGCGGGCTCTTCGCCGCGGCGAAGGCGCAGAGGCCGACGCCGGCGGCGCAGGCGAGCGCCGCGAGGACGGCGGGCGGACGCGGCAGCGCCCGGGACGCGAGGCCCGGGGCCGCGGCGAGCGCCGCGAGGAGCAGCGCGTCCGCGAAGAGGAGCGCGTCGGCCGGCCGCGCCAGCGCCTCGACCGAGCCCCACACCGAGCCGAGCTGGTGCGAGAAGCGAAGCAGCGCCACCGAGGCCATGTCGCCGAACTGCCGGTAGGCGAGCAGGTTCGACAGCCAGAAGAAGCCGACGACGCCGGTGACGAGGGCGGCCGCCGCGACGCGCAGGCGGTGGGCCTTCAGGAGCGCGGCCGGTGCGAGGACCGCGAGGGCCGCGCCGACGGTGCCGAGGACGTAGAGCTTGCCGGGGCGCCCGAGCAGCGACGGGTCCACCTCCTCGGCGGCGGCGCGCTGCTTCCAGACGGCGAGGGCGACGACGAGCGCCCACGGGAGCAGCGCGAGCGCCGCCCTGCCGGCGCGGGCGAGCCCGGGCTTCACCGCGGCAGGGCCTCGAGCACCTGCGCGAAGCGCGCGTCCCAGGTGTTCGCCCGGGCGAGCGCCATGCGGCGCCCGAGGGCGCCGGGCTCGCGGCGCACGGCGCCGAGCGCCTCCACCGCGCGGGCGGTGCCTTCGGCGTCCGAGGCGACGGCGACGACGCCGTCCTCCTTGCGCAGCTCCACTTCCGGCATCGGCGTCGCCACCACCGGGACGCCGCAGGCGAGGTACTCGTAGAGCTTGATCGGATCGGTGGCGAGGGTGAGCTCGTTGATCCGGAACGGGACCAGGCCGACGTCGAGCTCCGCGAGCGCCGCCGGCAGCTCGTCGTGGGGCACGAGGCCCACGTGGCGCACGTTCGGCCGCGCGCAGAGCCGCTCCATGTCGCCGCGCACGTCGGCGTAGACGCGGCCCATGAGCCGGAGCTCCGCGTGCGGGAGCCGATCGGCGAGCGCGCCGACGAGCTCGAAGTCGAGCCAGGAGGCGAACGCGCCCTGGTAGCCGACGACGAGCTTCCGTCCCGCCCCCGGGCGCCGGTGCCGCGCGGCGCGGGCGCCGGCGTCGAGGAACGCCTGCGACACCGCGTTGCGCACCAGGGCGGTGCGCGCGTTCTTCTCCTGCAGCCGCCCGGCGAGCCGCGCCGCGCTCGCCACCACCAGGTCGACGCCGCGGGCGGTGCCGTCCTCGAAGCCCTCGAGCTTCCGCTGCATCCGGGCGTCGTCCGGGAAGAACGCGGCGAAGTCGTCGCAGACGTCGACGAGCGAGGCGTGCCGCGACGGGGCGAGCAGCACCTCCGGCGGCAGGATCATGTTGACGCCGTGCAGCCAGAGGAGCGTGTCGCCCGAGACGTGGCGCGCGACGAAGCGCCGGAACGACGCCTCCACCGCCGGCTGCAGCGCCGCCTCGAGCGCCGGCAGCCGCTGGGCGATCCGGTACGGGTAGAGCGCGGTCCAGAGGTGATCGGTGGTGTCGCGCTGCTCCTTCGAGGAGCGGCGGAGCAGCAGGTTCTCCGCCCGGGAGCGGAGGCCGGAGACCTCGAAGACGGAGACCTCGGCGCCGGCGGCGCGGAACCGGGCGGCGAAGTGGTGCGCGCGCTGGAAGAGGAAGGTCCACCCCGAGTGCATCACGAAGGCGACCTTGCGGAAGGGCAGGCGCGCGGCGCGCTCGGGCTCCATGGCGGCGTTCAGATACCGCGAACCCGCCGCGTTGGCTACCGGACGCGCGCCGCGGCGACCGCGCCCTCGACCACCGCCTCGTACGCCGGCGCGAGGGCGCCGCGGGTGTGACGCGCGGCGAGGTAGCGCCGGCCGCCCTCGGCGAGCGCCTCCCGGAGCGGCAGGTCGGTGGCCGCCCGGGCGAGCGCCGCGGCGAAGGCGTCCGGGCCGTCGGCGAGGAGCAGCTCCCGGCCGTCGCGGACCGGCAGGCCGCGGGCGCCCATCGGCGTCGCCACCACCGGCACCTGCGCCCGGAGCGCGTCGAGGAGCTTCATGCTGATGCCGCTGCCGGAGAGCACCGGCACGCACGAGACGG
>CAZDGH010000093.1:13888-15946 GCA_964504805.1 uncultured Myxococcales bacterium | reverse complement strand
CGAGGCGTCGGGCGACGACGTCGTCGTGCTGCCCGGGAAGACGCTCGAGCAGATCGAGACCGAGGCGCTGGTGAAGGCGCTCAAGCGGGCCGGCGGCAACCGCCGCGCCGCGGCCCGCGAGCTCGGCATCGCCCGCTCCACCGTGCAGAAGCGCGCCCAGGAGCTCGGCCTGGGCGCGGCGCCCGACGAGGAGTAGGCGCCCCCGCTACCGGGCGAGCCGGCGCAGCGCGACCGCCTGCGCGCCGGTGGGCTTCAGGCTGCCGAGGATCTGCTCGACGTCGGCGACGATCTGCTCCGGCGCGTTCGCCGGCCAGGTGGCGAGCAGCACGAAGGTGCGGCCGCCGTCGGCCTCCTGGATCCGGACCTTCCCGAACACCAGGTCGCCGAGCGCGAACTGGAACGACGTCCCGCCCGCCTGGGTCGGCACCGGCAGCGAGGTGGTGAAGCCGGGCTTGGTGGAGAGGCCGAGCGCGAGCCGCGCCGCGAACTCGTCCGGGCTCGCCACCGTCGGGGCGACCTGGACGACGACCTGCGCGCCGGTCTCCTGGTGGACGATGACGAGCGGGACGGCGATGCCCTCGGCGGCGGCGTGGCCCGCCGAGAACTGCCAGGCCTCGCCCGCGGGGCGCTTGATCTCGAACCCGAGCTGGGGGTCGACGAAGGTGTCCGGAGGCAGCGGCGCCGCGGCGACCTTGCCCGCCTCCTGCTTCGGCCGCTCCGCGTCGCCGGCCGCGCAGCCCGCGAGGAGCGCGCCCGCCGCGATGACAGAGATCAGGTGCCGCTTCCCGCCGCCCATACCCACCTCCACGCCCGCGCCGCGCCACGGAAAGCGATGCTCCCCGGTCCGTCCGGAGAAACCTTGGCACCGGGGCGCGCGGGCGGAAGGCCGGCCGCAGGTGCGCCGGCCGACCCTGGCGGGGTCAGCGGCGGCCGAGCTGGATGTTCGCCACCTCGCGGAGGAGCTTCTTCGCGGCGGCGTCGGGGAGGAGGTTCTTGGCCTCGAAGGTCGCGTAGGCGAGGAACTGCTCGAGGGCCTCGAGGGCGCGGGCGCGGCCGCCCTCGCGGTGCGCGGCCTCGGCGTTCTTGCGGAGCTTCTCCACGTCGAGGACGCCGTCGGTCGAGAGAGAGACGCCGTCGAGCAGCTTCTCCAGCGAGCGCGGCGGGTCGAGCAGGAACAGCTCGAGGTTCGCCTGGCCCACGGTGGTGTGCTCGCGGACGACCTCGAAGATGCGCTGGATCGCCCGCCGGTAGGCCTCGAACGGGCCTCCGCCCGCGGTCGCCTCGGGCTCCTCGGCGGGCGGCGTCGCCGCGGGCGGCGCGGCCTTCTTCGGGCCGGTCTCGCCCTTGGCGAAGGTGTGGACGTGGACCGGGCGCACGCCGGCGCTGGTCCGCGCCCGGCCGGCCTCGATCGCGGCGCCGACGGCGAGGAGGCCGTCGAACGTGCCGAGGCGAGAGGCGGCGATCGCCTCGCGGACCGTGCGGCTGCCGTCGACCACCGAGAGCAGCACCGCCTCGGGGCCGGGCGGCGGCGGCTCCTTGCCGGGCAGCGCCTCGAGGCGCGCGTCGCCGTCCGGCACCAGGGCCGAGACGCGGGCCACGAGCTCGGCGCGCTTCAGCCCCTCGAGCAGGAGCTCGCGGGTGCGCTCCGGGAGCTTCACCTCCGACGGCGGCTCCACCGGCCCCTCGCCCAGGGAGAACTGCCCCTCCGCGGCGTCGAAGAGCGTGAGCACGATGTGGCGGACCTGCCGGGCGACGCCGGCGTAGACGTCGGTGGGCCGCACGAAGCCCTTCTCGACGAGGGCGCTGCCGAGCTTCTTGCCCTCCCGCACCAGCGTCTCCGCGCCCTCGAGCTGCGCGAGGGTGATCAGGCCGGCGCGGAGGAAGGCGGGGCCGAGGCGATCGTCGGGATCGGTCGACGCCGCGAAGACGACCTGCCCGTCCTTGAGCCAGAGGCTCTTGCGCACGCCGCCCGCCAGGCGGAACGCGAGCTGGCCGGTCTTGAGGGTGGTGTTCGCGAAGCCGAGGACCTCGGCGACGCTCATCGAGCCGAGGGAGCCG
>CAZDGH010000093.1:0-13878 GCA_964504805.1 uncultured Myxococcales bacterium | reverse complement strand
CGGAGCACGATCAGGCCGCGGCCGGGGATCGCGGCGAGCTCGGCGGCGGCGGCGAGGCCGGCGGCCTCGAGCGCGTCAGCGGCGAGCTCCACGTGGGCGACGCCACCTTCGCGGGAGATCGTCGCTCGCATCGTGGCGGCGATTGTCCGCCGGCCGACGCCCGGCCGCAACCCGCGCGCCCGGCTCCGCGGCGCGGCATCATCGGGGTCCCGGAGGTCCCATGCGCCGCCTCGCCCCGCTCCTCGTCCTCGCCCTCGCCGGCTGCCCCTCGGGCGGCGAAGCGGACGGCGGCGGCGGCGGGAGCGGTGCCTCCGGGGCCGGCGAGCTCGTCGCGGCGGTGTGCGCGAAGCAGGCCGAGTGCTGCGCCGCCAACGAGAGCGAGGCGGCGTGCCGCGCCGGCGGCGTCGCCACCGTGCTCGAGACGCTCTTCGCCCTGCCCCACCTCGCCTTCGACGAGGCCGCGGTGGAGGCCTGCGTCGCCCGCGTCTCGTCGATGGGCTGCGAGGTGGCGCGGCACCACGCCGGCAAGCCGCCGGTGCTCCTCGTCTGCGACCCGTTCTTCGCGGGCACCCAGGTCGAGGGCGGTCCCTGCGGCGGCGACGACCTCGGCGCGATGATCTTCGGCGACGACCAGTGCACGACCGGCAGCTGCCAGGGCGGCGTCTGCGTGCGCCGGGCGCAGGAGGGCGAGAGCTGCGCCACCGACTGCGCCGAGGGGCTGTCGTGCGACCCCGGCACCGGCACCTGCGCCCGCGGCCACGCCGAGGGCGAGAGCTGCGAGCGGGACGGCCTCTGCGAGGACGGCCTCGTCTGCGCGAGGCCGCCCGGCGGCGGCCCACTCGGCTGCCTCGTGCCCCGCGTCATCGCCGCCGGCGAGCCTTGCGCCGACGACGGGGTCTGCGAGCTCGGCGAGGACCGCTGCTTCTGCGTCCCCGGCGAGGAGGGCTGCGCCACCCCGCGCTGCGGCGACGCGGGGCGGTGCTTCGAGTAGCTACGCCTTCGGCTCGATCGCCCGCGGCGTGAGCTCGCCGATCGCGGCCTTCACCCGCTCGACGACCTCGCCGGTCGGCACCAGGGTCACGTCCTTGCCGGTGCGGAGCTTCCACTCCACCTTGCCCTCGGCGAGGCCCTTCTTGCCGACGGCGACGCGGATCGGGAGGCCGATCAGGTCGGCGTCCTTGAACTTCACCCCGGCCCGCTCGTCGCGGTCGTCGTAGAGCACCTCGACGCCCGCGGCCTCGAGCGCCGCGTAGAGCTCGTCGGCCGCCTTCGCCACCGCCTCGTCGTTCGGCTGCAGCGAGAGCAGCGCGACCTGGTACGGCGCGATCGACATCGGCCAGCGGATGCCGTCGGCGTCGGCGTGCAGCTCGATCGCCGCCGCCATCACCCGCTCGACGCCGATGCCGTACGAGCCCATGACGATCGGCGTCTCCTTGCCGTCGGGGCCGAGGACGTTCGCCTTCATCGACACCGAGTACTTGGTGCCGAGCTTGAAGATGTGGCCGATCTCGAGCCCCTTGTAGACGTCGAGGGTGCCGTCGCACTGCGGGCAGCCCTCGCCGGTCTTCACCGTGCGCAGGTCCGCCCTGGCGCCGTGGGCGAGCTCGCGGTCCACGGCGACGCCCTTCAGGTGGAACCCGTCCTCGTTGGCGCCGGTGACCATGTCGGTGCGGCCGGCGAGCGAGAGGTCGACGAAGAGCGGCGCCTTGCCGCCGGTGCCGACCCCGCCGAGGCTGCCGGGGTTCGCGCCGAGCAGCGGCCGGATCTCCTCCGGGTGCGCGGGACGGACCTCCTGGGCGGAGGTGGCGCTCTGGAGCTTCGCCTCGTTGAGCTCCTGGTCGCCGCGGACGACGGCGATCACCGGCTTGCCGTCGCAGACGTAGACGAGGGTCTTGAGCTGCCGCTTGGCGGAGACGCCGTGGGGCGGCTTCGCGAGGTCGTCGATGGTCTTCACGCCCGGGGTCGGGAACTTCTCGGGCCGGTCGAGGCCCGGTCCGTCCTGCTCCGGCGCGACCTTGCTCGTGGCCTTCTCGACGTTGGCCGCGTAGCCGCACCTCGCGCACGCCGCGATGTCGTCCTCGCCGGCGTCGGTCTTCACCATGAACTCGGTGGACTTCGAGCCGCCCATGGCGCCGGAGTGTGCCTCGACCGCGACGAAGCTGAGGCCGGCGCGGGAGAAGATCCGGTGGTAGGCGCGGCGCTGGTCCTCGAACGCCTTGTCGAGGCCCGCCGTGTCCAGGTCGAAGGAGTAGGCGTCCTTCATGGTGAACTGGCGCACGCGGAGCAGGCCCGACTTCGGCCGCGGCTCGTCGCGGAACTTGGTCTGGATCTGGTACCAGACCTGCGGCAGCTCGCGGTACGAGCGCAGGTCCGACCGGGCGATGACGGTGAAAATCTCCTCGTGCGTCATCCCGAGGCCGTAGTCGCCGCCCTTGCGGTCCTTGAGCCGGAACATGTTCGGGCCCATGACGTCCCAGCGGCCCGACTCCTGCCAGATCTCCGCGGGGTGCAGCGCCGGCAGGAAGAACTCCTGGGCTCCGACGCGGTCCATCTCCTCGCGGACGATCCGCTCGACCTTCTTCAGCGTCCGCTGCGCGAGCGGCAGGTACGAGTAGATGCCGGCGCCGAGCTGGCGGATGAAGCCGGCGCGGAGCAGGAGCTTGTGCGAGGCGACCTGCGCGTCGGCAGGCACCTCCTTCAGCGTGGGGATGAAGGCCTTGGAGAAGCGCATGGATCCTCGGTTCAGCGGGGGTCGAAGCCTTCCTTGCCGGGGAGCACCCACGACGGGCGCTCCGCGGGGAGGCGCGGCGGCGGCGGATCGACGCGGAACGACGAGCGCGCCTTCGCCGCGGGCGCCGCCTCGTTCACCACCGGCAGCGAGGTGCGGCGCTCGGCGGCGAGCTTCTGCACCTCGTCGACCAGGGCGCCCTCGAGGTCGGCGGCGGGGAAGCGGCGCACGATCTTGCCCTTCTTGAAGAGCAGGCCGACGCCGCCGTGGCCGTAGGCGACGCCGAGGTCGGCCTCGCGGGCCTCGCCCGGGCCGTTCACCTCGCAGCCCATCACCGCGACGTGGACCTCCTCCTGGATCCCGTGGAGCGCCTTCTCGATGCGCTCCGTCGCCGAGATCATGTCCACCGAGCAGCGGCCGCAGGTCGGGCAGGAGACGAGGGTCATCCCGCCCTGGCGCAGGCCGAGGGACTTGAGGAGCAGCGTCCCGACCTTCACCTCCTCGACCGGATCGGCGGTGAGGGAGACGCGGATGGTGTCGCCGATGCCCTCGGCGAGGAGGATGCCGATGCCGGCGGCGCTCTTCACCGCGCCCTGCACCAGCGTGCCCGCCTCGGTCACCCCGAGGTGCAGCGGGTAGTCGAAGGTCTGCGAGGCGAGCCGGTAGGCGCGGACCATCGTCGGCACGTCGGAGGCCTTGAGGCTCACCTTGATGTCGAAGAAGTCCTCCTCCTCGAGCATCCGGATGTGCCGCACGGCGCTCTCCACCATCGCCTCGGGCGACGGATAGCCGTGCTTCTCGAGCAGCTCCTTCTCGAGCGAGCCGCCGTTGACGCCGATGCGGATCGGGACGCCGCGCGCCTTCGCGGCCTTCGCCACCTCGCGGACGCGCTTCTGCCCGCCGATGTTGCCGGGGTTCACGCGCACGCCGGCGACGCCGGCCTCGATCGCCTTCAGCGCCAGGTGGAAGTTGAAGTGGATGTCGGCGATCACCGGGATGGTGACCGCCCTGGCGATCGCGGCGAGGTTCGCCGCCGCGTCGTCGTCGGGCACCGCCACGCGGACGACGTCGCAGCCCGCCGCCTGCAGCTCCCGGCACTGCGCGATCGTCGCCTCGAGATCGCGGGTGTCCGAGGTGGTCATCGACTGCACCGGGATCGGTGCGCCGCCGCCGAGGTCCAGCTTGCCGAGCTTCAGCGCCCGGGTCTTCCGCCGCTCGGCGAGAGGCTTCGAGCTCTCGCTGCCGACGCCGCTCATCGCGTGCTCCCGGCCCTCTAGTTCGGCGCCTTCACGCCGGCGCCGAGGCCCTTGCGGGCGAGCTCCTTGTCGATGACCTTCTTGAACTCGTCGAAGGGCAGCGCGCCGGAGAGCGGGCGGCCGTTGACGAAGAACGCCGGCGTGCCGTTCACGCCCGCCTCCTCGCCGGCCTCCATGTTCTTCTTCACCTTCTCCGCCATCCGGCCGGAGTCGAGGCACTCGTCGAACTTGCCGCCGTCGAGGTTCAGCGCCTTGGCGTGCTCCTTGAGCTGCGGCACGTCGAGCTTGTCCTGGTTCTGGAACATGACGTCGTGCAGCTCCCAGAACTTGCCCTGCTCGTCGGCGCAGAGCCCGGCCTCGGCGGCCTTCCCGGCCTTCTCGTGGAAGGGCAGCGGGTAGTCGCGGAAGACGAAGCGGACCTGCCCCGGGTAGGCGGCGAGGACCTGCTCCATCACCGGGATCGCCCGCGAGCAGAACGGGCACTGGAAGTCGGAGAAGGTCACGATGGTGATCGGCGCGTCGGGGGCGCCCTTCGACGGGCCGTCGGCGGCGACCTCGATCGCCGGCGCCTCGGGCTCCGGCAGCTTCGTCTCGACCTTGGCCTTGGCCTTGAGGTCGTCGAAGTACGCCATGAAGGCCCGGCGCTTCTTGTCCTGGTGCAGGTACTGGGCGAGCTGGTCCTTCATCATCTCGAACGGCGCCGGCATCCGCGCCTTGTTCTGCTCGTAGAACTGCTGCAGCTCCTCGTCGGTGGGCGGCGGCGTCTTCGCCTCGACCTCCTGCTGGATGAGCTGCTCGTCGGTGAGGCCGCGCTTCTTCGCCTCGGCGTCGACGAGCCTCTTGGCGACGAGGGCGTCGAGGCTCGCCTCGCGGAGCTTGTGCTTCTGCTCGCGCATCTCCTGCTCGAGCTGCAGGAACTTGCCGCGGAGCGGCTTGTCGAGCTCGGACAGGGTGACGTTCTCGCCGTTGATGGTGGCGACGACCGTGGAGGGATCCTCGCCCGGCGAGGCCGACACGGTGGCCTTCGTGGCGGCGGCGCCCTGGGTGGCGCCGTTGCAGCCGGCGAGGGCGAGGCCCGCGGCCAGCGCGAGGCCGGCGGACGAGCGGAACAGGCGGGTCATGGTGGAGCTCCATCGACCCGCGGCCGGGCCGGAAAGCGGTGCAGTCAGCCAGGAAACCCCCGGTGGGTCAAGGGAATGCCGGCGCTTCTGCCGTGCAGCGAACGCGCTACCTTCGCGGGCATGGACGAGGCGCTCGGCTGGCTCGGAACGCTCGCGGCGCTGCCCGAGGGGCGCAGGTTCCTCCTCGGCCCGGCCCTCGCCGGCGGCCGCGTGCTCGTCGGCACGGCGGACGTCGACGAGCTCGTCCCCTCGGGCGACGGCGCGGCGCCGTGGACGCGCCTGCTCGCGCCCTCGCCGCACGGCCGGGTGGTGGTGCTCGGCTACGAGCTCGGCCGCTCGATCCTCCGCGGGCCGGCGCGGGCGGCGGAGGATCTCGCGCTCCCACGCGCGGCCTCGCTCCGGATCGAGCGCGCCCGCGCCTTCGACCCCGCCGATCGCGGCGGGGCGGTGGCGGCGCTCACGGCGGCGGGCGGGCGCGCCGGCGCGTCGCTCGGGCGCGCCGCCCACCGGGAGGCGGTGGCCGCGATCCGCGCGTACCTCGAGGCCGGCGACGCCTACCAGGCGAACCTCACCTCGAGGCTCGAGGCGCCGTGCCGCGGGAGCGCGCTCGCGCTGTTCGCGTCGCTCGCGGACCCGCTGCCGTCGTGCGCGGCCTACGTGGAGCTGCCGGGCGGCGTCTCGATCGCCAGCGCCTCGCCGGAGCTGCTCCTCGCCTACGACGCCCGCACCCGCCGGGCGGTGAGCGCGCCGATCAAGGGCACGCGGCCGCGGGGCCGGGACGCGGCCCACGACGACGCGCTCGCGGCGGAGCTCGCCGCCGACGAGAAGGAGCGCGCCGAGCACGTGATGATCGTCGACCTCGTGCGCAACGATCTCGGCCGCGTCGCCGCCGCGGGCACGGTCCGGGTGCCGGCCCCGTTCGCCGTGCACCGGCTGCCGGGGATCCTCCACCTCGTCAGCGAGGTCGAGGCCACCCTGGCGCCGGGCTCGACGCTCCCCGCGCTGGTGGCGTCGCTCTTCCCCGCCGGCTCGATCACCGGCGCGCCGAAGCTCCGCAGCATGGAGATCATCGACGAGCTCGAGCCGGTGGCCCGTGGCCCGTACTGCGGCTCGGTGGGCCTCGCCGGCGCCGACGGCTCGTGCGCGCTGTCGGTGGCGATCCGCACCGCGGTCGTCCGCGAGGGCCGCGCGTTCTACGGCGCCGGCGGCGGGATCACCGTCGGGTCGGACCCCGATCGGGAGTGGGAGGAGCTCGTGCTCAAGGCGGCGCGCTTCCTCCGCGCCGCCGGGGTCGACGCGCCCGCGTAGCGCTAGGCGCGCTTCACCGGCCCGACGCGCCAGCGCGCGGTCGCCCGGGCGACGACGTCGCCTCCGCGATCTCGGATGAGGCCCTCGATCTCGACGTCGCGGTCGACGCTCGCGTCCGGCACCTCGGCGTCGCACTCGGCGATGAGGGTGCCGCGGGCCTTCTTCACGTACTCGATCTGGAAGCCCACCAGGATCGCCCGGGCCGTGGGCGGCAGGCTCGTCACCACCGCGAGGCCGGTCGCCGCCTCGGCGAGGTTGCAGAGCGCCATCGCGTGGACGCTGTTCAGGTGGTTCCGGACGCCGCGGCGGTCGCGCATCCGGACGCGGGCGTGCCCGGGCCGGAGCTCGACGACCTCGGGGTCGATGGTGCCGGTGTACGGCGCCGCCTGCCCCATCACCTTGCCGAACAGCCTGCCGCCGCCGGGCAGCTTCGAGACGCGCTGCCAGATCGAGAAGAGCAGCGGGCCCGCGGAGGCGAGGTCCTTCTTGCCGAGGCCGGGGATCATGTCCAGGCCGGGGATCGCGAACGGAAGCTCCACGGGAGGCTCCTTGGCAGGGCCCGCACGACGCACGTCGCGGGCCGGGGCCACCTGATAGGCTCCCGCGCGGGAGGATGCAACATGCGCACGCTCGCCACGCTCTTCGCCCTCGCCACCGTCGCCTTCGCGACGCCCGCCGCCGCCGACCTGCTCGTCGGCGTGGACGCCGACGCCGCCATCCCGACCGAGGAGGGCGACGTCGGCCTCGGCGGCGCCATCCGCCTCGGCTGGCAGCTCGACCTCGCCGCGATCCGGCTGGCGCCGGAGGTCGGCGCGGCGTTCCACCGGTTCCCCGCGCCGAGCGAGACCCTCGGGCCGCCGATGTTCGTGCGCGGCTTCGGCGGCGCGCGGGTCGGCCTCGGCTCCGTCGTCGAGCCGATCGCCTACGCCCACGTCGGCTGGGCGGCGACGGAGACGCCGGTCGCCGCCGGCGCGCCCGAGGGCGTGGAGCCGGTGAACGCCTCGGGCGCCTTCGTCGAGGGCGGCGCGGGGCTCGAGCTCACCGTGCTCCCGATCCTCGATCTCGGCGTCCACGCCGGGTACCTGCAGGAGCTCCGGGACGACGCGGCCGGCGGCCTCGTCCTCGCCGGCCTCCACGTCAACCTGGTGTTCTAGCGCCCCAGCCCGCAGGCGCGCCGGCACTCGTCGAGCGTCTTGCGCGCCTCGGCCCGGGCCTGCGCCGCGCCTTCCTCGAGCATGCGGCTCACGATCGACGGGTCGGCCTCGAGCTCCTTGCGGCGCGCGCGGGCCGGCCCGAACACCTCGTCGATCTTCGCGAGCAGCTCCTTCTTCGCGTGGCCGTAGCCGATGGCGCCGGAGCGGTACCGCTGCTCCAGGTCGGCGGCCTCGGCCTCCGACGAGAGCAGCTTGTAGAGCGTGTAGACGGTGTCGTTCTCGGGATCGAGCGGCTGGCCGAGCGGGATCGACGAGGTCTTGATCCCCATCACCTTCTTCTTCAGCTCCGGCCCCTCCTCGAAGATGCCGATGGCGTTGCCGTAGCTCTTCGACATCTTCTGCCCGTCGACGCCGGGCACGCGCTTGCCCGCGGAGAGCCGGTACGTCGGCAGCGGCAGCAGCGTCTCGCCCTTCCCGAAGGCGGCGTTGAACGAGCCGGCCATGTCGCGGGCGAACTCCACGTGCTGCACCTGGTCCTCGCCCACCGGCACCACCGTCGACCTGTAGACGAGGATGTCGGCCGCCATCAGGATCGGGTACGTGAACAGGCCCACCGAGGCGGTGAGGCCCTTGGCGATCTTGTCCTTGTACGAGTGGGCCTTCTCGAGGAGGCCCATGCCGGTGACGACCGAGAGCAGCCACGCGAGCTCGCACACCTCGGGCACGTCGCTCTGCCGGAAGAACACCGCCTTCTTCGGATCGAGGCCGAGGGCGAGGTAGTCGATCGCCACGTCGCGCACCGCGGTGGCGAGCGCGTCGCCGTCGTGGACGGTGGTGAGCGCGTGGTAGTCGGCGATGAAGTAGTAGACGTGCCCCGGGTGCCGTTCCTGCAGCTCGATGTGCTGCCGGAGCGCGCCGATGTAGTTCCCGAGGTGGAGCTTCCCCGACGGCTGCACGCCGGAGAGGACGCGGAGCCTGCCGGTGTCGGTCGCTTCGCCGGGGCGGGTGGTGGGTGCTGCCATCCGGCGCTACGCGACCTGCTCGGCGAGGCCCCAGGCCGGGACGCGGATGTCGAGGCGATCGAGCTGCTTCGGCTCCTCGACCTGCACGATCTCGTGGCAGGTCGGATCGGCGAGCACCTTGGTGACGAGCTTGTGGTTCAGCGCGTGGCCGCTCTTCTTGGCGACGAGGTGGCCGATCACCGGCATCCCGAAGAGCGACATGTCGCCGATGGAGTCGAGGATCTTGTGGCGGACGAACTCGTCGGGGAAGCGCAGGCCGTCCGGGTTCACGATCGAGAAGTCGTCGATGACGATCGCGTTCTCGAGCGAGCCGCCCTTGGCGAGGCCCATCTTCTTCAGCATCTCCACCTCGCGGAGGAAGCCGAAGGTGCGGGCCCGGCAGATCTCCCGGTGGAAGAACCGGTCGGAGAAGTCCATCCGGAACTGCTGGTCCGAGATCAGCGGGTGATCGAAGTCGATGGTGAAGGAGACGGTGAACTGGTTCGCCGGGAGGAGGCGGACCTCCTTGTCGCCGTCGACGATCGAGATCGGCTTGCGGATGACGAGGAAGCGCTTCAGCGCGCGCTGCAGCTCGATGCCGGCCGTCTTCACCAGGTAGACGAAGGGGGCCGCCGAGCCGTCCATGATCGGGATCTCGGGGCCGGTGACCTCGACGCGGCAGTTGTCGATGCCGAGGCCCGCGAGCGCGGCCATCAGGTGCTCGATGGTGCCGATGCGCACGTTGCCCTTGCCGATGGTCGTGGCCAGCGTGGTGTCGACCACGAACTCCGGCTTCGCCGGGATCTCCACCGGGTGCGGGAGATCGGTCCGCACGAAGACGATGCCGGTGTTGGGAGGAGCCGGGCACAGCGTGAGCTCGATCTTGGCGCCGGAGTGAAGACCGATGCCGGTGCAGCTGACCTTCTCGAGGAGCGTGCGCTGGTTCAGCTGGCTCATTCGGTCGTTCTCCGTGGGAGGCTCTCGCGCCGCTGGCGGACCGTTTCGGGTCGGCCCACGAGGCAAGCTGCGTGCCCCGTCGCCGCGCTCTCCGGAGTGGGGGCCTGACAATCCGGCAACCCCTGGTACTTGCTGCCGTTCTCCAGACTGATCGCGGCTCCCGGCGTGTCTCGCGAGGTGCCCGGCCATGACATCGGCGCGGACCGACCGCGACATGAACGCCAGGGCGAGTGCTGCCTCCCTCCCCAACGCCGGACGCCCGGTGGCGCTCCGGCCTGCACCCCGACGCCGCGGCACGGCAGATCGGGTACGCCTCCCCGGGAGGCGCTCGGTGGTCGAAAAAGCTAACGAAACTCGGTAGTTCGGCGATTCTGACCGGGCTTCAACGCGGCACGTTATAGCATAGCAACCTGGCGTTGCAAGGACGATTTTTCCTCCTCGCCACGCTCCCGCCCGAGGTCGAACGTGTTCCCGCTCAAGGACGACATCCCCACCCGGAGCTTCCCGATCGTGACGATCGCCCTCATCGCGGCGAACGTCCTGGTCTTCCTCTTCCAGATCAGCTCGGGCTTCGAGCGGTCCGTCTTCCTGCTCGGGATGATCCCGGCGGAGCTGCTCTCGGGCGTCGACCGCGCGCCCTACGCCCTCGGTCCGCCGGCGCTCACCTTGCTGACCCACATGTTCACCCACGGCGGCATCGGGCACATCGTCGGCAACATGCTCTTCCTCTGGATCTTCGGGAACAACGTCGAGGACGACATGGGGAAGGTGAAGTTCGTCCTCTTCTACCTGGTGTCCGGCGGCGCGGCGGCGGCGGCGCAGATCGTCACCGACCCGGCCTCGACCATCCCGATGGTCGGCGCCTCGGGGGCGGTGGCCGGCGTGCTCGGCGCGTACCTCCTGCTCTACCCGCACGCGCGCGTGCTCACCCTGGTGCCGATCGTGGTCTTCATCCGCCTGATGTGGATCCCCGCGGTGTTCTTCCTCGGCATCTGGTTCGTGATGCAGATCCTCGGGCTCTTCGGCGCGCAGTCCGGCGTCGCCTTCTGGGCGCACATCGGCGGCTTCGTCGCCGGGGTGATCCTGGTGAAGCCGCTCGCGGGCCGGATCTGGCGCACCGACGAGGAGGGCGGCTGGCGCAGCGACCCTCGGGCCGGGCGGGTCGGCCGCGGGCCCTGGCGCAACTACTGACCCGACGCCTCCGCGGACCGCGCCGGCGCCGCGAGGTAGCGGTCGGCGAGGCTCGACGCCTCGGCGGGCTCGAGCGGCGGCGCGTCCCTCAGCTCCTCGCGGTTGGACACCAGGTCGGCGGTGCGGGCGAGGACGCCCTCGAGCGTGCGACAGCCGTCGGCGAGCGCGGCGCGCGAGAGGTAGGGCGCCGGCCCCTCCATCTCCTCGAGGATGTCGACGAAGCGGTCGAACGGCTCGTAGTCGCCGTAGCGGAGCAGCTGGTACGAGACGTCGCGGAAGTAGGCCATGTAGCCGCGGAGCGCGACCACGGCCGCCTCGCCCTCGACGCCGGGGAGCTGGAGCCGCGCGCTCGCGCGGCGGCACAGCTCCGCGAAGGCGTGGAGGTCGAGCCGGAGCCGGAGCGCCTGCTCGCGGCGCGAGACGTAGTCGTCGAAGAGCTCCGCGCCGGCGAGCGCGGGGTCGAAGGCGCGGGCGAGCCGGGCGACGTTCTGCTTGAAGAGCGTGCCGAGCGCCTCGCGGGCGCGGGCGACGGCGTCGGCGTCGCCCGGCCCGGCCGCGGCCAGGTCGTGCTTCACGATCTTGCCGACCTCGTGGTGCAGGTCGGCGGCGGAGCGCCGCGCCGCCACGGCCAGCGGATCGGCGTCGGGGATGCGGCCGGGCAGCTCGTGGTCGAGGAAGCCCGCGAGGCTCGTGGCCTCGCTCTTCACCAGCGCCAGGACGAGGTGGGCGCGGCGCCCGACCTCCTTCTGGTCCGGCGAGGTCACGTAGCGGAGGTAGTGGAGCAGCCGGAACAGCCCGAGGAACGCCAGCGAGACGATCCGGCGCCCGCGCTCCTCGGGGATGCGCCGGAGCACGTCGAGGATCCGGACGCTCTTGATCCGGTCGTACTCGATCCGGAACTCGAGGGCGCGGAACGGCCGGAAGTACTTCGAGAGCGCGATCTCCCGGACCGTGAGCTGGCCGAGGTCGGAGAAGAGCTGGAAGCTCACGTAGGGGAGCTTGCCGACCGCGTCGGCGACGCCGCGGAGCGAGCCGAAGCCCTGGCGCAGGAGGAAGAGGCTCTCCTGCGGCGTCCCCTGCTCCAGCGACTCCTCGAGCAGCTTGCCGCGGGCGCGGTCGTCGGCGAGCCGCGCCTCGACGAAGCGGCGGAAGACGAAGCTGCGGTCGGTGGGCGGATCGAGGAGGAGCTTGGTGAGCGCGATCGCGCGGGAGAGCGCGTCGCGGACGACGCGGAGCTCGCCGGAGAAGTCGCGGGCGATCACCGCCCGGCCGTCGACGATCGGCAGGTTGTGCAGGTTGAAGTAGCGCTCGAGGCCGCGGAGCAGCATCTCGAACTCGAACAGCACCTCCTCGCGGCCGTCGACCGCGAGCGTGCGCAGCCACTTCTCGCGCTCCGCCAGGAAGCCGGCGCGGAGGCGCTGGCTGTCCTTCATCACCTCGAAGATGAAGTCCTTGGCGAAGCGCGATTTCTCCATCAGAAGAGCTCGCTCTGCGGCTTCTTCGGCGCCACCCGGCCGAGGTGCTCGTAGGCGCGCGGCGTCGCCACCCGGCCGCGAGGCGTCCGCATCAGGAAGCCCTCCTGCAGCAGGTACGGCTCGTAGACGTCCTCGACGGTGTCGGGCTCCTCGCCGACGCAGGCGGCGAGGGTGTCGAGGCCGACCGGGCCGCCGGAGAAGCGGTCCACCACCGCGGCGAGCAGGCGGCGGTCCATGGCGTCGAAGCCGGCGGCGTCGATCTCGAGGCGGGCGAGCGCCGCGGAGGCACCGGCGAGGTCGATCGCGCGCTTGCCCTCGTGCTCGACGAAGTCGCGGACGCGGCGGAGGAGCCGGTTGGCGATCCGCGGCGTGCCGCGGGAGCGGCGGGCGATCTCGGCGGCGCCCTTCGGATCCACCGGGATGCCGAGGATCTTCGCGGAGCGCTCGACGATCGTGCGCAGCTCGTCCACCGGGTAGAAGTCGAGGCGCTCCAGGATCGGGAAGCGGTCGCGGAGCGGGCCTGCGAGGAGGCCGGTGCGGGTGGTGGCGCCGACGAGGGTGAACCTGGGGAGATCGATCCGGAGCGCCCGGGCGGCGGGGCCCGAGTCGATCACGATGTCGAACCGGAAGTCCTCCATCGCCGGGTAGAGGCTCTCCTCGACCGCCGGGTTGAGCCGGTGGACCTCGTCGATGAAGAGGACGTCGCGCGGCTCGAGGTTGGTGAGGATGCCGGCGAGGTCGCCCTTCTTCTGGAGCGCGGGGCCGTTGGTGTAGTGGAGCTTCGCCCCGAGCTCGTGGGCGATGACGTGGGCGAGCGAGGTCTTGCCGAGCCCGGGCGGCCCCGAGAAGAGGCAGTGGTCGAGGGCCTCGCCGCGCTTGCGCGCCGCCTGCACGTAGACGAGGAGCTTGTCGACGACCTTCTTCTGCCCGACGTAGTCGGCGAACGAGCGCGGCCGGAGCGACCCCTCGACGTCCCCTTCCCGGCTCTCGGGATCCAGCTCGCCGCGGCTCATGACGCGAGAGAGCCTACGCGGTTTTCAGCGGGCGCGCAGCGCCTCGCGGACGAGCTGCTCGAGGGTCGCGCCCTCGGGCGCGCGCTCCCGGGCGAGGGCGGCGAGGCGCTCCGCCTCGGCCGGCTTGTAGCCGAGGTCGGCGAGCGCGAGGAGGAGCTCGTCGGAGGCGGCCCGGGGCCGCGCCCTGGCGGCGGGCGCCGCCGACGCGGCCCTCGCGCCGAGCGCGGGGCGGATCCGATCCGGCAGCTCCACGATCAGGCGCTCGGCGGTCTTCTTGCCGACGCCCGGGAGCTTCTTCAGCCGGGCGAGATCGCCGTCGACGATGGCTGCGGCGAGCTCCTCGGGCCGCGCGCCCGAGAGGATCCCGAGGGCGGTGCGGGGACCGACGCCGGGGACGCGGATGAGCTCGTGGAAGAGCAGCTCCTCGAGCTCGCCGGAGAAGCCGAAGAGCTCGATGGCGTCCTCGCGGACCGCGGTGTGGATCCGGAGCGAGGCCTCGCCGCCCTGCGGGAGCCGGTCGAGCGTGTCGGCGGCGCAGTGGACGAGGTAGCCGACCCCGCCGACCGACAGCACCACCTTGCCCTCGAGCTTCCGCTCCACCCGCCCGGCGAGCTGCGCGATCACCCGCGGCCCCCGGTGGCGGGACGGGCCCGGCGGCGCAGGGCCGCGACGGC